>NZ_JAYIQP010000001.1:0-492982 GCF_035026585.1 Xanthomonas sp. WHRI 7945
TTCAGTCGCGACGGGCTCTACCGGGAAGGCCCGTCGCGACTGAAGTCGCTCCCACAAGTGGCGTCGTCTTGATCGGGTCGCGCTGGATCGCCTTGCGTCGCTCGCGGCCTGGTATCACACCGCCGCGGCCGCAACTGCGGCCAGCGCAGAAACGACGACGCCGATGCGTTGCGGCATCGGCGTCGTTACCAGCACGGGTGGGCGTGCGTCGCCGGCGCCGTGGCGCAGGCTCAGAACTCTTCCCACTCCGAGCTTTCCGCAAATGCACCGCCGGCCTTGCTGCGCGCGAGCGGGCGCGCCGCCGGTGCCGGCGTCTTCTTCAGCGGCGCGCGCGCGGCGGCGACCGCGCGGACCGGTGCCTGCACGGCCACCGGCCGCGGCGCGGCCACGGCGACTGGCTGGGCGCCGCCGGCGAGGCGGAACACCGCCACCGCGCGGGTCAGGTCCGAGGCCTGATCTTCCAGGCTCTTCGCCGCCGCGGTGGCTTCCTCCACCAGCGCCGCGTTCTGCTGGGTGGTCTCGTCCAGTTGCATCACCGTCTTGCTGACCTGCTCGATGCCCGAGCTCTGCTCGGCGCTGGCCGCGGAGATCTCGGCCATGATGTCGGTGACCCGCTTCACCGAGGTCACCACCTCGGCCATGGTGGTGCCGGCCCGCGCGACCAGGGTCGAGCCCTGCTCCACTTCCTGCACCGAATCGGAGATCAGCGTCTTGATCTCCTTGGCCGCCGCCGCCGAGCGCTGCGCCAGCGAGCGCACTTCCGAGGCGACCACGGCGAAGCCGCGGCCCTGCTCGCCGGCACGCGCGGCTTCCACCGCCGCGTTCAACGCCAGGATGTTGGTCTGGAAGGCGATGCCGTCGATGACCCCGATGATGTCGGCGATGCGCGCCGAGGCGGCGCTGATCGAGGCCATCGTGGTGACCACGTCCTCGACCACGCGGCCGCCGCTCTCGGCCACTTCGCCGGCGCCCAGCACCAGCTGGTTGGCCTGGCGCGCGCTGTCGGCGTTCTGCTTGACCGTGGAGGTCAGCTCTTCCATCGACGCGGCGGTCTCTTCCAGGCTCGCCGCCTGCTGCTCGGTGCGCACCGACAGGTCGCTGTTGCCGCTGGCGATCTCGCCGGCGGCGGTGTTGATCGACTCGGCCGAGCGCTGGATGCCCTGCACGATCGAGGTCAATTGCTCTGCGGTGCGGTTGGCGGCCTCGGCCAACTGGCCGAACGCGCCCTCGTAACTGGCGTCCACGCGCTGCGACAGGTCGCCGTCGGCGATCGCGCCCATGATCCGGCCGACGTCGGCCAGGCCGCTTTCGGCCTGCAGCATCAAGCGGTTCAGCGCTTCCACCATTTCCTTGAACGCGAACTGGTAGCGCGACTCGTCGCCGCGTGCGGAGAAATCGCCGCGCGCCGCCGCATCGGCCAGGCGCGCGATGTCGCCGTTGATCGCCGACAGGTTGGTCTTCACCGCGTCCAGCGCTTCGTGCAGCGCGGCGCGCTGGCCGGGCAGGCGGCGCATGTCGCGGCGCAGGTCGCCGCGGCCGTATTCGCCCATGATCGTCATCGCTTCGATGATCGCGTCCAGGTGTTCGAACAGGGCGGTGTTCATGCCGCGCGCCAGGGTGCCGTAGTCGCCGGGGAAATCCTCCGGCATGCGGTGGCTGATGTCCTCGCCCTGCTGCAGCCGCACCAGCGTCTGCATCTCGCCGTTGAAGCGCTGCAACTGGGTCTGCATCTGCTGCATGCTGGTCATCAGCTGCCCGGTCTCGTCGCGCGACTCCACCTTGATCGCGTTGTCGAAGCGGCCCGAGGCGATCGCCTCGGCGGTGCGGGTGGCAGCGCGCAGCGGGGTGACGATGGCGCTGGCGATCAGCCAGCACAGCCCGACCACCAGGCCGACCAGGCCGGCGCCGATCACGGTCAGGATCTTGGTGAAGCCCAGCGCCTCGACCTGGATGTCCTCGGCATAGACGCCCATCACCAGCACCCAGTTCCACTGCGGGTACAGCTTGGCGTAGCTGATCTTCGGCAGCTGCTCTTTCTTGCCCGGCTTGGCCGCGCTGTAGTAGCTGAAGCCGTCGCCGCTGGTCACCGCGGTGCGGATGTCGCGGTACACGTATTCGCCGGCATCGCTCTTGTAGCCGCTCATGTCGGTGCCGACCTTGCGCTTGGGATGCATGACGATGCGCATCTGCGGGTCGAGCATGAAGAAGTAGTCCACGCCGCCGTTGGTCTTCATGTCGGCGAGCGCGGCCTTCGCCGCCTCCTGCGCCTGCGGCTCGCTGAGCTCGCCGCGCTTGGCCTTGGCGGCGTAGTGCTCGATCACGCTGATGCCCATGTCGACCTGCGTCTTCACGCTCTGCTTGCGCGCGGCGACCAGGTCCAGGTACTGCAGGCGCGCGGCGGCGACCGCGAGCAGGACCACGCCGATGGCGAGCAGGGTGCACAGCACGACGAACTTGCGCGACATCGGCAGGTTGGCGATGCGGCGGCGCAGGAAATGGATGGGATTCATGACGATCCTGATGGCGATGCGGTGAGGTATATCCACTGATATCGGCCACAGGCATTTCAAACTTGACGCCTGGCCGGCTGCCGGGCTGAAGCGTTGTGATCGGGCGCACCGTTTTGTGCGCTCGCTCACTTTTCAGGCGGCGTCTGCGAGCGTCACCTGTCCCTACAGGACAGGCTGCGGCGCGGGTTGGCGCTCGCGTCGGCGCTCAGCCGCGTCTTCGTCGGCATCGCCCTGCCATACCAGGCGATGGAAATCGAAGCCGGCCTGCAGGCGCGGCTTGACCACGTCGAAGTACGGCGAGACGTCGAAGTCGCGCGGCAGGTACAGGCTGTGATGGCGGTTGTGCAGGATCTCCGCATCCTGCGCGTCGGGCATCGGCGCGTGGCCGATCCCCGGCAGGATCGGGTAGCGGATGGCACCGAAGGCCTGCGCCAGCAGGGTCGAGCAGATCGCCTTGGTCGGTTCGCCGCTGCCCAGTTCCAGGAAACGGCGCTTCACCGACGAGGGCAGCGGCGGGGTGCGGATCAGGTAGCGCGCCAGGTCGAAGATGTTCTTCAGGTCGTAGCTGTTGCCGACCCGGCTGACCATGTAGTCGACCACCGCCGCGATCTCCTCGGCGCGCAGCCCCACCGGCCGGCAGATGCGCGTGTGCAGGCCGGCGAACTCGCGCAGGCCGACCAGGCGCACGCCGACGTTGATGTCCACGTCGCAGAAGGTCGGCGCGTCCGCGTCCGCCGCCGGCCCCAGGTGATCGCCGATGTACAGCGCGGCATGCGACCAGGTGGACTGGCTGAGGTACTTGATCGCGGTCGAGAAGCGGCTGTTGCCTTCCACCAGCAGCACGTCGCCCTTGCGCAGCGCCGCCTGCAGCAGCTGCGGCGGGCTGGTCGGCAGTTCCGAACGGTGCCGCCGCGGCTTGGACAGGAACTTGGCCAGGTGGCGCCCCAGCAGGCGTGGCAATGACAGCATGCGCGTGACCTCATGGACGGCCCGACCCGGGCGGCGAAAGCGACTTCGCTTCTCCATGATGGCGGCGGCGCCGGGAGAATCTTGAGCATAGCCGTGGTCGTGCTGCGGCTTGTGGCCCATCTGAGCGTTATGGGCGGCGCGATGCTTCCCTTCTCCCATCGGGAGAAGGTGCCCCGAAGGGGCGGATGAGGGTACGGGCGAAGCCTGGTGCAGCCGAACATGCGAGGGCTTCGCCCCCGTACCCTCACCCCAACCCCTCTCCCGGGGGGAGAGGGGCTTGAGCCTGGCGCTGTGCTGCAACGGTATCGGCAGCACGACGCGCTTCCTTCTTCCCTCGGGACCATGGCCCCCTTTTCGGGGGAAGGTGCCCCGAAGGGGCGGACGAGGGTATGGGCGAAGCCTGGCGCAGCCGAACATTGCGAGGGCTTCGCCCCGTACCCTCACCCCAACCCCTCTCCCGGGGGGAGAGGGGCTGAAGCCTGACACTGTGCGGCGCCGCTGCCTTCCCTTCTCCCTTCGGGACCATGGCCCCCTTTTTGGGGGAAGGTGCCCCGAAGGGGCGAATGAGGGTACGGGCGCAGCTCGATGCGGCCAAACATCGCGAGGGCTTCGCCGCCGTACCCTCACCCCAACCCCTCTCCCGGGGGGAGAGGGGCTGAAGCTGGCGCGGCGGATCAGTCGCCGCGGCCGACCACCAGGCGCACTTCGACGCGGCGGTTCGGCAGCAGGCATTCCAGCAGCGCGGCGCGCGGCTTGACGCCGGCGCACTGCTGCACCTGCTGGCTGTCGCCGCGGTACTCGTAGCGGATGCGGTCGGCGGGGATGCCGCGGCCGATCAGCAGCTCGCGCACGGTGCGCGCACGGCGCTCGGACAGACCCTGGTTGTAGTCGTGGCCGCGGCCGTCCATGCGGTCGGCATGGCCGACCAGCTCCACCTTCTGCAGGGTCAGCTTCTCTTCGGCGATGCGCGCCAGGGCGCGGTCCAGGCTTTCCAGCGAATGGGTGCGGATGTCCTTGTAGCCGTCGCGGTCGAACTCGAACAGCACGTTGGCCACCAGCGGGATCGGCGCGGCGACCGGCGTGTCCGGCCGCTCCGGTCCGCCGCACTGCCGCGCCAGCGCCTCGGCATCGTTGACCATGTCCTCGGCGATCTGGATGTAGGGCTTGGCATGGCGCCATTGCTGCTGGTTGAACTCGTTGCCGGCGTGCACCAGCTCGACCTCGCCGCAGGCCGCCGCCTGCTGCGCGCAGCTGAAGCCGGCAGTGCCGTGCAGCGCGCGCAGGCGCTGCCACAGGTCGTCGCGCAGGTACTTGGCGTCGTTGACCAGCGGGGTCTCGGTGGGGATCGTGGTGGCGCCCTGCTCCATCAGCTGCACCAGCTTCTCCGATTCGCTGAGCGCGCCCTGCGGGAACGCGCTGCGGTCGTTGCGGGTGTACTCGTGGAAGGACACGTCGAGCCAGCATTGCGCCTTGGACAAGGCGTAGTCGCGCACCGGGCGGCCGCCATCGTTGAGCGCCTGGATGCGGTCCTGGACGGACTGGTAGCCGTGCAGGTCGGCGGCGATGGCCTCGTCGCTGATGCGTTGCTGCTGCGGCAGCAACTGGGTCTGCGCGTTGCCGGCGGCACAGGCGCCGAGCAGCAAGGCGGCGGCGACGGTGCGGGACAGGACGAAGCGGGAGTGGGTCGTGGTCATCATGGATTCCTCAGCGCGCCGGGTCGCGGTAACGGACCGGATCCCGGCGGAACAGGTCTTCGTCGAATTTGAAGCGCAGGCGCAGGAACGCGCCCTGCTGCGTGTACTCGTAGCCGGACAGGTCGCGGTCGGCCTCGTAGCCGGACCAGTTGTAGCCGGCCGACAGCCACAGGTTCTGGCGCAGCAGCCGTCCCACTTCCAGGCCGTAGGCGTACTGGTTGGAACCCAGCTGGCCGCGGAAGGTGGAGCCGAGCACGCCGATGTCCCAGTTCTCGGTGATGTCGTAGACGACGCGTGCGGACACCAGCACCGCATGGAAGCGGCTGTCCACGCGGCCGCCGTCGGCATAGGCGAAGCGGTCCTGCTGCCACTTGCCGGCCACGCGCCCGGTCAGCCACCACGGCCGCGACGGATGCCAGTCGGCATGGGTGGAGACGATGTGCGCGCGGCTGCTGATGTCCTGGCTGCTGCCGTCCACCGCCTGCCCGTCGAGCAGGGTCAGCCCGCTCTCGTCGCGCTCCAGCTTGTACTCGTAGCGGGCCAGCGCGTTGATCCGGTTGGTATCGGTATCGCGGTAGGCCACGCCCAGCTGGAAGCGGTTCTGCAGCACGTCGCCGCGCGCGGCGTAGTTGGTCTGCAGCAGATAGTTGCGGCCGAGCAGGGTCCAGTCGCGGCTGAGCTTGCGCGCCAGCATGAACTGCACCAGCGTGGTGTCGAAGGCCTCGTCGGTCTCGGTCTCGGCGACGTCGCCGCTGATGCGGTGTTCCACCCGCACCGAGCCGCGCCACAGCGGGTTGGCGCTGTAGTCCAGCGCCAGCGCCAGGCCGGTGGCATCGCCGGTGTTGCCGTCGTAGATCTTCACGTGCTCGGCAGAGCTGCTCAGGCGCAGGCCTTCGCGCACGTCCCAGGTGTTGCGGATGCCGGAGGCGGCCTGCACGTCGCGGCCGCTGATGGCATCGCGCATGCGGTACTCGGAGAACGCCTGGGTGTCGCGCACGTAGCTGCTGTCGATACCGAACACCAGCGCATCGGCCTCGCGGTCGACGGTGGTGATGCCGTAGGCGCTGGTCAGGCCGGTCTGCTTCTCGTAGCGGCCGTACAGGCGGCTGCGTTCCAGCACCTGGTAGTCGACGCCGGCGGCGACGCGGTTGCGGTCCTCGCCGGACACGCTCTGCTCGTACTCGGCGCCCAGCGACAGCTTGGCGCCGATGCGGTAGCCGGCGCCGATGCGGGCGCTGTCCGATTCCAGGCGGGTGCCGATCGGCAGGTCGCTGGCGGTGCCGGTGACGGCGCTGCTGGAACCGATCACCGGCAGGCCGGTCAGCGGATCCAGCGGCTGCTGGCCATAGCCGAGCGCGCCGCCGCCGGAGCCGGTGGCGAAGCCGCCGGTGAGGCCGCCGCTGTTGCCGTAGCCGGTGTCGGTGGACCACGGCGAGTACGCGCCGACCGTCTCGCGGATCGAGCGCAGGCCGAAGTCCAGGGTCAGCTTCTCGGTGGCGCCCACGCGCACGCCGGCGCCGCCGGCGTCGCGCTTGCCGCCGTCCGGATTGCGGTCCTCGCTGCGCAGGCCTTCGACATACAGGTCCACGCGCTCGGTCAGGTGGTACTCGACCTTGGCGTTGTACTCGCCGCGCCCGCCGAACAGCGGCGAGGCCGGGTTGTTGAACGCCGGATCGGTGCGCGCGGCGAACAGGTTGGCGTCGAGCTTGGTGCCGTCGTGGCCGAACTCCACCCGCCAGGCGTCGCCTTCGACGCGGCCGCTGAGATCCTGCAGGCCCGGGGTGGCGATCTGGTTGATCGAGTTGGTGTTGATCTCGCTCTGGGTGCGCGCGAACTCCGCCACCAGCGCGGTGTTGGGCCCGAAGCGGTAACCGGCGTTGACGCTGCCCATGCGGAATTCGGCGAACGGGTTGCGGTCGTCCACCACCGCCGCGCCGACTTCCAGCGCATCGGTCAGCCGCAGCTGGCCGTCGGCGCCGTACACCCAGAAGCGCTCGGTGCCCTGGTCCAGTTCGTAGGTGATGCGCAGCGAGACCGGATTGAGGTTGCTGTCGTACGCGGACAGGAACTGGTTGAGCAGGATGCGCCCGGAGAACGGCTCGAAGCTGTAGTCCACCAACCGCGACAGCGGCTGCACCGAGACGATCCGCGAGGGCTGGTTGCGGTCGCGCACGACCACTTCCACCCGCTCGCTGCCTTCCAGCACGGCATTGTTGCGCAGCGCGTACGGGCCGCTGCCCTGGCTGGCGAACTCCTCGATCACCTGGCGCAGCGAGTCCTGGATGGCGAACACGTTGGTGCGCACGCGCTCGTTCTCGTAGTGCCAGCCCAGACCGGTGGCGGTGCGGTTGTAGGTGCCCAGGCTGCGCTGCGGCATGCTGCTGCGCGCGCCGATGCCGGTCGCGGTGGCCAGCGTGTCGCCGGTCTGGAAATCGCCGTACAGCAGGTAGCTGCGGCGGTTGTCCACGCGCACGTACAGGCGCTCGGCCGAGCGCGCATCGAAGCCGCGCAGCGAGGAGTCGCCGTACACCGGGTAGTACTCCTCCGGCTGGATGTCGCGCAGCAGGCGCCCGCGCACCTGCTTGTCCGAGTCGTAGGCGGCGGTGAGCAGGTACTCGCCCTTGATCCGGCCCTTGACGAAGAACGCGGTGCGCGCCGAGGCGTTGGCCTTGCCGTTGTTGAACTGCTTCTCCCAGCGGCGGATGTCGCGCTCGAACACGTCGTCGTGGTCGACCGGAGCGATCAGCCCGCTGTTGTCGCGGCGGCGGAAATTGACCACGCCTTCGATCAGGCCGGTGGCGATCATCTCGCGCATTTCCGGCACGAAGCCGATGGTGCCCTCGGCGCTGTGGGCGCCGGCGGTGACCCGCAGCACCACGTCCTGCGGTTGGTCCGGCGCCAGCAGGTCGAACTCGGCCACGCCGTCGCGCACCGGCAACTGCACGCCGGGCGTGACCTTGTCGGAGTCGGCCGCGCCCGGCCCCAGCTCGTCGGTCCGCGAGCCCGGCAGCAGGATGCGCCCGCCGGTGTGCTCGATGGTGGCGAAGTGCTCGCCCTGCAACGGCTTGCCGGCGTCGTCGAGCAGACGCACGGTCACGTGCACCGGGGTCTGGCCGTCGGCCGGCGCGCCATCGCGGTCGACCTCGACCTGCACCTGGTCCATGCCCTGCGCGGCGCGCGCGTCGAGCGAACCCGAACGCGGCGGCGCCAGGGTCTGCGCGGCGGCGTCAGCGCTGCCCGGCGTGCGCGGGTACAGCGTGCCGGCCTCGCCCAGCACCGGAGTGAAGCGGCTGCTGCCGACGGTCTGCTGGGCCATGGCCGGCAGCGTCGCCAGGGCGCACGCCAGCAGGGTCAGCCGCGGCAGGCGGCGCGTCGTGACGGGCCGGCTCATGGCTGCACCTCCGCAGGAACGGTGACATCGGGCGGTGGCGTACCGCGCGGCTTGACGATCGGCGACTGCGCCGCCGAGTCGGTGGCCTGCTGCGGGGCGCGCGTCGGCTTGCTGCTGAAGCGCAGCGGCGCATTGCCGGTTTCGGTCTCCGGCGCGCGCACCTCGCCCTGCGTACGCCGCGCCTTGACCTGCTCCAGCACCGGGTTGGAACAGCTGCCTTCGATGAAGTCGGCGCGATGCAGCTCGCCGTTCTTGAGGTCGATGAACAGGCTGTCGGCGTCGCCCAGGTTGCGGTTGCTGCTGGTGGTCAGGCGCGCACCCTGCGGCAGCGTGCTGGCGTCGACCTTCAGCGTGTGGCTCTGCGGCGGCAGGCCGCAGTAGCTGTACTTGCCTTCCGAATCGCTGATCACCCAGGTGCCGTCCTCGAAGTACAGGCGCACGCCGGGAATGCCGATCTCCTCGCGGTCCTGCACATGGTTGACATTGCAATCCACGAATACCTTGCCGAGCACACAGCCCTCCTCGGTGAACACGCCGCCGGTGACGCGCACGCGGTACTGCGCCTGGTTGGACGGCAGCGCGCCGGGACGCGGCTGCAGCGAGACCGGGTCGAGACAGCCGCCGGCGATCGAGCAGCCGTGCGCCTGGGCGCGGTTGATGCCGTCGCCCTGCTGCGCGCCGACGCCGATGCGCACGCGGTAGGTCAGCGCGATCTGCTGGCCGACCTGGATCGGGCCGGCGCTGAAGCCCAGCGTCGGACCGGGCTTGCCCAGCGGTTCGGGCACGGCCACGCCGTTGGCGCGCGCGGTGCCGTCGATGTAGGTGAAGCCGCGCGGCAGGCGGTCGACCACGTTGACCATCTGCAGCGGACTGCCGGCGGTCTGGCGGATGGTGATGGTGTATTGCACGGTGTCGCCCACTTCGGCGGTCTGGCGATCGCCGGTCTTGGTGATGGCCAGGCCGGTGGCCACCGCGGTATCGAGCGGAATGTGGTTGTGCACGATGCCGGCGGTGGCCGACCCGGCGAACAGCCGCAGGTAGTACTGGGTCGCGGTGCCGACCGGACCGGTCGGCGCCAGCGCGTTGGGCTGCACCTGGTAGTTGCTGCCCACCGCGCCGGGCGGCGACAGCGAGTTGCCTTCGGCCGGGATCAGCGTGGAGACGAACACGTAGCCGCCCGGCGGGGTCACCGTCAGCTGGAATTCGCAGCGCGCCGGCGCCGCCGGACCGAACAGGAACTGGTAGTAGCCATCGTTGCCGACGGTCATCGACACCGCGTTACCTTCGATGCGGTAGCCGCCGGCCTGGGTGTTGAGCAGGCTGGTGGCCGGGTCGTAGCCGGCGCAGACGCCGACCGGGGCCAGGGTGACGATCGCACCGGGCACCGGATCGCGGGTGACCGCGTCGTAGACCACGCCCGACGGATCCACCGGCAGGCTCTGCTGCGGCAGGTTCTCGCCGGCCTTGAGCACCACTTCCAGCTGGCTGATGCCGCCGTCGCTGACCCGGCACGAGCTGGTGCTGCCGTTGCTGATCGCCGCGTCGGCGGCGCACGGGGCGGCGGCGCCGGAAGCGGTCTCGCCGCTGACCGGGAACGCCCAGATCACTCCGGAGCTCGGATCGCGGAAGCGGATGTGCCACTTCTGTCCGGGGATCACGTCGCCGAAGCGGTAGCTGCCGTCGGCGGCGCTGAGCGTGGTCTTGACCACCTGGCCACTGGTCGGATCGACCAGTTCGACGATCCAGTTCGGCAGGCGGCGATCGCCGCCGTCGAGCAGGGTGTCGTCGTTGCCGACGTCGAACCAGACCGTGCCCGTCACCGAGGCCGCCAGCTGCACCTGCGTCGGCAGGCGGCAGGCGTTCTGGGTGATCGCCGGATCGCACACCGGCAACTGGGTCACGTCGCCGTCGAACGCGCCGCGCTCGGTCGGGGTCGGGCTGTGCGCGGCATCTTCGCCGCCGCCCTGCACCAGCACCGCATTGTTGACCGGGTTGCCGGTCGCCGCCGCGGCGCCGACCGCGACCTGCACCTGGATGCGGTCGCTGGCGGTCTGTCCGGGCGCGATCAGCGTGCTGGCGTCGCAGCTGAAGCGATCAGCACCGACCGCGCCGGCGCAGGTCCAGCCGCTGCCGGTGGGCAGCGCCGCCAGGGTCACGCCCGGCGGCAGGCGGTCCTGCACCTGGTACACGCCGGCGGTCGGACGCGGACCGATGTTGCGCACGCTGATGGTGTAGGTGGCGGTGTTGTTGACGGTGAACTTGACCGGGTCGGCGATCTTGCTGACGACCAGGTCCGGGGTGTTGGCGATCTCGCCGAAGTTGTTGTCGATCGACTGCGCGCCCGGGGCCAGGACCACCGCGGAAATCGCCGACGGCACGGTCTCGCGCGGGGTCGCCACGCCGCGGGTGGCGCCGCCGACGGTGCCGGCGGTGGTGATGCCGTTGCGGGTGTCGGCCGGCTGGTCCGGTTCGGTCACCGTGTAGGTGCCCGGACGCAGGTTCTCGAAGCGGTAGTGGCCCTGCGCGTCGGTCTGCACGGTCAGCTGCACCGCGGCGCCGAGATCGTCGGTGCCGGTCAGCACCACGCGCACGTTGCCGATGCCGGTCTCGTCGCTGCCGACCACGCCGTTGTCGTCGTTGTCGTAGTACACGCGGCCGGACAGCGAGGCCGCCTGCACTTCGCCGAAGTCGTAGTGCTGGCCCTGCTGGTTGACGCCGAGCACGATGGTGGCGATCGCCGACGGCGTGGTGGCCACGTCGGTGGCGGTACCGCCCTTGTCGCCGGGCACGGTCTTGCCGTTGAGGGTGCCGGTCGGCTGGGTCGGCTCGGTCACCGTGTAGGTGCCCGGCAGCAGGCCGATGAAGCTGTAGTTGCCGGTCGCGTCGGTCTTGGTGGTCAGATTGACCGCCTGGCCGTTCTGGTCGGTGCCGGTCAGCACCACGTCCACGTCGGCCAGGCCGGTCTCGGTCGGGTCGATCACGCCGTCATTGTCGTCGTCACGCCACACCTGTCCCTGGATCGCGCTGCCGCTGGGGTTCTCGCCGAAGTTGAACTCGGTGCCGTCCAGGCCCGCGCCCAGCTGGATCTGCGAGATGCGGTCGGTGGTGGCCGCATCCGGACCGCCCGGGGCGGCCACCGCGGTGCCGGCCACGCAGCTGCCCGGCGTGCACGCCGCGCCGCCGATCTGGCCGGGATTGATCGCGCTGGGACGGTTGCTGTACTGCCCGGCCGGCAGCGGCTCGCGCACGCTGTAGGTCAGGGTCGGATCCAAATCGTCGAAGCGGTAGGCGCCGTTGCCGTCGGTGCTGGTGGTGGCCAGCACGGCGCCGGTGGTGGCGTCGAGCAGTTCCACGGTGGCGCCGGCGATCGCCGGGTCGCCGCCGTCGCGCACGTTGTTGAAGTTCAGGTCGGCATAGACCCGGCCGGACAGGCTGGGGCGACGCACTTCCGGGAAGTCGTAGCGCACCGCTGCGTCGGTCGCGCCGACCGGAACGGTGGTGTAGCTGGAGTTGGGACTGCCGGCGGCATAGGTGCCGCCCAGCGACGGCGCGCTGGCGCCGGCGACCGGCGGATCCACCGGCCCGTTGCGGTAGCCGGTGGGCTGGGTCTGGGTCAGCGTGTAGCCGCCCGCGCCGGCCGCCGACAGGTTATCGAAGCTGTAGCTGCCGTCGGCCGCGGTGGTGGTGCTGCGGTTGACCGCATTGCCATAGGCATCGGTGCCGGTCAGCACGATGGTCACGCCGGCGATGCCGGGTTCGCCGTTCTGGCGCACGCCGCCGTTGCCGCCCGCGCGGTCGCGGTCCTCGAACACGGTGCCGGCCAGCGACGCCCGGGTGACCAGGATCGGCACGGTGGACGTGTTGTTCGGCGGGACGCGATCGACCTGCTCGGTGGTGATGGTCGCGGTGTTGTTGATCGCCGACGCGCCCGGATAGGTATCCCAGCGCACCGGCACCACGATGCGCAGCTTGCCGCCGACGGTGACGTCGCCGAGGTTGCAGGTCAGCGTGGCCGAGGCCTGGGTGCAGCTGCCGGTGCCGTTGGGCACTTCGCCGCCGCCGCCGCCCGGGATCGGGCCCTTCTTCTGCCAGGTCACCTGGCCGACGACCACCAGCCCGGCGGGCAGCGTGTCGCTGACCACGGTGCCGGTGCCGTTGAGCGGACTGGTGCCGCTGCGGTCGCGCGACAGGCTCGCGCCGGGACCGTTGTTGATGCCGTCGATGACGTAGAAGAACGGCTGGCGCAGGCCCACCGAGGTGGCGTTGGCCGGCAGCGCCGCATCCGGATCGGCATCGGGCGCAGTGGTGATCACGTGCTTGCTCACGCCCACATCGGCGGAGGCGCGGATCGTGGTTTCCTGGCTGGCGTCGTTGTTGGCGGTGTTGCTGTCGGCCTCGGCGGACGTGGCCTGGGCCAGGTTGCTGACCGTGTCGCCGGCCGCGCCCGGCGGAGTGTCGTAGCGGTAGCGCAGGTACAGCGTGCTGGTCTGGCCGGAGGCGACCACGCCGGCGACGTTGTTGCTGAAGCCGATGCCAGGCATCAGGCAGTTCAGCACCTGCACCGCGCCCACGGTCGGGTTGCTGCCGGAGGTCACCGAACAGGCGGCCGGGTCGAAGGTGCCGGTGGGCGTGGCCGAGGCGCCGATGAAGGTGACGGTGCGGCCGGACGGCGGAGTGAAGCTGTCGGCCAAGCGCACGTCGGTGGCGACCGACGGGCCGTTGTTGCGGATCGTGATCCGGTAGGTGATCAGGTTCGCGGTGGGGTTGGTCTCGTCGTAGCCGAGCGGATCCACGCCGCCGGTGAAGCCGGTGTCGACCTTGTTGGTGATCAGGTCGACCTGGCCGGCCTCGAACGGCAGCTGCGCGCTCTTGCTGTCGTCGCTGGTGTCGGTGTTGAAGTCGTAGGTGTTGCCGTCGCCATCGGTGCCCGCGGTCGCATCGCCGGTGCCGTCGCCATCGATGTCCACCACGAAGTCGGCGATGTTGTCGAACTGGCGGCCGGTGTTGCCGCTGTTGACGTTTGGCCGGATCACCACCTGCAGGGTTTCGGTCTGCTCGTTGGTGAGCGAGGGCAGCGCCGGGCACTGCACGGTGACCTGCGCCGGCGCGCCGGTCGGGTTGGCGTAGGAGGTGCCGCCGGCGTCGACGGTGACCGTCACTCCGGCACCAGCGGTGGCGGTACAGGCGCGGGTGCCGGCACCGGTGCGCTGCGCGGACACCAGCACGAAGCCGGAATCGTTGGCCGGCAGCGTGAACACGTCGCGGAAGATCACCCCGGGTACCGTCGACGGGCCACGGTTGATGTAGGACATCACATAGGTGGTGTTGACGCCGGCGCGGCCGGGCGTGCCCGAGGAAATGGTCTTGGCGGTGGTGGCGACGTTGGCCACGCGCGCGATGCGGATCCAGTCCGAGGCCTGGTTGTTGTTGCCGTTGAGCTCGCCCACCGAACCGGCCACGGCCGCATCGATGCCGACCCCGGCGGTGTTGCAGAACGCGCCGCTGATGGCGGTGCCGCCGCAGGTGCCGGCGGCCTGGTTGAAGCTGTCGAACAGCGCGCGCTGGACCTGGATGACGATCTGCGCGGTGGCGCCGTTGGCCAGCGCGGTGGTGCCGGAGCGGCAGACCACCGAGGCGCCGTTGATGGCGCAGTTCCAGCCGGCCGGGGTGGTGGTCACGCTGATCTGGGTGCGGCCGTTGACGAAGCCGGGCACGGTGTCGTTGACCACCACGCCGGTGGTGCTGTCCGGGCCGTTGTTGGTCACGGTCAGGGTGTAGCTGAGCGTGTCCTGGTTGGCCGCCAGCACGTTGTCGGCGGCGCCGACGCCATTGGTCTGCTTGGCGATGGCCAGGTCGGCGCGCTCGTCGGTGGTGCGGGTGCCCGCGCCGGAGCAGTCGTTGTCGGTTTCCGGGTCGCGGTCGATGCCGTTGCCGGTCAGCGGTTCGATCGAGCCGCCGGAGCCGCCGGTACAGGCGTTGTTGAGCAGGTTGGCCGAGGAGCTGCGCGCACGCGTCAGCAGCTGCAGGGTCGGCGCCTGCGCGCCCACCGCCAACGGCAGCGAACCGGCGCCGAGGTCGCAGGTCACGTGCTGCACGCTGGAGCCACTGTAGGCCTGGTCTACGGAACAGGTCCACGCGCCGCTGGCGAACGGCACGCCCGGCTGCGCCACGCTGCCGTCCGGCTGCAACAGCTCTTCGCCGGTGGCCAGCGTATCCACCGTCTGCACCTGGCCGGTGGCCGGGCGCGGACCCATGTTGCGCACGACGATGGTGCTGGTCATGCGGCTGTCCAGATCGCTGCCGATGCCGCTCCACACCGGCACCAGCGCCGGGGTCTTGGTCTTCTGCATCGACAGGTCGGCGCCGTCGGCGAGCACGGTGAAGGTGGTGCTGCCGGTGTTGTCGGCGCTGTTCGCATCCGGGGTGTCGGAGCTGGCGGTGGCGCTGTTGGTGACGTCGCCGCTGCTGTTGGTGCCGGACGCCGGCACCGTGCTCTCGATGGTGAAATCGGCCACGGCGCCGACCGCCAGGCTGCCGTTCAACGCGCAGGTGCGGGTGGCGTTGCCGTTGCTGTTGGTGCAGGTCCAGCCGGCCGGCACGGTGCCGCCGGTGGCCAGGAAACCGGTGGGCAGGTTGTCCACGAAGCGCGGATTGAGCGCGGCGCTCGGGCCCTGGTTGCGGACCTGGATGTTGAAGGTGACCGGCTGGCCGGAGATCGCCGGCGAGGGGTTGACGCTCTTGCTCAGCGCCAGGTCGGCGCCGGCGTTGACCGTGGTGGTCACGCTGCCGGTGTTGTTGTCGGGCAGCGGGTCCGGCGTGGAGCCGGCCTGCACGCGCGCGGTGTTGACGATGTTGCCGCTGGCCGCGGTGACGCGGGCGCGGAAGGTGAAGCTGCTGCTGCCGCCGTTGGCCAGCGAACCGGCGTGGGTGGCGGTCATGGTGCCGCTGTTGAAGGTCCAGCCGCTGCCGCTGAAGCTGTTGGCCACGTACTGCACCGCGGCCGGCAACGTGTCGACCACGGTGAAGCCGGCCGAGGCGCTGGGCCCGGCGTTGCGCACGGTGACGGTATAGGTGACCTCGGCGCCGGCGACGACCGGGTTCGGCGTGGCGGTCTTCTCCACGCTCAGGTCGCCCGCCGATTCCAGCGTGGTCGCTTCCAGGCGGCGGTTGTTGGCAGCGTTGCTGTCGCCGGCGAAGAACGCGTCGCCATCGAGCAGCGAGGCGATCGGCGTGCTCGCCGCCGGCAGGCCGGGTTCAACGCCGATCGCGCCGCGGATCTCGATCGTGCCCGGGGCCAGGCCGACCGTGCTCACCGGCAACTGGAAAGTCACCGGCGCGCCGTTGGAAGAGAAGGTGCCGACCAGGGTGCCGACCCGGCACTCGATGCGCTGCGCGTTGCCGGCGGCGACGCTGCAGGTGGCCGGCAGCGGTGCGCCGGCCTGGGCGCCGGCGGGCAGATCGAAGATCACCACCGCGTTGTTGACCGTATCGGCGGCGCTGTTCTCGACAGTGACGCTGTAGACCACGGTGCCGCCGGCCGGCGTCGGATCGTAGCCGGTGTCGGACAGGTTGGTGATCTGCAGGTCCGCGGCCGCCGCCAGCGCAGGCGCGGCCAGCAGCAACACGGCCATCATCAGCCGCAGGCTTCGCCCCGGCAACGCCGGAACGCGGTGGTCGCCGCAGGCGACACGCGCCCACGCCCGCAATGCAGCCATGCGGCTGCCGCGCATCAGATAAGTCATGTGCCTCTCTCTCCCCAAGCATCCAAACCGGACCCACGAACCGGCGCCCCAGGCCTAAGCCGTGCGGGGCGCGCTGCGATCGGGATCGGAACCCACTCCGAAAGCGCAGGCTGGGCCTGCCGGTGTGGTGGCGCGGATTCTGCGCAGGCGAGTGCAGGCAGTCAGTAGCAGCGGTTCGCGTTCGCTCTCACTTCCTCACGCGCGCAACGAGACGGATGCCGCAACCGCAATGGGACGCCCTCGTTATTGGGCTGTGACGAAAGAATGGACGCCGGCGCAGCCGGCGAAACCCGCCAATCTGTCTACCGATCGCGCAAGCATCGGATCCGCGGCCCATGCACGAATGCGGGACATCCGGGAGACATCCTGGGGACATTGCGCGATTGGAGAGGCGAATCGGCGGTGCCGGCGTGCGGGTGGTCATGCGCGGGCGGCGCGGCAGGCGGCCGCCGGTCCGAGGCGCGAAGCCGCCCGGACGCCGAACACGGCACTTCGAAGGGATACGCTCGGGCGCACCGGGCCGCAGCGGCTCGGCTCCCTGCGGAAGACAGCCCCCGGCCTTACCGGCCGCACACGCGCCAGGCACAGCGCGACCTATCCCGACCGGGTCGGCTGGGCTACGCCGCCTCGCCCAGCAGATACCCCTGCCCGCGCACGGCGCGCAGCGGCAGCGTCGCCGCGGTCGCGGCCGTCACCCGTGCGCGCAGCCGGTGTACCAGCACCTCCAGGCGGTGCGGATCGAAATCCCACGGCGCATCGGTGACCGCGGCGATCAGCGTGTCGCGGTCGACCGGCGCGCCGCGCTGCGCGAACAGCGTCTTCAACAGACCACGCTCGGCCTCGGTCAGCGCCAGCGTCCGCGCACCCGGCGCGAACAGCGTCCAGCCGTCGTCGCTCAGCCGCCAGTCCTGCACGGCCGGCGCCGCGGACGGTGCCGCAGGCTGCAGGCGCCGGCGCAGGTTGGCCAGCGCGGCGATCAGCAGTTCCACGTCCAGCGGCTTGACCAGATACAGGTCCGCGCCCTGCATCAGGCCGCGGGTCATGTCGGTGTTCGCGCCGCGGCCGGTCAGCATCACGATGCCCGCCTGCGGCACGATCTGCCGCAGATAGCGCGCCACCGAATAGCCGTCTTCGCCCGGCAGCCCGACGTCCAGCACCACCAGATCGCAGACATCGCCCAGCAGGTGCCGGTACAACGCCTCGGCGCTGCCGAACCCGAGCACCTGGGCGCCTTCGTGGCGCAGTTCGTCGACCACGATCGCGCGCAGTTCGGGGTCGTCCTCGACCACCGCGATCCGCACCCCGGCCAGCACCAGCCCCGGCGACGCCGTCATCGCCGGCACGTCCCGGACGGCGCCAGCCACGCACACGCGGCGTACTGCAATCGGCAAGCACACGCCACGCGGCTAGCCCTCCACGCCTTTCGCGCCCGCCAGCGCAGGCGGCTGCGCCTGCCCGTGCGGGAAGCTCAGCACGAACGCGGCACCGGCGCCGGTCTCGGCGTCGATCCAGATGCGCGCGCCATGCCGCTGCATCAGCCCGTTGGCCATCGCCAGGCCGAGCCCGGTGCCGTGGCCCACCGGCTTGGTGGTGAAGAACGGCTCGAAGATCTTTTCGCGCAGGGCCGCGGGAATGCCCGGGCCGGTATCGCGGCACTGCAGCCAGGCTTCGCCGCCGACGCGCCGGCCGTGCAGGGTCACGGTGCCGCCGTGTTCCATCGCATCGTCGGCATTGGCGACCAGGTTGAGCAGGATCAACTCCAGCTGCTGCCGGTCGAAATGCACCTGCAGCCCGGGCGGCACCTGCACCTCCAGCGCGATGCCGGGCTTGAGCGCCTGCTTCAGCAGCGGCCGCAACGTCGCCACCAGTTCGCCGAGATCCAGCGTCTCGGCCTGGGTCTCGTCCTGACGGCTGAAGCTGAGCAACTTCGCGCTGAGCGCGGTGGCGCGCCTGGCCGCCGACTCGACCCCGTCGAACGCCGCGGCGATCGCCGGCGCGTCGCCGGCGCGGCGTCCCTGGCGCACGTAGCCCAGCACCAGGCTCAGCAGATGGTTGAAATCGTGGTTGAGGCCGGAGGCGAGCCGCGCCACCGCCTCCACCTTCTTGGCGTTCACCAGTTGGTCTTCGATCCGCTGCCGCTCCTCCACTTCGCGCCGCAGCGTGTCGTGCGCGAGACCGAGTTGCTCGGCGCGTACCTGCACCTCGCGCAGGCTCTGCCGCAACGCGGCCGAGGTGCGGTCCAGCACCACCGCGATCAGCAGGAAGATGACGCCGCTGATGACCGCATCGCCGATGACGTCCTGCGGCTCACCGTTGCCGATGTCCACATAGGTTCCGAGCGCGAACGACAGCACGACGGCGGCGAACATCGTCCACAGCGCCGGCCGCCCCACCGCCAGCGCGGCGATCGCCATCGGCACCACCAGCACCGGCTGCTCGAAGCGTTGCCCACCGAATCCGCTGGCGGCGTGGCTGGCCAGGACCGAGATCGCGAACACGCCCAACATCTGGTAGGCGGCCCAGCGGAAGCGGCCGAAACGGATCAGTACCACGCCCAGCAGCGCGACCGCACTGAACAGTGCGCTCAACGCCAGACTGGTCAATTCGCCGGGACGCCACGCCACCGGCACCGCGATCGCGCGATACAGCCACGCAGCGACAGGCAGGGTCCCGAACAGCAACAGCACCACCTGGAACATCGGCGCATTGCGCAGATCCACCGGGTCGGCGATCGGCACCGCACGCAGCCATCTGGCCGGGCCGTGCAGCACTCGTTTGAACGTCCCACCGCCTTGCATCAGCACCGCCAACAACTCCTCCCCTCGCACCCCTGCGTGCCCAGTATGCGACGATTGCGTAGCTGACGCATCTTCGCGCTCATCGCGCGCGCGCGATCGCCGTCATCTTGGCGACATGCGGCCGCATGCAGGCGCACGCGGCCTGTCGCGGCGCAGGGCATGGTAACGGTATTGCGCAGCGCCAGCGGCCGGTGTGCGGCAACGTGCAGACGCGGCTTTTCTGCGGTTGCGACGCGACGACGTCGTGCGTTCGCGGCTCGGCCATGCGGCGCTGCCGGCACGGCATCTCTTTCAGCTGATCAGCAGCCTCGGCAGCGCCGCCTTCGCTGCATTGCCGCGCTTGGTGCCCTTCGCCATGACCACCGAACGCCGACGTCCATCGGTGCCCATGACGTGTTGCACGCGGCGGGCGCGCAGCGTTGGGTTGCAATCGCACTCCTGCTGCAGGAGTCCGCCATGTCCCTTCGCCATCTTGCGCTGTGCGCGCTGCTGGGCCTGAGCGCCGCCGCGGCGGCCGACGACGAAGCGGCGGTGCGCGCCGCCGATGCGCGCTACTGGCAGGCCTACAACGCCTGCGACATGCGCACGATGGGCGAACTGCTCACCGACGACGTGGAGTTCTACCACGACAAGACCGGCCTGACCGCATCGAAGGCGGCGGTGCTGCGATCCTTGCGCGATGGCCCCTGCGCCGACCCGGCGATGCACCTGCGTCGCGACGCGGCCGCCGGCGACGTGCAGTTCCATCCGCTGGCCGGCGGCTTCGCGCTGCTGGCGGGCACGCATCGCTTCCACGTGCAGCGCAACGGCGAGCCCGAGCGCCTGGACGGGCAGGCCGAGTTCACCAATCTCTGGCAGTCGGTGGACGGCCATTGGCGCATGCGCCGCATCTACAGCTACGCGCACGCCGCGGCGGCGTACGTGCCGCCTACCACGCAGCTGCGCCTGGCACCCGAGGTCCTGGCCGGCTACGCCGGCGACTATCGCGGCGAGCGCATCGGCGACATCCGCGTCGCCGTGGAAGGCGACCATCTGAAGCTCAGCGCCGGCGCACTGGTGGTGACCCTGCACGCCGAATCGCCGACCCGCTTCTTTGCCATGGAACGCGACCTGCGCTTCGTGTTCGCGCCGGCGGCGGACACGGGCGCACGCCAGCTGACCGTGTACGAGAACGGCGCCGTGGTCGAGACCGCGCAGGCGCGGTGACCAGCCGCAGTAGTGCCGGGACGCCGCTGCGCGAGGTCCAGCATCCGTTGACGAGAACGAGATCGCCGCGCAGGCGTTGCAGGCACGCGCCGCCTTCGCCCATCGCAGCCGTCATGGCCGATGCAGCACGGCCCCTTCGATGAAATCGGCTGCATTCCTCTTCAAGTAGACCCGATAGGTGCCTTGTCCGGAGACCGGCACGTCGAAGCTGTCGCCTGGCGACAGCCCTGCCCGCTCGACCGGCGCACCATCACGCGGCGCCGCCCGCAGTCGCACGGTCGCACCGTCTTCGCGGCGCGTCAGGTTGGTCACGGTCAGCGCCCCGTCCCAGAGAACGCGGCTGTCGCCCGGCAACAGGCCGAACGGCATCCACGCCGGCGCCGGCGCCGGCTTGCAAGCGGCGGCCTGCGCTTCGGCCAGGCGCCGCTCCAGCGGCTTAACCTCCACGTACTGCACGAACCCGTAGGTGCCGCCGACCAGCACCAGCACCGCCGACACCTCGGCGGCGGCGCGCTTGAACGACAACGTCTGCCACCATTTCTGCGCAGGTGGTTGCGGCGCCTGTCGGTTGGTTCGGGCCATACGCCACGCTATCGGCGCCGCGCGGGGTTGTCTGCCAGCAACGCTTGCGCTGCCGATCGCGGAGCCGTTCGTCTACATGGCGATCCGGCACAGCGCGCACGCCGCTCGAAGCATTGGAATCGCACCGATCTCACATGGTGCCGCCGCCGCGGCGAATCCAAGACACGGCTCCAGCTACTTCGACAGGGCGCTACGTCTTGCGCCACGCGCAGGGCAATGCAGCCGGGATGAAGATTGGGAATTCGATCCTGCGGCGCACGCTCGGCCACCTGGAACCAGGCGCGGACCATGTCGCCGATCGCGACGCGCACGACCGGCTCGCCACCGATGCTGCGCCGCAACTTGACGCGGCGAGAGCGCTTGGCGAACCTTGGCATGTACTTTCGAAATAATTTTCGCAATCCGAAACGCGCTTGTCAAGCGACACCATCCGGCCGGTTCGGCAAGCTGGCGACGTACGACGGCCACCAGGAATGTGCAGATGACCAAGACGATCTCCCCAGGTACGCTGGATCCCGCCGCCGAAGACGGCGACGAGGCCGCGGCGGACAAGAAGCTGCGCAGCACCGTGCAATCGCTGGCCAAGGGCTTCCGAGTGCTCGAGGCGTTCTCCTCCGAGCACGAGGAACTGTCGCTGAGCCAGATCGCGGCGCTGGCCAAGCTCGACCCGGGAACCACGTTCCGCATGCTCAACACGCTGGTCGAACTCGGCTACGTGAGCCGCATTCCCGAAAGCCGCCGCTTCCGGCTGACGCTGAAGGTGCTCGACCTCGGCTTCCACGCCATCGCCCGCCGCGACCTGCGCAGCGTGGTGCGCCCGTTGCTGCGCGCACTGGTCAGCGACGTCAACGAAGCGGCCAGCTTCGCCGTGCTGCAGGGCCCGGACGTGCTCTACATCGAGCGGGTCCGCGCCGGCATCACCCGGCTGGGCGTGGATATCCGCATCGGCACCACCGTGCCCAGCACCCGCACCGCGATCGGCCTGGCCATGCTCGCGCACCTGTCGCCAGAGGAAGTGACCCGGGTGACGGGGGTGAACGTGCATGCGCCGCACGCGCCGGAGATCGCCGCCATGCTCGGCACCTTCGAACGCATCCGCCGCGACCGCCACGTGATCCTCGACTCGATGCTGACCGAGGGACTGCGCGTGCTGGCGGTGCCGGTGCTGGATGCCGACGACTATCCGCTCGGCGCGATCAGCGTCGCCGCGCCGTCGGTGCGCACCAGCCATGACGAACTGCTGCGCACCGCCCTGCAACCCACCCTGCTCGCGGCCAAGGACATCGCCTTCGCGATCCAGGCCAGCGGGAGTATCGCCGTGACCGCACCCAGCACCTGACCGCCCGGGCGCCCCGCCCGGTTCCCCTGCAATCCGACCGCTTCGTGGACGCTCCGGCGCCCGCGCCGGGTTCTTCTTGTCCTGTGAGAGGCAGCAACGATGCTCATGCCCACCACCGCCGCCACCGCCACTGCCGTACGTTCGCTGCCGCCCGCCGAGGCGCAGGCGCAGATCGGCGCCCGGCTCGAACGCCTTCCCGTCACCCGCCAGGTGTGGTGGGCACGCAACATCGTCGGCGCCGCCACCTTCTTCGACGGCTACACGGTGATCGCCATCGCCTACGCGATGCCGGTGCTGGCCAAGGAGTGGCAGCTGACGCCGGCGCAGATCGGCATGATCCTGTCGGCCGGCTACCTCGGCCAACTGCTCGGCGCGGTGTTCTTCGGCTGGCTGGCCGAGCGCGTCGGCCGCCTGCACGTGCTGCTGTTCACCATCCTGCTGTTCGTGTCGATGGACGTGGCCTGCCTGTTCGCCGGCAGCGCCGCGGCGATGATGGCGTTCCGCTTCATCCAGGGCATCGGCACCGGCGGCGAAGTGCCGGTGGCCAGCGCCTACATCAACGAACTGATCGGCTCCAAGAAACGCGGCCGCTTCTTCCTGCTGTACGAAGTGATGTTCCTGCTGGGCCTGGTCGCCGCCGGCGGCATCGGCTATTTCCTGGTGCCGGCCTACGGCTGGAAGGCGATGTTCATGGTCGGGTTGATCCCGGCGGTGGTGATGATCCCGCTGCGCTTCTTCATGTTCGAGTCGCCGCGCTGGCTGGCCTCCAAGGGCCGCTACGACAAGGCCGATGCGATCGTGTCCGAACTGGAGCGCAGCGCCGAGCGCCGCCATGGCCCGCTGCCGGCGCCGGTGTTCGACCGCAACGCGCTGCCCAAGGCGCAACGTTCGGACTGGCGCGAACTGTTCGGCAGCGTCTACCTCAAGCGCACGCTGGTGATCTGGTGCCTGTGGTTCTGCTCCTATCTGGTGGCCAACGGCATCATCACCTGGCTGCCGACGCTGTATCGCCAGCATTTCGGTTTGCCGCTGCAGCAGAGCATCGCCTATGGCTTCCTCACCTCGCTGGCCGGCGTCGCCGCCGCGGTGGTGTGCGCCCTGTCGATCGACAAGGTCGGACGCAAGCGCTGGTACGTCATCGCCTTCGCCGCCGGCAGCATTCCGCTGCTGGCGCTGGCGATGCTGGGCGGCACCTCGGCGCTGCAGGTGCTGGTGTTCGCAGCGCTGGCCTACGCCGCGGTGCAGACCATCACCTTCTCGCTGTACCTGTATTCGGCCGAGCTCTACCCCACCCGCATCCGCGCCATCGGCACCGGCCTGGGCAGCGCCTGGCTGCGCCTGGGGTCGGCCAGCGGACCGCTGGTGGTCGGCGCGGTCATCGCCGGCATCGGCCTGCGCTACGTGTTCGTCGCCTTCGCCGTCGTGCTGCTGGCCGGCGCGGCGGTGACGCTGCTGTGCGCACTGGAAACCAAGGGCCGATCGCTGGAAGAACTCTCGCCCTGAGCGCATCGGCTGCCGCAGCCGCCCACACCGCACGCCTCCCTCCAGAGGCCGCTTCCTGCGCCT
The DNA here is from genome assembly GCF_035026585.1 of Xanthomonas sp. WHRI 7945. Classification (NCBI taxonomy): domain Bacteria; kingdom Pseudomonadati; phylum Pseudomonadota; class Gammaproteobacteria; order Lysobacterales; family Lysobacteraceae; genus Xanthomonas; species Xanthomonas sp. WHRI 7945. Next base: position 23,798 of record NZ_JAYIQP010000001.1, read on the forward strand.
CCACGCACCACCCCCACGTCGGACGCTGCGTTCGACTCCATCCCCCGTTGATCCGAAACAAGAGGAAAACAGCATGAGCAACATCGACCTGAAAGGCCTGGTTCCCGCGCCCGTCACCCCGTTCACCCGCGACGGCGCCGTCGACTATCCCGCGATCAAGCGCATCGGCAAGTGGCTGGGCGGCATCGAGGGCGTCAAGGGCCTGACCGTGCTCGGCCACGCCGGCGAAGGCACGTTCCTGGAGCGCGACGAGCAGGCCAAGGTGATCGAGGCGTTCCGCGATGCGGTCGACGCCCGCATCCCGATCATCGCCGGCATCACCCTGGAAGGCACCCGCGTCGCCGCCGACGAAGCCAAGCGCGCGGTCGCCGCCGGCGCCTCGGCCGGTCTGATCTATCCCTCGCACGGCTGGCTGCGCTTCGGCTACCAGAAGGGCGCGCCGCAGGATCGCTACAAGGCCATCCACGAGGCCAGCGGCCTGCCGATGATCCTGTTCCAGTACCCGGACGTGACCAAGGCCACCTACAACTTGGACACGCTGCTGGAGATCGCCGCGCTGCCGGGCGTGATCGCGATGAAGAACGGCGTGCGCAACATGAAGCGTTGGGACACCGAGATCCCGGTGTTCCGCAAGGAGCGGCCGCACGTGCCGGTGCTGACCTGCCACGACGAATACCTGCTGCACACCATGTTCGACGTGGACGGCGCGCTGGTGGGCTACGGCTGCATCGCGCCGGAGCCGCTGATCGAGATGATCGCCGCCGGCAAGGCCAAGGACTACGCCAAGGCGCGCGCCCTGCACGACCGCCTGCTGCCGGTGACCAAGAGCGTCTATCACCGCGGTTCGCACATGGAAGGCTCGGTCGCGCTGAAGTGGGCGCTGGCCGCGCGCGGCCTGCTCGACCACGCCACGGTGCGTTCGCCGCTGCTGCCGCTGGCCGAAGGCGCCGACAAGGAAATCGCCGACGCGATGGCCGCCGCCGGCCTCGGCAAGGTGGCCTGACCCAGGCAGTCCGATCCGGTCCGACGGGCCGCGCCGCCGCGCGGCCCGTCCGCGGCGGCGATGGCGCGCATCGGCGCCGCGCAATGCACCTGTCGCCGCGACTTTGCCGGTCCTCCCACGAGCCTGCGCAATGCCGTGTCCGCTTAGTGACGGACGCGACGCTGTCCTACGGCTCCGCGACCGGACGCTGTCTTCCCTTCGCGCACTGCCGCGACGCCGCGTCCCTGCCGCGCGCGTCCGCCGCGTGCATCGCCTCGTCCCGTGGAGCGTCCCATGTCCCGATCGCGTTCTTTCGTCCCGTTCCTCGCGCTGGCGGCCTCGGCCACGCTGTCCGCCACCGCCGTTGCCGCCGATACCGACAGTTGGCTGGACGAACACGGCATTGCGCCACGCTTCGTCTGGGCCAACGACTATGCGCGCAACGCCAGCGGCGGACTGGCGCGCGGCGATCGCAACGCCGGCGGCGTGGTCGCCGGTGCCGACCTGGATCTGGAACGCCTGTTCGGCATCCCCGGCGCCACCGTGCACGCGACCGGCGCCTGGTACTACGGCGACAGCCTGTCGCAGCGCCAGATCGGCAACGCGGTCAAGGTGCAGGGCTACTGGTATCCGCAACAACAGGCGCAACTGGCGCAGCTGACCTGGGAGCAGGCGTTCGCCGATGGCCGCTGGCAGCTGGTCGCCGGGCGCATGAACACCACCTGGCAGTTCGCGCGCAGCCGCTACGGTTGCCGCTTCGTCGGCGCCTCGGATTGCCCGTTCCAGCTGAGCCAGGCCGATGGCGGCTTCGTCGGTTTTCCCTACGTCAACTGGGGCGCGAAGCTGCGCTACAAGCCCGATGCGCGCTACGTCTCGGTCGGCGCGTTCGAACTCAATCCGCAACGCAAGAACACCAACGGCTTGGACTGGAGCACCGCCGACAGCAACGGCGTGCTCGGCACGCTGGAGGTCGGCTACGAACCCGATCCGGCGCGCGGCCAGGGCGCGCCGCGCTACGTGGCCGGCCTCTGGTACAACTCGGCCGACTACGCCGACCTGCGCTACAACCAGGCCGGCGGATTGCGCGGCCTGTCCGGCGGACCGGCGCGCATGTACGACGGCGGGCGCTGGGGCGCCTACCTGATGGGCGAACGCGCGCTCTACCGGCCGCAAGGCATGGCCAGCAAACGCATGCTGGTCGCGTTCGGCAACATCGCCGCGCCGCTGGATGCGCGCCAGGTGTACGACCTGCAGCTCACCGCCGGCCTGTACTACGCCGGCCCGTTCGACTCGCGCCCGAACGACGGATTCGGCGCCATCGCCAACTACTACCGCTTCAGCGCCGACCAGCAGGGCTACATGAACGACCTGCTGCGCAAGCGCGGCGCCGCGCCGGGGATCTCGCGCAACGAGACGATCCTCGAACTCAACTACAGCTATCGCGTCGCACAGTTGCCGCTGTCCCTGGTCCCGAACGTGCAGTACATCGTCAATCCCGACATCCTCGGCAACACCGCCGCACGCCGCGCGCCGGACAACGCGCTGGTGATCGGCCTGCGGGTGATGGTCAACATCGGCGGATTGGGCACCCCGAAGTGAAGCGCCTGCGGCTTGAGCGAAGAAGGCGGCGCAAGCAGCGACACGGCGCCGATCGCCCGTCTTCGCCGCGCGCCGGCACCAGCACCATGGCGATTGGCAGGCAGGGGCAGCGCTGCCCCTGCCTGCGGTCGTAGCAGCAAACGAACTACCCGCTGAACGGCCACCTTGAAGAACACCGCGGCCGGCATTAAATGTACATCTGAACATTTATGCGGACGCACACCCGGACATGAGCGCCAAGCCACCCCCACGCCCCCGCGGCCGCCCGACCAGAGACCGGGCCGACGGCCGCCAGGCGCTGCTGTCGGCGGCGACCGGCATCTTTGCCCGGCATGGCTTCGACCGCGCCGACATCCGCACCATCGCCGCGGCCGCAGGAGTGAGCCCGAGCCTGGTGCGCGTGCATTTCGGCAGCAAGGCGCAGCTGTGGAGCGCCTGCGTGGAGCAGCTCTCGCATGCCCTGCGGCCCCGGCTTGCAGCGATGGCGCAACTGACCGAACACGACGGGCGCGCGCTGCTGCAGCGGCTGACCGACGCGATCCTGATCATGGCCGCCTTCTACGAGACCAACCCGGCAGTGCGCGATTTCGTCGCGCGCGTGGTCTCCGAAAGCCCCGAGCGGGCCGCCGTGGTCACCGAGCAGTTGCTGCGCCCTGCCTACGCGGCCGGGCATGCACTGGTGCTTGCAGGAATCGAGGCCGGCATCGTGAAGGCGACGCATCCGGCGCTGTTCTTCGTGCTGTTGAACAGCATGCTGAGCCAGCCGCCGGAGTTCCCGCAGCTGCTGGCGCGGCTGGCCCCGGAAATCGGCGCCGCCACGGCGCGGACGCGGCTGGTCGAGACCGTCCTCGCCATCCTGCTGCATCCCCCGCACAGCGATGCCGGCGCCCCGCCGCTCGCCACGCTGCGCTCCCCACAGGAAGGCACCCCATGACCGACGCAATCCCGCAACCGCGTTCGCTGCCGCTGCTCGGCAATTTCCACCACCTCGATGGCGATGCCCCCGTGCAGAGCCTGATGCGCCTGGCCAAGGTGCACGGCCCGATCTTCCGCCTGAACAGCGGTCCGCTGTCGCTGACCGTGCTGAGCGGGCAGCACCTGGTGGACGAGGTCTGCGACGAGACCCGCTTCGAGAAGAAGTTGCACCGCCCGCTCGAAGCGCTGCGCGACCTCGGCGGCGACGGCCTGTTCACCGCCTACAACGACGAACCCAACTGGGCCAAGGCGCACCGGCTGCTGATGCCGGCGTTCGGCCCGATCGGCGTGCGCGCGATGTTCGGGCGCATGGAGGACATCGCCGAACAGATGCTGCAGCGCTGGGAGCGGTTCGGCCCGGACGCGGCGATCGACGTGGCCGACAACATGACCCGGCTGACCCTGGACACGATCGCGCTGTGCGCCTTCGACTACCGCTTCAACAGCTTCTACCAGAACGAGATGCACCCCTTCGTCGCGGCGATGGTGGGCGCGTTGGCCGAGGCCGGAGCGCGCGCGCGCCGCCCCGACCTCGCCAATCGCCTGCTGGCGCCCGGCCGGCGCCGTTACGAAGCCGACCTGGCGATGATCCGCAGCGTCGCCGATACCTTGATCGCCGAGCGCAGGGCCGACCCGGACGCGGCCTCGCGCGACGACCTGCTCAACCTGATGCTGTACGGACGCGACCAGGCGAGCGGCGAAGCGCTGTCGGACGAGAACATCCGCTATCAGCTGGTGACCTTCCTGATCGCCGGCCACGAGACGACCAGCGGCCTGCTGTCGTTCGCGCTGTATCTGCTGCTGCGCCATCCGGCGGCGCTGGCGCGCGCGCGCCAGGCGGTGGACACCGCACTGGGCACGCAGCCGCCGCAGGTCGAGGACCTGGCCAAGCTGCGCTACATCGAGCAGATCCTGCAGGAAACCCTGCGGCTGTGGCCCACCGCGCCGGCGTTCGCGGTCGCGGCGCGCGAAGCGACCACACTGGCCGGCCGCTATGCGATTGCGCCGCAGGACACCCTGCTCGTGCTGATTCCCGGCCTGCACCGCGACCCGGCCGTATGGGAGGACCCGGAAGCGTTCCGGCCGGAGCGCTTCGCGCCCGAGGCGGCCGAGCGGCTCCCGCCCAATGCCTGGAAACCGTTCGGCAACGGCGCGCGCGCCTGCATCGGGCGCGGCTTCGCGATGCAGGAAGCGCAGCTGGTGCTGAGCATGATCCTGCAGCGTTTCGACCTGGACCAGGTCGATCCGAACTATCAGCTCGAGGTGGCGGAAACGCTGACCTTGAAGCCGGACGGTTTCCGCATCCGCGCGCGCCGGCGCGACGCCGTCGCCCTGCGCCGCCGCAGCGCGGTGCCGTCCGCGCCGCAGAAACCCCTGGCGCCGGCGGCGACGCCGGCAGCCGACGGCACTTCGCCGGGCACCCCGCTGCTGGTGCTGTACGGCGGCAATTCCGGCTCGTGCGAAGCGTTCGCGCAGCGCATCGGCGGCGATGCGGTGGCGCAGGGCTATGCGCCGATCGTGGCGGCCCTGGACGACTACGCCGCGCGCCTGCCCAGCGATGGCGCAGTGGTGGTGGTCGCCTCCTCCTACGAAGGCCAGCCGCCGGACAACGCGCGCCGCTTCGTGGACTGGATCGAGACGCTGCCCGCCGGCGAACTGGCCGGCGTGCGCTACACCGTGTTCGGGTGCGGCAACCGGCAGTGGGCGCGCACCTACCAGGCGATTCCGAAGCGGGTCGATGCCGCATTCGAAGCGGCCGGCGCCGCGCGCTTCAAGCCCCGCGGCGAAACCGATGCCGGCGGCGATTTCTTCGGCGGTTTCGACGCCTGGTACGCCGGATTGTGGCCCGACCTCGGCCAGGCGCTGGGGAAGGCGACCACGGCGCAGACCGCGCACGCGCTGCAGGTGGACATCGTTCCCTCCGCGCGCCTGGGCGCGTTGCGGCTCACCGAGCTCGACCAGGGCCGCATCGTCGAGAACCGCGAACTGGTCGACATGGCCGCGCCGTTCGCGCGCTCCAAGCGCCACATCGAGATCGCCCTGCCCGAGGGCATGCGCTACCGCACCGGCGACTATCTCGCGGTGCTGCCGCGCAACCCCGCCGCGCAGGTCGAGCGCGTGCTGCGGCGCTTCGGCCTGGCCAGCGATACCCAGGTGCTCATCGGCAAGCGGCCCGGCGCCGCATCCGCCCTGCCCAGCGGCTATCCGGTGGCGCTGGCCGAGGTGCTCACCGACTACGTGGAACTGGCGCAACCGGCGACCCGCGCGCAGGTGGCGCAACTGGCCGCCACCACGCGCTGCCCGCCCGATCGCGACGCGCTGCAGGCACTGGCCGCCGAGCCGGCCTACGCCGACGAGGTCCTCGCCAAGAAGACCAGCCTGCTCGATCTGCTGGAACGCTTCCCGGCCTGCGAGCTGTCGCTGGGCGCCTTCCTCGACGCGCTGCCCGCGTTGCGCGCGCGCCAATATTCCATTTCTTCCTCGCCGCTGCGCGACCCTGCGCAGTGTTCGCTGACCGTGGCCGTGCTCGACGCGCCGGCACTGTCCGGGATCGGGCGCCGTCGCGGCGTGGCTTCCAGCTACCTGGCCGGCCTGGGCGAAGGCGCGCCGGTCTCGGTCGCGGTGCGGCCGTCGCAGGCCAGCTTCCACCCGCCGGAGGATCCGGCCACACCGGTCATCCTGGTCTGCGCCGGCAGCGGCATCGCGCCGTTCCATGGCTTCCTGCAGGAGCGCGCGATCCAGAAAGCGGGCGGCCGCGACGTCGGCGAGGCGTTGCTGTTCTTCGGCATCGACCATCCCGACGTCGACTATCTATACAGGGAGGAATTGCAGCGCTGGCGCGACATGGGCGTGGTCGATGTGCGCCCGGCCTTCTCGCAAGCGCCGCAGGACGGCGTGGCCTATGTCCAGCACCGCCTGTGGCAGGACCGCGCGCAGGTGTCCGCGTTGTTCCGGCAAGGCGCCACCGTCTTCGTCTGCGGCGACGGCGAACGCATGGCACCGGCGGTACGCGATACCTTCGTGCGGATCTATCGCGAGAGCATGGACGTCAGCGCCGAGGAGGCCAACGCCTGGGCCGACCGGATCGAGCGCGAACACGGCCGCTATGTGGCGGATATTTTCTCGTGACCGACGCCGAGCCACGGACGGCGCAGCAGGCAGGCGACACAGGCGCGTCGCTGCGAGCGACGATCCGGCGCGGCGCCCGCAACGCATCGTGAGCGCTGCGCGCTCGGGTCCGATCGCAACACGCACGTCGCACAGCCCGGCGCCCACGGCATGGCCGATTCGCCGCCGCGTCGCGCAGGTTACTTCCTCAACGAGGCATCGTCGCCGGCCTTGGTCGCGGCCGCGTCCTTGGCCGGGCGGTTGCGATTGTTCTTGGCCCGGGTGATCAGGTAGAAGGCCGCGCCGACGAACAAAATGAACAGTCCGGCGACCCATGGCATCAGCGTGGTGTCCATGCAAAGCTCCGTGGTTGTGCGATGTCCAACGACACCACATCGCAGGTGAAGAGCCCGCTAGCCCGGCTCCGCATCGGCGCTCGCCAGGCCCAGCCGCGTGCGCCGACCGCGACGCGCGCACGCGTTCCGGCTCGACCCGCAGCGCCAGCAGCGACGTAGAATCCGCCGTGCAACACGAGCGCACCGGATTGCGTTGCGTCGAACTGCACATGCCATTGCTGCACACGCGCCATGCACCTGCTCAGTTCTGGCACCTTGCGCACCGCTGTCTCTTTCTACCCAGGAGAGTCCAGATGATCAGCAAGAACACGATTTGCCTCTGGTTCGACGGCACCGCGCTGGAGGCCGCCACGTTCTATGCGCAGACGTTCCCCGACAGCGCGGTGCACGCCGTGCATCACGCCCCCGGCGACTACCCCTCCGGCAAGCAGGGCGACGTGCTGACGGTCCAGTTCAGCGTGCTGGGCATTCCCTGCCTGGGCCTCAACGGCGGCCCGGCGTTCAAGCACAGCGAGGCGTTCTCGTTCCAGGTGGCCACCGACGACCAGGCCGAGACCGACCGCCTGTGGAACGCGATCGTCGGCAACGGCGGCCAGGAAAGCGCCTGTGGCTGGTGCAAGGACAAATGGGGCCTGTCGTGGCAGATCACCCCGCGCGCCCTGACCGATGCGATCGCCGACCCGGATCCGGCGGTGGCCAAACGCGCGTTCGAGGCGATGATGAGCATGACCAGGATCGACATCGCCGCGATCGAGGCCGCGCGACGCGGCTGACCCGCGCCTCGTCGAGCCCCCTGTGGGAGCGACTTCAGTCGCGACGAGGGGCAGCAGGAAACTGCGCAGATCCGTGCCGGCAGCAGTCCCTGTTCCAGCGGCGGAACGACGCCTTCGGCCAGCGTCTTGAGCAGGCACGCGCAACAGCATCCCGCCGAGCACAAACGACGAGGCCCCACCGGAGCGGGGCCTCGTCGTAGGCGTCGATGCTGGCGGGACTTCAGAACTCCTGCCAGTCGCCGGCGTTGGCCGCGACCGCTTCGCGGATCGGCTCGCGGGCCGGTGCGCGGCGTGCCGGGGCGGCGGCCTTGGCCTTGGCTGGTGCACGCACCGGAAGCGCCGCCGCAGCCACGCGCGGCGCGGCCGCCGGCGCCAGCGCCGCGGCGTGCGCGTCCAGCTTGAACAGCGCCACCGCATCGTTGAGGTGGCCGGTCTGCTCTTCCATCGAGCGCGCCGCCGCGGTGGCTTCTTCCACCAGCGCAGCGTTCTGCTGGGTGGCCTCGTCCATCTGGGTGACGGTCTGGTTGACCTGTTCGATGCCGGCGGACTGCTCCTGCGAGGCCGCGGCGATCTCGGCCATGATGTCGGTCACGCGCTGCACCGAGGCGACGATCTCGCCCATGGTGTCGCCGGCCTGGTTGACCAGTTGCGAGCCCACCGCGACCTTGCCGACCGACTCGTCGATCAGGCCCTTGATCTCCTTGGCGGCGCTGGCCGAGCGCTGCGCCAGGGTGCGCACTTCCGAGGCGACCACGGCGAAGCCGCGGCCCTGCTCGCCGGCACGCGCCGCTTCCACCGCCGCGTTCAACGCAAGGATGTTGGTCTGGAAGGCGATGCCGTCGATCACCGTGATGATGTCGGCGATGCGGCGCGAGGAGGCGTCGATCTCGTGCATGGTGGTGACCACGCGGCCGACCACCTCGCCGCCCTGCGAGGCGACCGAGGCCGCGCCGATCGCCAGTTGGTTGGCCTGGCGGGCGTGTTCGGCGTTCTGCTTCACGGTGGAGGTGAGCTCCTCCATCGACGCGGCGGTTTCTTCCAGGTTGGCGGCCTGCTGCTCGGTGCGCCGCGACAGATCGTCGTTGCCCGAGGCGATCTCGCCGGCGGCCGTGCTGATGCTGGAAGAGGCCTGCTGGATGCGTCCGACGATCTGGGTCAGCTGCGCGACGGTGCTGTTGGCATCGTCGCGCATGCCGGCGAACACGCCGTGGAAGTCGCCGTGCATGCGCGCGGTCAGGTCGCCGTTGGCGATCGCCCGCAGCAGCTGCGAGACCTGGCCCAGGTTGCCGTCGGCGACCTGCATCATGGTGTTGAGGTGTTCGATCATCACCCGGAAATCGTGATCGAAGCGCAGCGCGTCGCCGCGCTGGCTGAAGTCGCCGACCGCCGCGGCCTGCGCCAGCGACTGGATCTGGGTGTTGATCGCCAGCAGGCTGGCCTTGGCCGCATCCATCGATTCGTGCAGGATCGCGCGGCTGCCGGGCAGGCGCCGCGCATCCTGCGACAGGTCGCCGGCGGCGTACCGGTTGAGCACGGCGATGGCGTCCTTGATCGCGTCCAGGTGTTCGAAGATCACCGTGTTGATGCCGACCGCGAGTTGGCCGTACACGCCCGGGAAATCTTCCGGGATGCGGTGGCCGATGTCCGGGCCGGCGTGCATCTCGACCATCTGCTGGGTCTCGCCGGAGAACCGGCGCAGCATCACCGTCATGTCGCGGGTCGCGGCCAGCATCTTGCCTGCCTCGTCGGCGCTGGTGGCCTGGATGTTCACCGACAGGTCGCCGCGCGCCACCGACTGGATCGCATGCACCGCCTTGCCCAACGGGCCGGTGACCGCGCGCGAGATCACCACCGCCAGCGCGGCGGCGATCAGCGACAGCAGCAGCATGCAGGCGACGATGGCGATCACGCTGGCGCGATGCGTGGCGTCGGCCTTGACGATCTTCGCCTGCATCTGCTCGGCGCTGTAGGCGCCCAGTTCCTTGAGCGACTCGAACAGCTTGCGCCGCGCCGGCCGCGACTTGTCGTCGGAGATCTGCTGCGCCAGCACGCCATCGCCGGCGGCGATGGCCGCGCGCATCTCGGCATTGGCGCCGAAGTACCCGTTCACGTCGGCCTCGACATTGCGGTACAGCCCCTGCTCCTTGTCGTCGGCGGGCAGCGCCGCATAGGCGGTCAGCTCTTCGCGCACCAGCTTGGTGGTGGCGTCCATGCGCTTGTTGTAGTCGGCGACCTTGTCGGGCTTGGCCAGCATGGTCAGCTGCGACAGCTCGAAGGTGCGGAACTCGCCGAGCTGCGCGCGCACTTCGCCCAGGTGCTGCACCGACGGAATCTCGTTGCCGGCCATCGCCGCCAGTTCGGTATGCGCGCCGCCCAGGCGGACCAGGGCGAAGGTGCCGAGCATGATCGTCATCAGCGTCGTCAGGGTGAACCCCACCGCCAGCTTGCGGGCGATAGGCAGATCGTGGAACCACTTCATGAGCGCAACTCCAGGCAAGAGTGTCCGGACTGTCGCTGATGGACGGCCGGCGGCATCCAATTCCGCTATGCACGAGGGATTGGGGCGTTGTCTGGAGAGGTAACGGCGCCCACGGCGCAAACCTGAGAGCGCCATCCCGGTTTCTTGCTGAACAGCTCAGGGAACCGCCGAAACCGGGGAACGTGCGCACCCGCCGCTTGACGGCAAGACCGCGAACTGATTTAAATGACCCACGGGTCATATAAACGAGGTACGGCATGAGCGAGGTGCTGATCGTGGGCGCGGGCCCCACCGGGCTCACGCTGGCGTTGTGGCTGACCCGGCAGGGGATCGCGGTGCGCCTCATCGACAAGAGCGCCGGCCCGGGCGAGACCTCGCGCGCCATGGCGGTGCAGGCGCGCACCCTGGAGCTCTACCGGCAGGTGGGGATCGCCGAGGCCGTCGTCGCCGCCGGCCACCGCACCCCGGCCATGAACATCTGGGCCCGCGGCAAGCGCCGCGCGCGGATCGCGCTGCGCGATTCGGCCACGGGCCTGTCGCCCTACCCGTTCGTGCTGGTGTACCCGCAGGACCAGCACGAGCGCCTGTTGCTCGCGCAGCTCGCGGCGCTGGGCGTGGCGGTCGAGCGCGACACCGAACTCGTCGCCTTCGACGACCACGGCGATCGCGTCGCCGCGCGCCTGCGCCTGCCCGACGGCAGCGAGCAGGCCGCCGAGGTGCGCTATCTGGCGGCCTGCGACGGCGCGCGCTCGACCGTGCGCCATCGGCTCGGCGTCGATTTCGAAGGCGGCACCTACCGGCAGGTGTTCTACGTCGCCGATGTCGAACTGAGCGGCCTGCAGTCGACCGACGAGGCGCACATCGCCTTGGGCGACGGCGATTTCATCCTGGTGCTGGCCTACAGCGCGACGGGGAACTACCGGCTCATCGGCACCGTGCGCGACGCGCGTGCCGAACGCGCCGAGCAGCTGAGTTTCGCCGACGTCAGCGACGACGCCATCCGCAACCTCGGCGTCAGCATCGACCGGGTCAACTGGTTCTCCACCTATCGCGTGCACCACCGCGTCGCCGAGACGTTCCGCCATGGCCGCGCGTTCCTGCTCGGCGATGCGGCGCATGTCCACAGCCCGGTCGGCGGCCAGGGCATGAATACCGGCATCCTCGATGCCATCAACCTTTCCTGGAAGCTCGCCGACGTGCTCAAGGGCCGCACGTCCGATGCCGTGCTCGACAGCTACGCGGCAGAGCGCCAGGCCTTCGCCCGCACCCTGGTCAACACCACCGACCGCGCCTTCACCCTGGTCACCGCCGCAGGCGGCGTCGCCAGCTTCATCAGGACCTACGTCGCCCCGGCCCTGGCCAGCCTGGCCTACCGCAGCCGCAACCTCAGCGAGCTGATGTTCCGCACCGTCTCGCAGACCATGCTGCACTATCGCGACAGCCCGTTGAGCGCCGGCAAGGCCGGCGACGTCGCCGGCGGCGATCGCCTGCCGTGGGTGCAGACGCACGACACCGACAACTACGCGCCGCTGCCGCAGATCGGCTGGCAGCTGCACGTCTACGGCAGCGCGCGGCCCGAACTGCAGGCCTGGTGCGACGCGCACGATATCGCCCTGCGCGTGTTCGCATGGCAACCCGAGCACCAGCACGCCGGCTTCGCGCAGGATGCGGCCTATCTGCTGCGGCCCGATGGCTACGTCGCCTGCGCCGCGCCCAACGCCTCGCTCGCGGCGCTGGACGGGTATCGTGTGGCGCACGGATACGCCCCGCACTGAGCACATCGACCGCATGACCGACGCGCCGCCGAAATGGAAACGCCGCAAGGAAGACCGCCCCGCAGAGATCCTCAGCGCCGCGCTCGATGCCTTCGTCGAGCACGGCTTCGCCGAGACCAAGCTGGCGGACGTGGCCAAGCGCGCGGGCATCGCCAAGGGCACGCTGTACCTTTACTTCGACAACAAGCAGGACCTGTTCGCCGCGGTGGTGCGGCACGGGCTGCTGACCAGCCTTGCGCCGCTCGAGCAAGCCGCCGCCACCTTCGACGGCGGACTTGCCGAACTGAGCAGCCTGTTGTTGGCGCGCGCCGCCGACGGCATGGGCGACCAGCGCCTGCCGGCGATCCTGCGCATGGTCATCGGCGAGAGCCGCGCGTTTCCGGAACTGGCCCGCATCTGGCACGCCGAAGCCATCGACCGGGTGATGTCCACCGTTGCCGGCCTCATCGAGAAGGCCCAGGCGCGCGGCACCGCCCCGGCCGGCGACCCGAAGCTCTACGTGCTGTCGATCATGGGCCCGATGCTGATGGCGATGCTGTTCCACCAGGTCTTCGGCCGCGACAGCGCGCACGCCCCGAACCTCGCCGCGCTGGCCGACCAGCACGGGCGCCTGCTGCTGCAAGGCATCGCGCCCAGGGGCGTCACCGGATGAGCCGTCACCGCAGCTCGCCGTTCCCATCGCCGCGGCGCACCCTGCGCCGTCGCCCGCCATCGCCCGGATCGCACGTCCGATGAAGAACCCCTACTACGACGGCCCCGCCAGCGACCACTTCGATGGCGTGCGTTTCTTCAACCCGGGCCAGCCCACCGTCGACAACTCGTTGGCACGCGTGCTGCGCTGGAAGGCGGCCATGGGCACGGTCCGCTGGCCCGACCGCGTGCCGGTGCGCCCGGCCGTTCCCGCCGAGCGGCACGATCGGCTGCGCATCACCATGGTCGGCCACGCCACCGTGCTGATCCAGGTCGCCGGCCTCAACCTGCTCACCGATCCGGTGTGGTCGCAGCGCGCCAGTCCCTCGCAAATCGCCGGTCCGAAGCGGGTCACGGCGCCAGGCGTGGCGTTCGCGGACCTGCCGCCGATCGATGCGGTGCTGCTGAGCCACAACCACTACGACCATTTCGACCTCGCCACCTTGGGCAAGCTGCACCAGGCGCATCGCCCCCTGTTCGTGATGCCGCTGGGCAACGACCTCCTGTTGCGCAAGCACGCGCCCGCTGCGCGGATCCAGACCGGCGACTGGCACGACCGGGTGCCGCTCGGCGACACCGCGACGGTGACGCTCACCCGCGCCAACCACTGGTCGAGCCGCGGCGTGAGAGACCGCAGGATGGCGCTGTGGGCCGGCTTCTTCGTCGAGACCGCACGGGGCTCCGTCTGGTTCGCCGGCGACACCGGCTACGGCGATGGCGCGATCTTCCGCGAGATCCGCGACAGGGTCGGCGCACCCGACGTGGCCCTGATCCCCATCGGCGCCTACGCGCCGCGCTGGTTCATGGCGCCGCAACACGTCGACCCAGCGGAAGCGGTGCGGATCTTCCTGGACACCGGCGCCCGACAGGCGCTGGGCATCCACTGGGGCACCTTCCAGCTCACCGACGAAGGCCGCGAGGAGCCGCGCGAAAAGCTGACCGAGGCATTGCAACTGGCAGGCGTTGCAGCCGACCGATTCGTTGCGGCCGAGCCTGGGCAGGTGTTCGACTTCAAGGATCCGTCCGCCTAGTTTTCCTGCACTGCGCCTGCGCACGTGCACGCCATCGCTCCGCACCCGGCCAGAGCATGCGCGCCTGCGTGGCAGACGCCGGCATGACCGGTGCGCTGCAGCGCCTAGTCGAGCGTAACGCTGCCGGCGCGCTCGACCCACTGCAGCGCGGCGTACACCGGCAGGAATGCCAGCAGGACCAGGGTCAGGTTCAGCGCGTACTTCATCACCAGGTACAGGCTGCGGTGGCGCGCCTTCAGCGCCAGCCCACGCATGCGCCAGGGCGCCAGCGTCGCGAACACGCCGGTGAGCAGGCCGCGCCGGTCCTCCGCCGTGTTGGGCACCGCCAGCGCGCGCGCCAGCAGCGCGTATACGCGGTTGAATGCGCGGCCGGCGACGTGCATCGGCCGCTCGACGTCGCACATCAGGATCAGCCGCAGCGCGTTCGTGTCGTTGCGGGCGAAGTGCGGGTAGGTTTCGTCGAAGACGAAATCCTGGCCATCGCGCCAGGACAGCGCGTGGCCGTCCACGTTGATGAAGCAGCCGGCGTCATTGGGCGTGGCCAGCCCCAGGTGATAGCGCAACGAGCACGCCAGCGGGTCCGCGTGCAGGCTCAGCTCCGCGCCGGGCGGCAGCACGGAGAACATCGCGCCGCGGATGCCCGGCACCTGCGCCAGCAGCCGCAGCGTCTGCGGGCACAGCCGCTGTGCGGAGCGGTGCGGCGCGCCGTACCAGGTCAGGTAGAACTTCTTCCAGCCGCGCTTGTAGAACGTGCGGAAACCCAGGTCGTGGTAGCCCGCCGAGCCGGGCTGGCTGGTGGCGTCCAGCTCGCCGCTGGCGTGCAGGGCCAGCGCCTCGGCGCGGATCTGCGGCCAGTGCGTGCGCAGCACCGAGATGCCCGCGAGGTAGCCGGCGTCGATCACCGGACGGCGCGCGAACCGGCGCGTGGCCATGTACAGCAGGCAGTTGAATGGCGCGAACAGCGGCCAGCTCTTGCGCAGGTACTGGCCGAAACCGGCGTAGCGCAGGCGGGCGCGCCATTTGTAGACGTAGGCGATGGCGGCCACGGCATAGAGGCCCATCGCGCAGAGGGCGAGCGTGCTGAACGGCATTGGAGGTCTCGTTGCTGGACGCGCGCGTGCGGCATCGCCATGGCGTCGGATGCGTCGGATGGTGGAGCGGGGATGTCATCGGAATGTCGCGCGCGGCAGCGGCGACTCACGCGCTAGGGGCATCGCCACGTGCTGCAGTCATGACGCAAGGACAGCCGCGATGCCTTGCTTGCTCATGTCGCGAATTCACGGATGCAGCACCATCGCGCGCACGATCAGTACGAGCGAGATCAGCACGAAGCACACCGTCACCCGCCATAGCCAGGCGTTGTGGCGGCGCGCGGCGAGGTTCTTCTTGAGCGACGGCAGTTCGGGAAGATCCCGCAGCGCGAGGAAGCCTTCGCGCTTGCTCCAGTCTTTCTGCTTTGGGGGATGGGCGTGCATCGTGATTCCTGGGGGAGGTGATGGATCGCGCGGATGGTCCTTGCTCTCGTTCCTGGCTGGCGGCGCACGCGCCGGCGTGCGGCTGGCACTGGCATCCGTTCAAGGCGCCGGCAACGACGCCGGCGCGGACAGATCGCCGCGCCAGCCGCCGCCCAGCGCACGGAACAGCGTGGACAGCGCGATCTGTCGCTGGGTCTGCACGTCCACCAGCGCCATCTGGCTGGCGAAGTCGCTGCGCTGCGCGTCCAGCAAGCGCAGGTGGTCGTCGACCCCGCTGCGGTAGCGCGCCTCGGACAAGCGCAACGCTTCCGCGGTCGCCTGCGCCGCCGCCCGTTGCGCGGTTTCCTCGCGCGCCAGCGTGTCGGTGGCCGCCAGCGCGTCGGACACTTCCTGGAAGGCGACCTGGATGGCGTGTTCGTAGGCGGCGACGGCAACGTCTTTGCGCACGTGCGCCAGGTCGAGATCGCCGCGATTGCGGCCTGCATCGAAGATCGGCAGGGTGAGCTGGGGCGTAAACGACCACAGGCGCTGGCCCGACGACCCGAACAGATCCGACAGTTCGATGCTGCCGCGTCCGGACGTGCCGGTGAGCGCGATGCGCGGGAAGAACGCCGCCCGCGCCGCACCGATGCTCGCGTTGCGCGCCTTCAGCCGATGCTCCGCGGCGCGGATGTCCGGGCGCCGCATCAGCAGCGCCGACGGCGTTCCCGGCGCGATCTTCTGCACCAGCGCCGTGCCGTCGGCGGGCAGCGTGGGCAGGCGCTGGCCCGCATCGGCGACGCCGAGCAACAGCGTCAATGCGTTGGTCGCCTGGCGGAACTCGCGGTCGATCCACTCCAAATCCACCTTGACCTGTTCCACCAGGCCGATGGCCTCCTGATGGTCGAGTTCGTTGGCGAAGCCCAGGTCACGCAGCTGCGCCGTCAACTGCAGCGAGGCCTCGCGCGCGGCGAGGATGTCGGTGCCGATCCGGTAGCGGTGCTGCGCGCCGTCGCGCACGAGGTAGGCCTGGACCACCTCGGCGACCAGGCTGACGCGCGCGCTGTGCGCGTCCCGCTCGGTGGCCAGATAGTCCTGCAGCGCCGCGGCGGAGAGGTTGCGCACGCGGCCGAACAGGTCCAGCTCGAACGCCGCCAGTCCCAGGCCGACCTCGTAACTGCGCTCCACCTCCGGCGTCCCCAGCGCGCGCTGGCGCACGCCGCTGGCGTCGAGCTGCAGCGTGGGCAGGCGATCGGCGCGTTGAATCCGGTACTCGGCGCGCGCGGCCTCCACGTTCAACAGCGTCTGCCGCAGGTCCCGGTTGTTGGCCAATGCCAACGCGACGAATTCGCGCAGCGTCGGATCGACCACGAATTCCTGCCAATCCAGGTTGACAGCGGGAGGCGTGGACTCATTCGTCTCGTGCGCGGCGGTGCCATCCGACCATTGCTCCGGGACGGGCGCCGGCGGCCGCTGATAGGCCGGCGCCAGGGAGCATCCTGCCAGCAGCAGCGCAACGGCCAGGGACGCCACGGCCGATCGCCGGGTGTGGAAGGTCGAACGCGGATGCATGCGTGGTCTCTCGCTGCTGCGCGGAACGCGCGATTCGGGCGCCGGCCGGGCGACGCGCGCCCGACTGTCGTAGCGGTGCGATCGAAGCGGCGGCCACGGCCAGCGCCGTGGCCGCCGAACGGTCAGAAGCCGCGCGAGAAACCGATGAACATCGACGCGGTACCGTCGGTGTCCGGCTCGATGAGCGGGCTGTCGCTGAGCTCGTCGGGCAGCACGCTGTACTTGACGAACGCCAGCACCGACCACTTCTCGCCGATCGGCCGCATGTAGGACGCGCCCACGTGCGCAATGGTCGCCGCGCCCGGCTTGTAGTCCACCACGCCGCGCGCGACCTCTTCGTCGAGCGTGCCGTAGTAGTAGTTGGCCATGTCCTTGGACAGCCAGGTGACGCCCACGTTCGGGGTCAGCCGGCCCTTGCCCAGCTGCAGCGGATAGCCGTACTGGAGCGAGACCTCCTGGCCGCCGCTGGCGTCGATCGCGTCGGCCAGGATCTCCGCCTCGATCTCGCCTGCCGCACCGCTCCACGTCGCCGCCAGCCCGAGATCCAGCCCGTCGTCGCGATCCTCGAGCAACCGATAGTCCAGGCCGTTCGCGGCGAGTTCCTTCTTGCCCAGGTCGTCGATGTCGAAACCGTCGAAACGGAATTTGGCGATCGCCGACAGCTCGAAGGCATCGCCGCCGATCAGCTTGTAGCCGGCGGTCAGCCCCCTGAAGGAGAATCGCTCACCCTGGAAGCTCACCAGCGGGAACGGCGTCACCCGGGTGCCCTCGCCGGCGTAGGGGCTGTCGCTGACCACGGCGGCGACCCCCAGCCCCCATCGCGGCGGCCCCTGCTCTGAAAATGCATCATCCGCATCCGCCGTTTGGGCCATCGCGTCGAGCGACAGGGCAGACAGCAACGCAAGCGACAGGAGTTTCTTCATGGGACGCCGAACCTCAGTGAGTGGTGGAGAGAGAGCGCGTCTGCGGCGAGCCGTGCGTTGGCGACGGGGCGCTGCAGACATCCACCTCAGAATGGACCGGCGGTGTCGCCTAAATGTCGCGTGCTGCGGCGAGCGACTGAACGATGCCTGTACTGGAAACTACAGTGCGATGACGCTCGCCGCGACGTCCAACGCGGCGCGCGTACCGCCACCGGCGGCCGGCTCGATCGAGAGCGACCAGCCGAAGCGGTCGCAGATCCGGCCGATCAGGAAAAGGCCGAGGCCCTGCCCACGGATGGGCGCCGATCGGCGCAGGTTCTCGCGGTAGCGCCGGGCCGCTTCGACGGGATTGAATCCGCTGCCCGAGTCGGCGACCGACACCACGCCGCCGCGCAGCGCGACTTCGACGTAACCGTCGTCGGTGCTTTCGATCGCATTGCGGATCAGGTTGCTCACCGCGATGCGGACCATGGCTTCGGGTACCGCGATGAAGGTGGGCTCGATCTCCCCGACCCGCAGGTGCGCCGCCTTGTCGCCGAGCATGTGCTGGTGATCGGCCACCAACCGCGGCAGCAGGTCGTGCAACACCGTCACATCCATCGGCTCCTCGCCCGCGCCGGCTTCGCGGGCCAGGTGCAGCAGCGCCACCATGGTTTCCGACAGATCGCCGACCGCGCTTTCCATCCGCGCGAGCACCGGCGTGGCGACGTCGGGCAGCGCCATCTGCTTGAGCACGTCGACCGCGCCGGAGATCACCGCGATCGGCGTCCTGAACTCGTGGCTGGCCTGCGCCAGCACGCTGCGCTCGCGCTCGATGAACTGCTCCACCCGTTCCAGGTGCGCATTGCTGGCGTGCGCGATCATCTGGATCTCTTCGCGCCGGTAGGTGGTGGGCAGCCGCTCGCCGGCGGTGCCGGGCACGATGGCCTGCATGCGCTGCGCCAGATCCCGCACCGGCCGCACGAGGTTGGCATGCAGCCAGACGATCACCCCGCCGATGAAGACGACGAAGAAGCAGCCCCAGACGGCGCTCTGCACGGAATTCCAGTTCTGCTGGTCCTCGAGCTGGGCGATATCGATGGTCGTGATCAGCCGGCCGGGCGGAAGATCGACGATCAGGGCGTGGAAACTCCTGTGTCCGCCCAGGCCCTCGAAGGCGACGTTGTCCTGGAACGTGCCATACGCGGCCTCGGTCGAGTACAGCCCGGGCGGCAGCGCCGCCAGATACACGGGCATGCGCGCAGCCGCGCGGCCGGGCGCGACATACCAGGAGCGCACGATGCCGCTCTGCGGCAGCGCATCGGCCTGGCCGACGCGCACCCGGGCCGCGTGGTCGGCCGAGGTGGAGCGCAGCAGATCGACCCAGAACCTGTGCTCGATCAGTTGCTGGCTCCTGAAGCTCTGCACGCTCAGCGCGGTCAGCATCGCCAGGCCGGAGCCGATCAAGGCCGCGCTGATCCACCAGTGCACGCCGCGCGGCCGGCGGATCAGGCGCATCAGCCTACGCATCGTCGCAGAGCCGGTAGCCGTGGCCGGGCACGGTGTGCAGCAGCGGCGTGTCCGCCGGCGTCTCGATCGCCCGGCGCAGCACGTGCATATGCGAGCGCAGCAGATCGGTCCCGGGCACGATGTCGCCCCACGCGGCCCGCTCCAGCCGCGCGCGGCTGACGATGTTCGGGCTCTCGCGCATCAGCAGCTCCAGCAGGCGCCGCCCGATCCGGGTCAGCGCCACGTTCCTGCCGGCGCGCCGGACCTGCAGCGTGCGCAGATCGAACTGCAGGTCGGCGATGGCCAGCACGTGGTCCGGCGCGGCCACCTGCTTGAGCCGCGCCACCAGCGAGCGCAAGCGCACCTCGATCTCCGGCAATGCCACCGGCTTCACCAGATAGTCGTCCAGGCCCGCTTCGAAGCCGTCGATCTTGTCCGCGAGCTGGTCGCGCGCGGTCAGCATGATCACCGGCACCTGCTTCCTGGCTTCCTGCCGCAGCCTGCGCAGCACGGTGAGGCCGTCGAGCCGGGGCAGGTTCCAGTCGAGCAGGATCGCGTCGTAGTCCTTGGACGAGGCCAGGTGCAATCCCGACAGGCCATCGGGCGCGGCATCCAGACTGTGGCCGCACCCGGCCAGGTAGTCGTAGAGGTTCGCCGCCAGCTGCGCGTTGTCCTCGATGATCAGAATGGACAGATGCTCTTTGCTCATGGTCCTGCCCTGTGCGCTGCCGCCTGCGTCCACGTTACCAAACGCATGGCGCCGCTCGCTGCGCGCCGCCGCCGGTCGCGGCCGGCACCGCCCGCACCGGGACCGCGCGCGCCGCTCATGCGCCGGTCCCGGCGGCGCCGCGCGCGGCAGCGTCCGCACGCCCCTTCAGCCGCGCCTTGGCCGCTTCGATGGCGTCGTCCATGTAGCTGTAGGCGACCGGGATCACCAGCAGGCACAGCACGGTCGAGGTGATCAGCCCGCCGATGACGCCGATCGCCATCGGCGACCGGAAACTGGGGTCGGCGCCGAGGCCGATGGCGATCGGCAGCATGCCCGCGCCCATGGCGATGGTGGTCATGACGATCGGGCGGGCGCGCTTGCGGCACGCGTCGACGATGGCGGCCAGCCGGTCCAGCCCGTGATCGCGGCGGGCGATGACGATGTAGTCCACCAACAGGATGGAGTTCTTGGTGGTGATGCCCATCAGCATGATCAGGCCGATCATCGACGGCATCGACAGCGTGGAGCCGGTCGCCAGCAAGGCCACGAACGCCCCGGGCACCGACAGCACCAGCGCCACCAGCACGGTCAGCGGCTGCGCGAAGTCCTTGAGCAGCAGCACCAGCACCATGTAGACGCACAGCACCCCGGACAGCATCGCTATCGCGAAGCCAGTCGCCAGCTCGCCCATCGCCTCGGCATCGCCGGTCGCGGCCACCGACACGCCCTTGGGCAGGTTGCGCAGGCTCGGCAGCGCCGCCGCCGCGGCCTCGACCTCGCCCAACGGCAGGCCGTTGAGCTCGACGCTCAGATCGACGTTGCGGGTGCGGTCGTAACGCGTGAGTTCGGAAGGCCCGCTCAGGATCTGCAGATCCGCCACGCTCTCCAGCGGCACCGGCCCGCGCGCGCCCGGCACCGGCAGCCGGCGCAGCGTGTCCAGATCGTCGCGGCCGCTGTTGGCCAGCCGCACCACGATCGGCACCTGGCGCTCGCTCAGGTTCAACTTCGCCAGCGCCTGGCTGTAGTCGCCCGCCGTCGCCACCCGCAGCGTTTCGGCGATCGCCGCCGAGGTCACGCCCAGGTCGGCGGCGCGGGCGAAATCGGGACGCACCACCAGCTCCGGCCGCACCAGGCTGGCCGACGAGGTGACCGCGCCGATTCCGGGAATGCTCCTGAGTTCGCGCTCCACGCGGCTCGCATGCTGCGCGAGCAGTTGTCCATCCTCGGCCGCCAGCACCAAGGCGTAGCCTTCGCTGCTCTCGCCGCTGCCGATGCTGACGCGTGCGCCCGGCAACAGCACCAGGTCCTTGCGCAGCTGGCTTTCGATGGCTTGCCTGGTCGCACCGTCGCGTTCCTTGCGCGGCGTCAGGTTCGCGGTGAGCACGGCGGTGGTGACGCCTGCCGCAGGCCCGCCGCCCTCGTCCGGATCGGACGACGCGGCCGGCGCGCCGATGGCGGTGTACACGGAGACCACGTGCGGATGGGCGGCCAGCGTGCGCCGCGCCTGCTCGGCCAACGCGCGGGTCTCGGCCAGCCTGCTGCCCGGCGGCAGCGACAGGGTGACCTGGGTCTGGTCGCCATCGTCGGCAGGAATGAATTCGCCGGGAAGCTGCAGCGCGATCGCCAGCCCGCCCAGCACCAGCAGCGCCGTCGCGCCCAGGGTGGCGGCGCGGTGCCGCAGGCAGGCGTGCACCCATTGCAGATAGACCGCGATCCACTTCGGGCTCCTGGGCTCGGTCTTCGGCGCCTTGAGCAGATACGCGGCCATCGTCGGCGTCAGCATCCGCGCCACCACCAGCGAGAAGAACACCGCGATGGCCGCGGTCCAGCCGAACTGCACGAAGTACTTGCCCACCACCCCGCCCATCAGCGAAGTCGGCAGGAACACCGCGATCAGCGTGAAGGTGGTGGCCACCACGGCCAGGCCGATCTCGTCGGCGGCCTCGATCGCCGCGCGCATCGGCGGCTTGCCCATCAGCAGATGCCGCTCGATGTTCTCGATCTCCACGATGGCATCGTCCACCAGCACGCCGATCACCAGCGACAACGACAGCAGCGAGACGATATTCAACGAAAACCCCAGCAGGTACATCACCGCGAAGGTCGGAATGGCCGACAGCGGCAGCGCCACCGCGGCGATCACGGTGGCGCGCCAATCGCGCAGGAAGAAGAACACCACCAGCACCGCCAGCACCGCGCCTTCCAGCAGCAGCGTCATCGATCCGCGGTAGTTGTCCACGACCGGATCGACCGAGTTCACCGCCTCGGTGAACTGCACTTCGGGATGCGCGGCTTTCAGCTCCTGCACGATGGCGCGCGCGGCCTGCGCCACATCGATCTCGCCAGCGCCGCGCGCCCGCAACACGTCGAACCCCACCGCGGGGCGGCCGTCGAACAGCGCCAGCGAGCGCGGTTCCGCGGCCGTGTCGGTGACCGTGGCGAGCTGGTCCAGGCGCACCCGGCGCCCATCGCCCAGCGACACGTCCAGCGAGGCGATGTCGTCGGCCGTGGCGACGGTGGCGATGGTGCGCACCGACTGCTCCGCGCCGCCCACTTCCACGCGCCCGCCGGACGCCTCCTGCTGCAGTTCGCGCACCTGCGCGGAGATATCGGCCGCGGTCGCGTTCAAGGCGAGCAGGCGGTCGGGATCCAGTTCCACGCGCACTTCCCGCGTCACCCCGCCCACGCGCGACACCGCACCGATGCCCGGCACCGCCAGCAGCCGCTTGCGGACCAGGTTGTCCACGAACCAGGACAGCGCTTCGCCTTCCAGCCGCGTGGAGGTCACCGTGTACGTCAGCACCGGCTTGCTCGCCAGGTCCACCTTGGTGATGACCGGGTCGCGCAGGTCCGCGGGCAGGTCGGCGCGCGTGCTCGACACTGCGTCGCGCACGTCGTCCATCGCCTCCTGCACCGGCTTGTCGAGATGGAACTCGGCGGTGACGATCGCGGTGCCGTCGGTCAGCGTGCTGGTGATGTGCTTGATGCGCGGAATGTTCGCCAGCGCGTCCTCGATCTTCCGCGCCACGTCGCTTTCCAGCTGCGGCGGCGAGGCGCCGGGCAGCTCCGCGCTCACCGTGACGATCGGGAAATCGATGTCGGGGAAGCTCTGCACCTTCATCGCCAGGAACCCACCGATGCCGGCGAGCGTCAACAGGATGAACAGCAGCGACGTGGCGACCGGATTGCGGATCGACCAGGTGGATACATTGAGGCTCATGGCGCGGCCCCGCGAAATTCCGCCGCAGTCGGCCGCGCGGGATCGGCGGCGGCGCTGCGCCCGGCGCTGCCGGCGCCGCGCACCACCCTGACCGTGTCGCCCTCGCTCAGGAAGCTCAGCCCCGAGGCGACGATGGCCTCGGCAGCGGCGAGCCCGCCGACGATCTCGATGCGCTCGCCCACGCGCCGCCCGACCGCCACCTTGGTCAGCATGACGCTGGACTTGCGATCCAGGCGCATCACGTAGTGGAAGCCGTCGCGCAGCACCACCGCGCCCTGCGGCACGGTCAGCGCCTGGCTCGCGCCGACCTCGATGTGCCCGCGCGCGAACGCACCGGCCTGCAGCGCGCGGCCGGGCGGCAGATCCACATAGACCAGGCCGGTGTGCGTCTGCGCATCGATGGCCGGCGCGACGATCCGCAGCCGGCCCTCGATGGACGGCTGCCCGTGCACGGCGATCACCGCGCGCTGCCCCGGCGCCAGCCTTGCGATGTCCGCCATCGCCACGCTCGCCCGCCATTCGAGCCGGCCATCCTGGATCAGGCGGAACAGTTCCTGTCCCGCCGGCATCACCGCGCCGACCGTGGCCGAGCGCGAGGTGATGATCCCGTCGCCGGGCGCGAGCACCCGGGTCTGCGCCAGCCGCAGGCGGTGCCGCGTCTCGATCGCCTGCGCCACGTCCAGCCTGGCCAGCGCCGTCCTGGCCGCCACGACCAGCTGATCGACCTGCTGGGTCGACATCGCACCGGATTTGTCCAGTTTCCGCGCGCGTTCGGCATTGGCCTGCGCCTCCCAGGATTGCGCCTTGGCCTGGGCCACCGACGCCTGCGCCTCGGCCACGTCGGCGGCCACCATCTCCGGCGCGAACTGCGCCAGGAGCTGGCCGCGCCGCACCGTATCGCCCACGTTGACCTTCACCTCGGTGAGGCGCAGCCCATCCACTTCGGTGCCGACACTGGCTTCCTGCCACGCGGCGATATTGCCGCTGGCCGGGATGCGCACGGGCAGCGTGGCCACCTGCGCCGTCGTCATGACCACGGACAGCACGGGCACCGGCGCTGCGGCGGTTGCGTCGGCCTGGCTGTCGCTTCCGGGTTTCACGGCCACCACCACCACGGCGATGGACATCATCAGGACCACCGCGCCGATGGGCACGATTCGGCGTTGCTTCATTGGGATTCCTTCGCTTGTGGCGCGCTTGCCGCTCGGCCCAAGAGGGGGCCTGCGCCGATCATCGGCCGCGGATGTCGCGGAAATGTCGCGCCGCGGTCGCGGCCGGCGGTCGTCAGCAAAAGCTCAGAGCGATCGCAGTGCTCGATGGCGCAAGCGGTGACGCCGCGCCTGCGCGGGAGTCGCGCAGCGGCATGCCAAATAAGCGGTGCTGGAATCGGCGATGTCGCCGTTCTTCTCCAGAGTGATCTCCAGGGTGACGATCAGCACGCTGCGCAGCACGTCGAGGCCGGAGAGGCGGCCGCGCTGCACGAAGGCACGCCGGCTGGCGCGCCGAACTACGCATGCGCAACGCGGCGGTACGCCCGACGCGTCCGCCGTGACGTCCCACCCGGCCCGCAGTTCCTGCGCGGTGGCGAGGCGGGTGCATCTCATCTTGCACGCGCGCCGCCACCGATGACGCAGGCGCTTACCTCACTTGAACACCGGGATCGTCCCGGACGCGGTGCTGCGGTCGCCCGCGGCCTTCAGCTTCCGGCCCAGGTCGCGGATGCGCTGCTCGCCGGCCGCGAGCGCCTGCGCCGAGGTGTGTACCGAGTAGTTGCCCATGTGCAGCGCATGCGGATGCGGCACCGCCGATCCGAGCACAAACACGGCAGGCGCCTGCCCGCGCGCTTCCAGCGCGATCGGCGCGCCGTCGTCGGCGAAGATCACCATCTCGCCGCGCGACACCGGCGCACCGGCATCGAGCGCGCCACTTGCGAGCGCCAGCCACGCCACCTGGTGGCCGGCCGGCGGCTGGTAGACCCAGCGCTCGCCCGGACGCAGCGTGACCAGCAGATAGTTGATCCCGTCCGGCGCGTCGATCGGGCTGTGGATGCCGTCGTAGCGGCCGATCACCACGTGCGCGGGCCCGGCCGTGGCCATGTCCTGCGCTTCGACGTAACGGCTCTGCGGTTCCGACGTCTCCAGCGCCGCCGGCAGCGCCAGCCACAGCTGGAAACCCTGGATGTGCGACGCGTCGGGTGGCGGGGTCATCTCCTTGCCGTGCCACACGCCGATCCCGGCGCGCATCCATTCCACGCCGCCGTAGCCGATCTCGCCGCGGCCGCTGCTGGGGTCGTCGTAGCGCATCGAGCCTTCGGTGAACACGGTGACCGTGGCGATGCCCGAATGCGGATGCAGCGGCATACCGGCCATCGCCTGCAGGGTCGGGCCCTGCGCCTCGAAGATGTCCAGGAACACGAACGGCTTCAGCGCCTGGCCGAGATCGGACGGGCTCATCAGCCGGGTGATGGGACCTGCGCCATGGCCGCGGGTGCGGTACACGATGGCACGCGGCAGCGCGGGCGCAGGCGTGGCGAGGGGAAGAACCGGGGTGGTCAGTGTCTGCATGGCGTGCGCTCCCGCGTTCATGACGGACGCACGGTGCGCAGCACCGTCGCGAAGTGGCCGCGATGCAACCAGGCGACCGTGGCGGTGACCAGCATCAGCACGATCGCCGGGATCGGGCTGCCGCCGATCACGAACAGGTGCACGCCGGCGGCCACGAACATCATCGCCGCCAGCCAGGCGCCGGAGAACGCGACCGTGGCCGGCAGCAGCAACGCGATCGCGCCGATCACCTCGATCACCCCGGTGACGATGCGGAACCACTGGCCGAGGCCGATGTGGTCGAACACCTCGACCATCATCGGCACGCCGGCCAGCTTGGCGCCGCCGGCCGCCAGGAAGGCCACGGCGGCGAAGATCCGCAGCGTCCAGGACAGGCCGCGGGTGAGGCGCCCGGACGGCGCGTGGTTGGGAAAGGAAGAGGTGGTCATGGTGTGCGGTCTCGATGGAGTGTGAAGAGGAATAGGTGTGGAACGGACACTGCCGCCATGCAGATGCGGCGGCGCATTGGAGTGCACCGCCGCAGGCATGCGCAGGCTCAGCGCGCGGCCAGCGCCTGCAGTTCCGGGACGTACCAGGCGAACAGTTCGCGCGCCTTGTCGGCCAGCGGGGATTTCCAGTCGCGGAACAGCTCGGTCCACAGCGCCAGCGCCGTGGTCGGCACCGCGCCGGCCGCGGTCAACCGCTCGATCGCGGTGCGGTGCGCCAGTTGCGACATGCCGCCGACCGCATCGACCACGAACATCGCCCCATAACCGTCGCGCAGCGCGTCCACGACCGGGAACGCCAGGCAGATCTCGGTGTACAGCGCGCCGAACACCAGCCGCTTGCGGCCGGTGCGTTCGATCGCCGCGCGGAAGGCGCCGTCTTCCCATGCGTTCATCGAGCTGCGGTCGATGACCTCCACGCCCGGCAGTTCCTCCAGGATCGAGGCGCGGGTCGGCCCGTTGACGCCCATCTGCACGCCGACGGTGCTCAACACCACCGGGATGCCGAACGCCTTGGCCGCCTTGATCAACAGGCGCACGTTCAGATCGATCGTCGCCGCGTCGGTCTCCGAACGCACGTGCTCGAACATTTCCTTCTGGTAGTCGATCAGGACCAGGGCCACGTCTTCCGACCGCCACACGCCTTTGCTGTTGCTCATTGCCGTCTCCTCGGTGGCCGCCGGGATGGCGACCTTGGAGCAGACTTTGACGTTCCCCATTCCGGCATACTAGCCACACAAACCGGCATTCCGTGTCGCAGAAACAGGAACATCCATGGACATCGAGGATCTCCGCACCTTCGTCGAGGTGGCCGATGCCGGCGGCGTGTCGCCGGCCGCGCGCCGCCTCGGCCTGGCCAAGTCCATCGTCAGCCGCCGCCTGCTCCGGCTCGAGGAGGAGCTGGGCACCCAACTGCTCGCCCGCACCACCCGCGGCGCGGCCGTCACCGAGGCCGGCGCCACCTTCCGCGAACACGCCGCGCGCATCTGCGCCGAGATGGACGTGGCGCGCGAGACCATCTTCCCGGCCGGCGACCTGCGCGGCCGCCTGCGCATCGCCGCGCCGCTGACCTTCGGCCCCACCCACCTGGCGCCGGTGCTCGCCGAACTGGCGCGCCGGCACCCCGCGCTGCACGTGCACACCTGCTACAGCGACCGCTACATCGACCTGGTCGCCGAGGGCTTCGACTGCGCCATCCGGCTCGGCTACCTGCCCGACTCCAGCCTGGTCGCGCGCCGCGTGGCGCCGATGCGCGGCAGCCTGGTGGCCACCCCCGACTACCTGCGCGAGCACGGCGAACCGGACACGCCCGAGGCGCTGCTGGCGCACGAAGCCTTGATGCAGGGCACCGAGGCCTGGCGGCTGACGGACGGCGACAAGACGATCACCCTGCA
The DNA here is from genome assembly GCF_035026585.1 of Xanthomonas sp. WHRI 7945. NCBI lineage: Bacteria > Pseudomonadati > Pseudomonadota > Gammaproteobacteria > Lysobacterales > Lysobacteraceae > Xanthomonas > Xanthomonas sp. WHRI 7945. The sequence goes on from NZ_JAYIQP010000001.1 coordinate 51,375, forward strand.
CCCGCGCGGGCGCTTCAAGGCCGACAACGGCGCCGCGCTGACCGCCGCCGTCCTGGCCGGGCTCGGCATCGCCGCATTGCCGGATTTCCTGATCGCCGACCACATCGCCTCCGGCGCGTTGGTGCGGGTGCTGACCGACTACCCCCCGTCCGCGGCCGGCCTGTACGTGGTCAGGCCGCCGGCCGCGCACCCGGCGCGCAAGATCCGCGTGCTGACCGACCTGCTGATCGAACACTTCGGCTGAGACGCATCCTGCGCCTGCGCGATTCGTGCAGATGCACAGGTGCGCCCGAAGGCCGATGGCGAACTACGCGCATCCATCGATTCGCAAAGCTGCTGCACTGGATCGAAGCCGCGAGCCCACGGTTGAACTGCCGACGCTACAACGTGAGCGGCGGCATGCACGCGCAATCGCAAGCCACATGGACGCGCACCCTTTCGCAGCACAGGCGGTGCATCGCGCGCAGGTGCGATCGACAACGCTCCACCTAGCATCGCCTGCAGCGTTTGCCTGCGACAGCAAGCAACCATCCAGCCGATGGAGCCTGCTCCACCACCGTCAGGAAGGCGCGGTAACGGCAGTGCAGACCGGCGAGGGTAAAACCGCGCGTTTGCTACGATGCGCCGACCTGGAACCGCACAAGCAACGCTCATGGCGCCAATGAAGTTTCCCGAACCCGACCTGTTTTCCCCGGGTCGAGGCGAGCCATCCCTGCGCTGGGGCGTGCTCGGCCCGGGATCGATCGCATCGGCGTTCGTCGAGGCGCTGCGCAGCCACACCCGGCAGCGGCCATTCGCCGTCGCCTCGCGAAATCCCGAACGCGCCGACGCCTTTGCCAGGACCTGGGGGCTGCAGCGCGCGTACGACAGTTACGAGGCGTTGGTCGAGGATCCCGAAGTCGACATCGTCTACGTCGCCACGCCCCACAGCGAGCATCTGGCGAATGGATTGCTGGCCTTGCGCGCGGGCAAGCATGTGCTGATCGAAAAGCCCATCGCGATGCGCGCGGACGATGCGCGCCTGCTGGTTCGGGAAGCGCGCGAGCGCGGGCGTTTCCTGATGGAGGCCATGTGGAGCCGGTACCTTCCGCACACCTCGGTGCTGCGGAAGTTGCTGGCCGACGGTGCGATCGGCGACGTGCGCCATGTCTTTGCGGACTTGAGCCAATTGGGCCCCAGCGACCCCGCGCATCGCCTGCACAAACCGGAACTCGGCGGCGGCGCGCTGCTCGACCTCGGCGTGTATACCGTGCAGTTCTCGTCGATGATCCTGGGCGCGCCCACGGCCATCGCGGCGAACGGCGCACTGACGGACGCCGGCGTCGACGCGTTTTCCACCGTGGTGCTGGCCCATGGACGGCACGCGCAATCGACGCTGATCAGTTCGATCGTGGCCCGCAGCAGCTCCACCGCCCATGTCACCGGGACGGGGGGACGCATCGACCTCGGCGGGTCGTTCCACAATCCCACGACGCTATGCCTTGCCGGCAACGACTACGCCAGCGAACCATCGGTGTGGAAGGATCCCACCGGCATCGAGGGCTACGGCGGCCTTGCGTGGCAAGCGACAGCGGCCGCACGCTACATCGGCGAAGGCCGCACCGAATCGCCGCTTCATCCGCTCGACGAGGTGGTCCGGATCATGGCCACGCTGGACGCGGCGCGGGCGCAACTGGGTACCGGTAGCGGTGACTGACACGCCAGGCGGTCGCGCCCTGCAGCCAGGGCAGCGTTGCGAAGTCTGGATCGCGGATGTGGTGGAAGGCCGATCCCGGCTCGCCTTTGCAACGCAGGAGATTCTGCTCGAAGCGCCGAACTGGCTTGCGCACGAAGACGCGCTGCTCCTGAACGGCAACGGCCGCCTGTTCCGGTTGTCGTTGTCCGACGCGCGCCTCGGCTCTGTCCCCATCTCGGGGATTCCGCCGATCAACAACGACCACGTGGTCGATCGCGCAGGGCGCCATGTCTATCTCTCGGCGGACGATGGCCACCTCTATCGTGCGCCAGTGGCCGGGGGCGCCGCCACGCGGATCTCGGAGGCCGCCGACATGATGCATTTCCTGCATGGCATCGACCCTGCCGGGGCGCAGTTGGCCTTCATCGGCGTGCACCGCGGCGGGACGCCTGGCGCGCAGCAGGCGCAGGTCCACACCATGTCCACGGCAGGTGGCGGCTACCGCCAGTTGACGCATGGCCTCGGTCCCGCGGACGGCTGCGAATACAGCCCGGACGGACAATGGCTCTACTTCAACACCGAAGCGTTCGACGGCCGCATGCAGATCGCACGCATGCGCGCAGATGGGAGCGAGATCGCGCAATTGACGTTCGACGATTGCGCGAACTGGTTTCCCCACCTGTCGCCGGATGGAACCAAGCTCGTCTACCTGGCATTTCCTCCCGGCACCCAGGGCCACCCGGGCGACGTCTGGGTGGAGATCAAACGGATCGACCTGCCCGAGTGGCGATCCGGCAAGACCCTCGCGCGCGTCTACGGCGGCCAAGGCAGCATGAACGTCAATAGCTGGTCCGCGGACGGCAGGTTCTTCGCGTATGCCGCCTATCCGACCGCAGGCATGCAGGCGTAGCGCTTCGGCGCCGAGAAATCGGAAATGACGCGCAGCGTCTAGACGCTGCGCGACGCAGTGCGGCGGCACCACCCTGCGCCAGGCGGCCTGCCTGGCGTTTTCCCGGTTTAGCGCAGGCATCCGCTGCGGCCATGCCTCTCCCGACTTTCGCCGGCCAACCCGAGACGATCCAGCATGCCCTGTTGAGCGTGTAGCCTGTTGCGTTCCAGTTCGTGTGACTGGACGGACGCATCGTGGTCGCCCGCAACGGCGGTATGCCAGCGCGCCCGCCGCGCGACACCATGTCGTCGGCGCACGATGCGGGAGTCCGGTGATGCACGCGCCAGCTTCCGACAAACCGGTATACGCCCCGCACCGCACCCGCATCAGTCGATCCGACAAAGCGGTTTCTCATCACACCGCAACGTCAGCACACGCACGCCCGTGCGCGTCACCGCCACCGTATGTTCGAACTGCGCCGACAGCTTGCCGTCGCGGGTATGCACCGGCCACTGCTCCGGCTCGGAGCGGATCGCCGCCCGGCCCTGGTTGAGCATCGGCTCGATGGTGAACACCATGCCTTCCTGCAGTTCCAGCCCGGTGCCGGCATGGCCGTAGTGCAGGATCTGCGGATCCTCGTGCATCTCGCGGCCGATGCCGTGCCCGCAATACTCCTTCACCACGCTGTAGCCGTGCTCGCGTGCATGGCGGGCGATGGCGTGGCCGATGTCGCCCAGCCGCGCGCCCGGGCGCACCGCGCCGATGCCTTTCCACATCGCCTGGTAGGCCGTCTGCACCAGCCGCCGCGCCGGATAGGCGACCTCGCCGACCAGATACGTGGTGCTGGAATCGGCGATGTAACCGTTCTTCTCCAGGGTGATGTCCAGGTTGACGATCTGCCCGCTGCGCAGCACATCGTCGGCCGCGGGCACCCCGTGGCAGACCACGTCGTCGATCGAGGCGTTGAGCACGAACGGGAACCCGTACTGGCCCTTGCTGGCCGGCCGCGCGCCCAGCTCCTCCACGATCATCCGTTCCACGAAATCGTTGATCTGCAGTGTGCTGCGGCCTTCCAGCGGCAGCTGGTCCAACGCATCGAACACCTGCGCCAGCAGCCGGCCGGACTCGGCCATCAACGCGAGTTCGTCCGGCCGCTTGATCACGCCCGCCCCGGCTTCAACGCCTGCGGCTGCACCCCGGCCGCGCGCAGCTCGCGCGCCACCAGGTCCTGGAACGACAGCTCCGGATGCATCTCGCACAGCATCCCGATCCTGATCCAGAAGGTGGCCTGCGCATTGATCGAGCGGCTGGTCACCGTGCAGGCGCGGCGCAGCTGGTCGTGCAAGTCGTCGTCGATGTTGACGATGCCCATGTCGGCTCTCGAGGGAAGTTATGCATGGATCATATACGTTTCGTATATGCCCAGCAATCGGCCGGCATCACCCTGAATCGCCCGCCCCTTCCAGCCAAGCGCTGCCGCACATGCCCGCCGGCGCGGCGCCAAGGAGGCGCCGCCAATCGCGGCACAGGGATTGCAGAGCTAGGTCCAATAGCCCCGAGCGGCAGGCGGACATGATTGCAGGCAAACACCGAAGGTACCTGGTCCAGCGCGTCGCGCTGCACCTGTTCGTCACCGCGGCGTGGGCGATGCTGGTCGCGTCCGAGTACTCGTCCCTGCGCGACGCCCGAACCACCGCATTGCGCACCGCGCAGACCAGTTCGCTGAACCTGGCCAGCTCCCTCGCCCAGCACACCAGCGACTCGTTCGCAATCGCCGAGACCGTGCTGTCGGGCATCGCCGCGCGCGTGGAGACCGGCAACACCGAGCCGAAGGCGCTGCACGCGTTCCTGGTGGAAGAAGCCAACCGCTCCGACCGCGTACACGCCATCTTCGTCTACGACGCCGACGGCAAATGGGTGAACTCCTCGCTGCCGGGCGGGCCCAGGCACCACAACAATTCCGACCGCGCCTACTTCAAGCACCACCAGGCCCAGAACGACAGCCTGGTGTTCGTCGGCCACCCGATCCAGAGCCGTTCCGACGGCTCGTGGATCGTCACCCTGACCCGGCGCATCAACAATCCCGACGGCTCCTTCGGCGGCGTCGTGCTGGCCAGCATCCGCGTGGAGTACTTCAAGCGCTTCCACAGCACGTTCGACGTCGGCCGGCACGGCTCCATCGCCATCATCCACGACGACGGCACCATCGTCTCGCGCCACCCCGGCGACGAGAGCCTCAGCAGCACCAGCATCGCCGGCACCCCGATCCACCGCACGATGCAGGAACTGCACCGCGGCTGGGTCATCAACGTGTCCCCGCTGGACGGCGTGGAGCGCATTTCCGGATTCGCCCAGGCCCGCCCATATCCGCTGTCGGTACTGGCCGGCGTCTCCTCCAACGAAGTGCTCGCGCCATGGCGCGCACTGGCCGTGCGCCGCTCCATCATCACCCTCATCGGCTGCGTCCTGTTCATCGGCCTCGGCATCTGGCTGGACCAGCAACTGCGACGCATGCACGCCAGCGAGACCAAGCTCAGCACCGAGGCCTGGATCGACCCGCTCACCGGCATCTACAACCGCCGCGGCTTCGACCACAAGCTGCGCCGCGCGCTGCAGCAGAGCGAAGCCGGGCACCTGCCGGTCGCGCTGCTGATGATCGATATCGACCACTTCAAGCTCTACAACGACACCTACGGACACGTGAACGGCGACGCCTGCCTGCGCCAGGTGGGCCAGGCCCTGGCCGCCTGCGCCCTGCGCCTGCACGACGCCGCCGCCCGCTACGGCGGCGAGGAATTCGCCATCGTCCTGCCGTTCACCGACCAGGCCGGCGCCGAGAAACTGGCCGAGCAGGTGCGCGCGGCGGTGCACGCACTGGACCTGCCGCACGCCTCCAGCCCGACGAGTTCCCAGGTGACCGTGAGCATCGGCGTCGCATGCGCGAGCATCGAGGACCAACGCTGGTCGGCTGCGGACCTGGTCGGCAAGGCGGACGCTGCGTTGTACCGGGCCAAGCAGGCGGGGCGGGATCGGGTTTCTGCGTAGGGCCGGCCCGACGAGCGGCGGTGGCAAACCTACCGGCCTGTGACGACGGAAAGCGATAGGCCGAATACACGAACCCCAGCGACACCTGGGCTGGTGGACACGTCATTCCCTGCCTCCGACCAAGGCACTGGCAGCCAGGCATGCACGGCACAGCAGAACAAGCTGCCGTTGCAACCCACGCGCCGCCATCGGCGGCAAATTCCGTTCGAATGCGTTGCGGAACGGTGCCGAAGATGACGGTCGCCAACGCGAAGTCCCCCCGGCAAAGGTAGCGTCAGGTGCCGGTCGCACACGGACTCCACAAACACGGAACGTCAGTTCCGCGTGTGCACGCAGACGTGCGGGGAACGCAGGCACGGTTCCGCCGTGGTTGATTCCTGCGTCGCATGCAGCATTTCAAGAAGGAAGTGGATACCACTGCATTCAGCAGGCAAATGGTGCCGCCGCCGTGGGGAATCGAGCTACTCGTCAATATCTTGAGGACGGTGTGACGAGCGACTATGGTGGCGCTAGCACGCATCGCCATTCGACCAGGGAGCCTCTGCCTCGATGAACAGATCGCGCACGACACTGGGTGCCGCCCTCCTTTGCTGCCTGGCCTCTGCCACGGCATCCGCGCAGGGGCAGGCGCCCAGCCCCTACGTCGACGTGACGAACACGCACGTGCCGCAGGCGCCCGACCTGCATGCGGTGGACGCGACGATGATCGACGTGGACCGCGACGGCGACCTGGACGTGGTCGTCGCCGTCGAGCACGGCGCCAACGTGCTCTACCTCAACGACGGCAACGGCAAGCTGACATGGAAGCCCGGCGTGTTCGGCGACACCCCGAACGACAACGAGCACGTGCGCGCCGCGGACTTCAATGGCGACGGCATCATGGACGTGGTCTTCGTCGCCGAGGCCGACGAAGTGCACAACCTGTTCTTCGGTGACGGCAAGGGCGGCTTCGTGCCCATGAACCCGCGCCTGCCGCGCACCAGCCAGGGCAATGGATTGGCGGTAGGCGACGTCAACGGCGACGGCTTGCCGGACATCGTGGTCGGCAATACGCCCGAGGACAAGCCCGGCCCGGCCCGCAACTTCCTGTGGCTCAACGACAGCAAGCGCCCGGGGCACTTCATCGACGCGACCGCCACCCACCTGCCGGCCAGCGACGACCACACCCAGGGCATCGCGCTGGCCGACATGGACGGCGATGCCGACCTGGACATGGTGGTCGCCAACCAGTCGCCCCCCAATCGGCTCCTGCTCAACGACGGCACCGGCCGGTTCGTCGATGCGAGCGACCGGCTCGAGCTGCCGGTGCCGCTGGAGACGCGCGAGGTGCACGTGTTCGATGCCAACCGCGACGGCCACCCGGACATCGTGTTCTTCAACCTCACCAGCAACAACGGCGGCTGGGACAAGGACCCGCAGACGCGCCTGCTGATCAACGACGGCAAGGGCCGCTTCAAGGACCAGACCGGCAAGCGGCTGCCCGCCCACCGTTTTTCCAGCTGGGGCGGCACCGTGGTCGACTTCAACCACGACGGCGCGCCGGACCTGCTCGTCAGCGCGATCCAGGTGCCGGGCTTCGTCCCGCTGCAGGTGCGCGCCTGGCAGAACGACGGCCGCGGCAACTTCGAGGACGTCACCCTGCAGGCAATGCCCAGCGCCACCGTGGGCCGCGGCTGGAGCATGGCCCAGGGCGACCTGGATGGCGACCGCAAGCCCGACATCTTCATCGGCGGCTGGCGCTCGCAGGCCCGCCTGCTGCTGACCGACCGCGCGAAAGTCGGCCCGCAGAAGCCTGCGGCGTCGCCGGGCCAGCCCGCTCAGAAGTGCCCTTGCCCTTGAGCGTGGCAAGGACGGAACCAGGAGGGCAGTCGCCACTGCCCTCCGCCTCTCGATCTTACAGTGCCATCTGTCGCAAGCGCAGACCGGGGCTGGTGTGCGACATCCGCCAGGTCGGCATCCTGCTGGAGATACCAGGTTCGTCAAACCCGATGTCGCTGGACGTCGACAGCACGCTTTGGCCGGCGAAGCTGGCCAAGCTATCGACAAGCTGGCGCAATTCAGCATGGGGTTGCTGGACCGCACCAGCCGGGACCAGAGGTGAAATCGGCGGCTCCGACTTGCCGCCCCCTAACTCTGAAACGCCACCACTGGCCGGCGGCGACAGAACGATCCCGTGCTGTGGACTTGCCACCGGTGCCGTGCCCACTTCAATCGTCGCCGGCGCGCGGAGGATCGGTGCGCCGATGGCGAAGGCTTCGATGGCTTGTGCCAAGTTGTTCGCCTCGTCCTCGCTCAAGCTAAACGTCGGCGCCGCCGCCAGCGGGGCTGCAGATGCGCTGCGGCTGGCTGAACCCAGCGGCGTCAGTTGGCCGGCGATGGTCGCGGCCGAAATAGCAAAGCCCCCATCGCCAGGCTGCACGTAAGCGATCGCACGTTCGCCGCCGAGGAAGTGGCCAAGCACACGCATCTGCTGCCCTGCATCACCATCCACGCGCACGATCAGATCGTCGCCGTCGCGGTGGTAGGTCAGGCGGGCGCGATCGATGCCATCGAAGTACAGCCAGTCGGTGCCGCCGCCGGTGTTGTCGATGGTGTCCACGCCGGAGCCGGCGGCATAGAAATAAGTGTCGTTGCCCGTGCCGCCGAACAACGTGTCGGCACCGTCCTCGCCCACCAGTTGGTCATCGCCGGCGCCGCCAATCAGGATGTCGTTGCCCGATCCGCTGAAACTGCCGTTGCCGCCAGACAGATAGTCGTCGCCGTCGCCTCCGTCGAGCTTGTCGTCGGCTCCCATGCCGAACAGCGTATCGGCCCCGCCCAGGCCCTTGATCAGGTCACGGCCGCTGGTGCCGACGATCTGCTCGCCGGTGGCGGTACCGGTCTTCTGCGACGGGTAGTCCGCATCGTTGCCAGTCCCTGGCGTACCGCCGCCGTTGTCGCCCCCACCGCCATTGTTAGTGACCAGTGCATTGATCGCCGCCGTGTTCAAGGCCGAGCCACTGGCCGGCTGCAGGTAGTCCAGGGCCATGTCGCCGCCGAGGAAGTGGTCGGTGACCGTGACGCGCTGGCTGGCGTTGCCGTTGACGGTGATGACCAGATCGTCGCCGTCGCGGACTAGGGCCAGCTGCGACGTTGTGATGCCGTTCTGGAAGATCAGCCAGTCCGTGCCGCCGCCGGTGTTGTGGATGACGTCGATGCCCCCTCCGTAGACATACTGGTCGTCTCCCGCCCCACCGATCAGCGTGTTGCTACCGTCTTCACCGCGCAACGTATCGTTGCCGATTCCACCCTCGAGCACGTCATCGCCCGATCCGCTGCCATTGCCGTTGCCGCCGGCCAGGTAGTCATTGCCGTCTCCGCCGCGCAGGGTGTCGTTGCCGCCCATGCCAAACAGAGTGTCGGCGCCGCCCAGGCCTTCGATCAGGTCCTTGCCGGCGCTGCCGACAAGCTGTTCGCCGGTGACGGTGCCGGTCAGCGTCTGGTCGAAGCTGGTCCCTGGATTGCTGCCGCCGCTGATGATGGCGGCGATCTGCGCGGCGCTGTAGCGATTGTCGCTGGCCTGGACGTAGTCGATCGCAGCGTTGCCGCCCAGGAAATGGCCAGTAATCCGAGCCGCGGGGATGACCGCTCCGTCGATGGTGACGAGCAGGTCGTCGCCATCGCGAGCGAAACCGAGCCGGCCGATCGCAACTGCGTTGGTCAGCAGGGTATCCGTGCCGCCGCCGGTGTTGTCGATCCGATCGCTGCCGGTCGTGGCGTCGATGACATATGTGTCGTCACCCTCGCCGCCCACCAGTAAGTCGTCGCCATTGCCACCCCACAGCGCGTCGTTGCCGGCCATGCCACGCAGCTGATCGTTGCCATCCAGGCCGAGCAGCGAGTTGGCAATCGCGTTGCCCTCGACGAGATTGTCCAGAGCGTTGCCATTGCCTTGATTGGCGTTTCCTGTCAGGCGCAGATTCTCGACATTGTCAGCCAGGATGTACTGGCTGCCGAAGCCGCGCACCACCGTGTCGATGCCCTCGCCCGCCTGCTCAATAATCTGGTCGGAATCAGTGTCCAAGTAATAGATGTCGTTGCCAGCGTAGCCATACAAGATATCGGCGCCGCCACCGCCATCCAGTGCATTGTCCCAGGCATTTCCATGCAGTTGGTTGGACAATGCGTTGCCTGTCAAGTCCAGGCCTGATCCGTCGCCGAGATGACCTATCTCCACATTGCCTGACAAGGTCCACGTCACATAGGACATGGCCTCATCGGCACCGCCGGCGGCGGCTTCGATGACGACATCGCCTGCATCGTCGATAACGTAGTAATCGTCACCGAGGCCACCGGTCATCTTGTCGGCGCCGGCCCCACCATCGAGATAATTGTCGGCAGAGTTTCCGATCAGCTCCTGGGACCCGTCGCCGCTAGTCGCTGATTGCGCCTCGCTCCCTTCTATCAGGACGACCCGCTCGATACCTGCCACAGCCGTGTAACTGGATTGCCCGCTCTCGACGGTATCGAACCCCTCGTCGGCCAATTCCACCACAGTGACGAAGGCATCTTTGCTGAGGACATAGGTATCATCGCCCGCCCCCCCATACAGCACATCGCTGCCGCCATTCCCTTCCAGGCGATCATTGCCTCCCAAACCATGCAATTCCTCGGACCGAGTGCTGCCGACAATCAAATCGTCTCCCTGGGTGCCGGTCAGGACGAGCACCGCGCTAAAACTCAGGTACCGGGAAGCGGTCTGCCCAAAACGGTCCGCAGCCGTAATGGTAAAGCTCACGTATTCAGCGCTCTGCGGTGGAGTACCAGAAATGGTTCCAGTTTGCGAATTTATGCTCATCCATTCGGGACCTGAGAGGGAATAGGTCAACGTATCGCCAGGATCGTCGACGAAGGCCCCTTCGGGAAGCATGATCTCGAACGGCTCGCCGATCCGGACGGTCGACGGCAGTGCGAACAAGGTTGCTACAGGTGCATTGTTGGTAACCCGCAGCTGGTCGAGGTCGCCGCGGCGGATCGTGCCATCGGCGAATTCGAACTCTTCGATAGCTCGCATCAAGGTGAATTGGCCGGGCGAATCCTCGCGCCAGTAGTTCTCGACGATAAGGCGGTCGTTTGTGCCACTACCAACTTGGACGATCAGGCTGGTTCCTTCCCTCGACCAAGTCACGTCATCCGGATCGATACCCACGCCAAAGATGACCCGATCGGTATCTCGGGCACTGTTGATGGACCGAATGTGATCTGTACCGTCACCGATGTCGTAGAAGAACCGGTCACTACCGCTGCGCCCTCCGGAGTAGGCAGCTCCACCAGTACCAATCAGTATATCGTCGCCCTTGCCACCGTAGATATCAGCACCATAGACCGATGCATAGATGGTGTCGTTCCCATCCCCACCATACAGCAGGTCCACGCCATTGATGCTACTTTCCTCGCTGTCACCTGTATTCTTGTAGTAACCCTTAATAATATCGTTGCCCGCGCCACCACGGATCTCGTTAGAGTACATGTTGCCCATCAGGACATTGTCGCCCGCATCGCCCTGTAGATTGCCTCGCAGCCATACGGCGCCATTGAGACCGCTAGTGCCGACGTTGTACAAGGTCAGGTTCTCGACATTGCCGTAGTCTGAAACCGAAATCCACATCCAGACATCGGTGAGTTCGTCCCAGCCTGCAATCACCACCGTATCGTTGCCTCCGCCGGCCGACTCGATCACGATGTCCTTGCGCGTCACCAGGTAGGTATCGTTGCCACCCAGACCGGATAGCTGGTTGACACCGGAGACGAGATGGCCTTCCAGTACGTTGGCGTCCGAGTTCCCCGTGGCCGACACGGCGGTTCCTGTTAGCCGGATGTTCTCCAACTCCAGCCGGGTTTCGATCGAAAAGTCCAGGCTCGCCTCGACGGTGTCGATCGAGTCGTAGTCTGTCTGCTGCTCGACGATGATGTCGTCCGCACTGTCAACCACATAGGTATCCTTGCTGGAACTTCCCATCAAGGTGTCCTTGCCGCCTTTTCCGTCCAGCCGGAAGCTTAAGTCCGGCATGTGAAACGCACTGGAGGTCTTGATGATCTGGATGACATTGTCGAGCTCGTTGCCATTCAATTGGCTTGGCGAATTCGGATACCAGAAGTTGGCAGGTGTATAGACCAGATTCTCGACATTCGCACCAAGCGTGGAATTGTAGAAGTTGGTATAGAGCGTATCGATACCACCGCCAGCCTCTTCCTCGATATTGCTGCTCTGCGTGGTCGGCGGAGATACAGACGAGGTGAAATTGTGGTTGAGGTAATAGGCGTCATTGCCGTTGCCGCCGATATAGCGATCGACATAATTTCCCCTAAACCCCATGTAGAGACGATCGTCGCCGTCACCACCGCGAACGATGTCATTGCCTTCGTCTCCGTACAGGACGTCGTTGCCCGAGCCACCGTCGAGCACATCATCACCCTCGCCGCCGTAGATGCTGTCGTTCCCGTCCATCCCGGAAAGGGTGTCGTTGCCCCCTAGTCCGTTGATGACGTCCGGCGCAAAAGTTCCGATATAAGTGTCGTTTCCCGAAGTCCCCGTCCACGATCGCTGCTGGAAGTCGGCAGCCGAGAGCTCGGTTCCTTCCGCGAAGCGGACGCGATGGCCGCCATTGGCGAGGAAGCCCTCCAACACGACCATGTTGTCCGCGGTTGTACCCGGACTGCCGGCGCTTCCGGAGATGAAGATCATCAGGTCGTTGCCGTCGACCTGATAGTTCATCACCATGTTCTGGCTGATGCCGACCAGATTGATGGTGTCGCTACCGGCGTTGGCGGCATCCAGCTTGCCGATCACATCGTAACCTGAGCCCCAGGCGATGTTGTAGGTATCGTCGCCGGCACCGCCGTCGATGACATCCGAACCGTTCCCTCCCCCGTTGTGGACGAGATTGATGACATCGTTTCCGGCGCCGCCATAGACAAAGTCGTTGCCCTGCCCATCCGATAGGGTATCGTTGCCCTGGCCACCGTCGATCAAGTCGTTTCCGCCCTGGCCGTCGATCGTGTCGTCGCCGCCCAAGCCGTACAGGCGATCGTCGCCTTCCGTGCCCTGCAGGTTTTCTCCAGCGCCGCTGCCGCCGGTGACGGCACCGTAGTAGACGCCTGAGTCGATCAATTCACGACTGATCCAGGAACCGTCGCCCAGTTGGATCCATGCGGCGGTGCCAGTGGCGAAATAGCCTGCCAAGCGCAGGCTGCTGCCGTCGGCCATGGCCAAGACCAAGTCGCTCTGGTCGCGGGTGAAGGCAACCTCCTCCGCCGCGATTCCCTGCTGCAGATAGATCTGGTCCTGGCTACCGCTGGCAAGTTCGACAACATCCTGACCGAATTGACGGTCGAAGTAGTAGCGATTCAGCCCTGCTCCACCGATAAGGGTGTCATTGCCCGTACCACCGATCAGATAGTCGTCGCCATCTTCGCCATACAGTGTGTCGTTGCCTGCACTGCCATGGAGCGTATCGCTGCCGGCACCGCCGTAAACCTGATCGTCGCCCTCGGCGGCGGTGACGATATCATTTCCGTCTTCGGCATGGATGATGTCGTTCCCGGCCCCTGCGTAGATGCTGTCATTGCCGACACCGGCATAGACGGTATCGTCGCCGTCGTCAGCATCAATGGTGTCGTCGCCAGCGCCGCCATAGATCGTGTCGTTGCCAGCCTCACCATCAAGAATGTCGTTGCCTTCACCACCATCAAGAACATCCTTGCCGTCCCCGCCTGCGAGCGTATCCACGCCAGCGCCGCCACTGAGGCGGTCATCGCCAACACCACCGTACAGCCTGTCGTCGTCGCCGCCTCCACTGAGAGTGTCGTCGCCGGCCTCTCCGTAGAGAACGTCCTTGCCGGCACCGCCATCGAGCAAATCGTCACCGTCCCCACCCTGCAATTCATCATCCCCCGTCCCACCGGACAACTGGTCGTTTCCGCCGTTGCCGATCAGCAGGTCGTTTCCGGCGCCCCCGTCCAGATAGTCGTTGCCGTGATAGGCGGCGGCCAGCGTTCCGTCGGAAGCCACGTCACCAACGATCTGGTCATCCCCATCGTCGCCGTACAGCGCATCGTCCCCGCCCCCGCCATCGATGATGTCGTTGTCGGCGCCGCCGCGGATCAGGTCACGTCCATGCACAGATCCGTCGATGTCCCGAGCATCGCCGGTCAGGGTATCGGAGCCGGCACCGCCCTCGATCATGTCATCGCCTCCGCCACCGCTGACGAAGTCATTGCCTGCCCCGGCATCGATGCTGTCGTTGCCGTGACGCGTGCCGGCCTGGCTATTGTCTCCCCAGATGTTGTCGTTGCCTATGCCGCCGATGATGACATCGTCACCGTCATCGCCCGTCAGAATGTCGTCGCCAGCGCCACCATCGATGTAGTCGCTGTCGGCATCGTCGCTGTCGGCAGCACCTGCCATGCCTCGGCCCCAAATCCGGTCATTGTCGTCGCCTCCGGACAGTACGTCGTTGCCACCATTGCCGCTAATGCTGTCATTGCCGGCGCCGCCGTCTATCACGTCGTTGCCGTTGTGATGCGCCTGGTCGGACGAACGCCACCCTATAGAGTTCCCGGCGCCTGCGGCATCCGGATAGTCGCCGCTGATGGTGTCGTCATCGGCCTCGCCGAAGATTACGTCATTGTCGTAGCCACCCGTCAGGCGGTCGTTTCCGCTTCCTCCGCGAATGATGTCATTACCGTCGCCGGCCACCACCGTGTCGTTGCCGCCGCCGGCATCGATCATGTCGTTTCCGCTCGGTGTAGCGTTCGGATCCAGTTCGGTCCAGCCAGGCGCATAGATCAAATCCGCGATGTACCAGGCCTTGCCATGATCGAGGACCGCGGCACCCAGCTCGTTCACACGTTCGTAGAACTCGTCTTGTTCGCTCTTGCCGGTATCGGGATCAGGCGTCGTGTCAAGCTCGCTGAAGCTCGCCCGCTCGTATCCATCGTAGATGTAGTCGTTGCCTTCGCCACCGATCAGTACGTCATTACCCGTGCCGCCGAGAATCAAGTCATTACCGGCACCACCATCGAGGTGGTCGTCTCCTGCACCGCCTTCAAGGCCATCATTGCCGCCCAATGCTTTGATAGTGTCGGCGCCAACGTTGTTGCCATTGCTACCGAAAAGATCATCCTCACCGGTCAGTTGTGAGCCATCAACGACGGGGACTTGACCGCCCAGGCTCAAACTCAGATCGCCCTGGGCCCAGTCCTGAATCCGGATGCTGCCATGCGTTGCAATCACGTCGATGACCAAGGTGCCGCGGCCGTTGCCACTGTCCAGAAAGGTCAACTGGAGCTTGCCTGTGCTGTCCAGCCAGGCGACTTCCGAAGTCCGTTGCCCAACCGTGATGACGCTACCATCAAACCAGACATGTCCGCTGCCGTCCGAATCGGCGATGCGATCCAGGGTAATTTCCGTTGTATCGCCACTCCAGAAACGATAGTTGTCGTCGCCAAGCCCACCTGCCAGGAAGTCGTTTCCTGCGCCACCCTCTAGGTCATCGCTACCGTCCAGACCATAAAGGTAGTCATCGCCCCCCCCTCCTCTAAGCGTGTCGCTCTCTTTCCCACCGATCACAAGCTCGTTGCTGCCGTCGCCATCGTAGGAAAGGCCGCTATCGCCATTCTGGATTACCAGCTTTCCCATTCCACTAAGCAAGGGAGAGGTGCTGCCGCCATCCTTGAGGAAATCCCACAACGCTCTGGAAAGGCGGTTCTTGCCTCGCCCATCTCCATTTTGGGAAAAGCGCGACATATCTAGCGAGATTCCACCACTGACGTTCTCCAACAAGCCGGCGCTGACCGCGTCTTTCTGAAAGAAATAGTATTCGGCAAGTGCGTCGATGATGCCCTTGTTGAGAGTCGTCTCGGATGCGGTTCCCGCGGTGCCGATGCGCTGCAGGTCCTGGCCAATCGCATCCAGCCGCGCCAACGAACTGCCAGCCTCCAGATCAGCCAAGTGACGGATCATGAGTTGCGCCATTAATTTTGGCGGTTCCTCGTCCGGACTGCCTCCATAGAGCGAAGGATCGATGAACTCCGCGAGCGCAAAGCGCTGCTGGCTCATTCCCAGTCGGAAGTCTTCGGAATACATCGCCGCCTGCAACAACGTCATCGAATGGAGTTCAGCACGAGGACTCAGGCTCGTGAGAAAGCTTGTTCCGTCGAGAATTGAAGGTGTGCCGATGCTTATTGCCGGCATCGCATTCCCTTCGATGACTGTTGTGGGAAATCGAATCAATTCGAGGATCTCGCCCTCAAGGAAGTAGCTGGTTACCTGCGACTCCCGCACGGCGAATTCGGCCGCCATAGACTGCGCATAAGTATCGAACTCGGCATTAAAGTAGCCCGCAATCGCGAGTTGCGCATGAAGATTTAAAACTTCTACCGGGTCGACCGCGGTGGCCTGGAAAGGCGCAGCATCGAACGTCGTGGATGGCAAGTCAAAGAAGACACTCATCATAGATGCCAGACCGCCGCCGAGCGAATGACCCGTGAAGCTGATCTGTGCTCCTGGGTTCTGCGCCATGACCTTCATTACCAGGACCATCGCCTGCAATACTTGCGGCGAACTTGCACCAAGGCCGATCGGTATGTTTGCCACGCCAAAATCTTCGATCAGGGCCTCATTGGAACCCGCGAACGAAATCACGACCTCGTTGCCACGCTTATAGAAACCAGCAGAAAACCCAGTGATCAAGTCGTCGTCGTGCCATGACCCTGGTTCCTCCGTCCATCCCCGCGATAAGGAGATTCGATTCGCGATTGGGCGATCATA
Organism: Xanthomonas sp. WHRI 7945; assembly: GCF_035026585.1. Taxonomy (NCBI): domain Bacteria; kingdom Pseudomonadati; phylum Pseudomonadota; class Gammaproteobacteria; order Lysobacterales; family Lysobacteraceae; genus Xanthomonas; species Xanthomonas sp. WHRI 7945. The sequence goes on from NZ_JAYIQP010000001.1 coordinate 67,794, forward strand.
GACCCGGCTTGCCAGGAGTGCGTAGTCAAGTTTGTCTGCCATATCCAGTCCTTAAGGTGGTTGTCACTTCCAAGTGGGATGATGCACTAGCAATATTTTTTATTGGTCTTCATGATTTCCTTGAACCAATCAGAGTCCCTTCGCCTCCGTTCCGCCTTATCCGCTTCGCGGACTAAAGCGGGCTCTCCGGTATGGCGGACGTTGGCAAGCAGATTCGCGAGTTGGCCGATGCGCCCTGGATCCAGTGGAATTATTCTCCATTCACCGCCATCGGTCGATACATACTCGACATAGGGGGGCTGCGGCTTTCCCATTTTGTACCAAGTGCCACAGTACGCGTATGTGGCCACCACGGTCCAAGTCGATGTCGCCGCGTCGTAGTCCAGCACAATTGGAACCAAGTTTGACCGCCACGTCGGCGGAGCCTTGGCGCCCGATATGCCCGATATGCCCGATAGACGCAGCGTCTCCTCGCTTGGCTCCCAGCCCGTCGGCCCGCTAAGTTCGCGTTGAATGTGACCCTTGGCTGTTCGATCAATGGTGATCAGCTGCCCATCGGCCAGGCGAACCTCCTCCTTCCACGCGAGGCTCACCCGACCGCAACCTGCCAGCATCGCGAGAAGGATGCAGAAAAGAGCCAGACGAATGACACGCATGCTTGAATTTTTCATGAGCCCTCCCCATTGCTTCGTAAATCAGAATTTCGATTTTTAACCAAATGACTAGCTTGTGGTTTCGCTCATCGCTCTCGCAAGGCTTCCCCGCCATGTTGCCGCAGCGGACTCAATAGGTAGTCGATCACCCGCCGCTTCCCGGTCTTGATCTCTGCGCTCAACGTCATGCCGGCGCTCATGCTCACCACCACGCCGTCGATGTCCAGCTTGCTGCCGTCCAGACGGATCCGCGCTGGAAACACCAGCCCCAGCTTCTCGTCCTGCGCCGCATCGTGCGACACGCTCACTACCTTTCCGGTCAGGTAGCCATAGCGCGTATACGGGAAACTCTCGATCTTCACCGTCACCGGCTGTCCCGGCCGCACGAAGCCGATGTCCTTGTTGAGCACCGTCGCCTCGACCTCCAGCGCCTCCTGCGGCACGACCGCCAGCAGCTCCTGCGCCGGCGTGACCACCCCGCCGACGGTATGCACCGCCAATTGCTGCACGGTGCCGTCCACCGGTGCGCGCAGCGTCATCAGGCCATCGCGCCGCCCTGCCTTGGCCAGCTCCGGCGTGCCCTGCGCCACCTTCTGCTCTGCCTCGCGCAACTGGTCCAGCGTCTGCTGCCGGAAGTCGGCCACCAGCACGCGCAGTTCCTCCTCCGCCGCGCTCAGCGCCGAACCGATCTCCTGCATCCGGTTGCGCTGCGTGGCCAGGTCGCGCTCGGCGGCGATGCGCTCCTGCTCGCGCAACAAGTAGTCGTGGCGGCCGACGTACTTGCCCTCGACCAGGCGGCCGTAGTCCTCGGCACGCGCCTTGGAGATGCGCGCCGATTCGGCCATCGGCTCGATCGCATCGCGCGTGGTCCGCAGTTCGGCCCGTCGCTGCGCGATGGCCGCCTGCAGGTTGTGGCGCTTGGCCTGCAATGCCTCGAACTGGCTGCTGGCCAAGGCCTGCTCGGCGGCGAAGCGCCCGGCCGGCACGTCCGGCGCCGGGGCCAGGTGCGGGCTTGTGCCGCTGTCGATGGCCGTGGCCAGGGCGGTCAGGCGCAACGAAGCCAGGCGCGCCTCGGTCAACGTCTCGCCGACCTGGGCGAGCTCGGCGCCCGTGGTCGTGGCATCCAGTTCGATCAGCGCTTCGCCGGCCTTCACCTGCTGGCCATCGCGCACCAGGATGCGTCGCACCACGGCTGTCTCGGCTGGCTGGATGACCTTGGTGCGCGAATCGACCACGGTCCTGCCGGGCGCCACCGCGACGATGTCCAGCTTGCCCAGGCACGCCCACAGCAGGGCGACGCAGAAGAACGCGACGATGATCCGCATCGTCCAGCGCAGCGTGGGGGAGACCGGCGTTTCGATCAGTTCCAGGTGGGCCGGCAGGAACGCGCGTTCGTCGTCGCTGCGCTCGGGCGAGTCCAGCTCGCGACGCACGGCCCAGGCCGAGCGAAGCACGTCCCAGTAGCGCTGGGCGAACGCACCAAACCCCTCGACGACGTGCTTCATGCCACCCCCGCCTGCAACCGGTGCAGCCGCGCGTAATGCCCGTCCGGGCGGTCGACCAGTTCGGCATGGGTGCCGGTCTCGACGATCTGCCCCTTCTCCACCACCACGATCCGGTTGGCGCGCCGCACCGTCGATAGCCGATGGGCGATGATCAACACGGTGCGGCCCTTGCAGATGGAGTGCATGTTGGCCATCACCGCATGCTCGGACTCGTAGTCCAGCGCACTGGTGGCCTCGTCGAGGATCAGGATGCGCGGATCGGTGATCAGCGCCCGGGCGATGGCAATGCGCTGGCGCTGGCCGCCGGACAGGCCGGTGCCGTGTTCGCCCACCGAGGTGTCGTAGCCTTCGGACAATTCGGTGATGAAGTCGTGCGCGCCCGCCAGCTTCGCGGCGTGGATGACCCGCTCCAGCGGCATCCCGGGATCGGCCAGCGCGATGTTCTCGCGGATGCTGCGGTTGAACAGGAAGTTCTCCTGCAGCACGACGCCGAGCTGGCGGCGCAGCCAGGCCGGATCGGCCAGGGCCAAGTCATGGCCGTCGATCAGCACGCGGCCGCGCTCGGGGGTGTAGAGCCGCTGCACCAGCTTGGTCAACGTGCTCTTGCCCGAGCCGGAGCGCCCGACGATCCCGATCACCTCACCGGGCTTGATGTCCAGCTCGACCCCGGCCAGAACCTCCGGTGCCTCCGGACGGTAGCGGAAGTGCACGCGTTCGAAGCTGACCCGGCCCTGGATGGGCGGCAGCGCCATCTTGCTGCCGGGCAGCTCGGTCCGGGTGTTGAGGATGTCGCCCAGCCGCTCGACCGAAATGCCAACCTGCTGGAAGTCCTGCCACAGCTGCGCCAGGCGGATGATCGGGGCCGAGACCTGTCCGGAGAGCATGTTGAAGGCGATCAGCTGGCCCAGCGAAAGCTTTCCGTCGATCACCAGTTTTGCGCCAAAGAACAGGATCGCCACGCCCACCAGCTTCTGCACCAGTTGCACGCTTTGCTGGCCGATGGTCGCCACGCGGGTCACGCCGAAGCCGGCGCTGACATAGCCGGCCAACTGGTTGTCCCAGGTGCGGGTGGCGCGCGGGTCCACCGCCATCGCCTTGACCGTGCCGATGCCGCTGACGGTCTCGACCAGAAACGACTGGTTGTCGGCACCGCGCGCGAACTTGTCCTGCAGGCGCTTGCGCAGCACCGGCGTGATCGCGCCGGAAATCAGCGCGTACACCGGCAACGAAATCACCACCACCAAGGTCAGCCAACCGCTGTACCAGAACATCACCGCCAGGAAGACCACGGTGAACAGCAGGTCCAGTACCGAGGTCAATGCCTGCCCGGTCAGGAAACTGCGGATGTTCTCCAGCTCGCGCACGCGGGCGATGGTGTCGCCGACGCGGCGCGATTCGAAGTAGGCCAGCGGCAGTGCCAGCACGTGGCGGAACAGCCGCGCGCCCAGCTCCACGTCGATCTTGCTGCTGGTATGGGCGAACACGTAGGTACGCAGCCCGGTCAACACCACCTCGAACACCGCCATGCAGACCAGGCCGATGGCGATCACGTCCAGCGTGGTGAGGCCGTTGTGCACCAGCACCTTGTCCATCACCACCTGGAAGAACAGGGGCGTGACCAGCGCGAACAGCTGGATGAAGAGCGAGACGACGAACACTTCCAGCAGCATCCGCCGGTACTTGACGATCGCCGGAATGAACCAGGTGAAGTCGAACTTGGCCAGCTGGCCCAGCACCGACGCGCGCGAAGCGACCTGCAGCAGGCGCCCGCCATACCGCCGTTCCAACTCCTCCACCGCGATCTGGCGCGGACGTCGCTCGGCGAGATCGTGGATCAGCGCCTGGTCGCCTTGAATGCGGGCAATCAGAAAGGCCTCGCCCGCCGTTCCCCAGGCCAGCGCCGGAAAGTTCGCCATGGACAGGCGAGCGGCCGGGACCTTGGCGACCTTGGCCTTCAGCCCAAGCTTGCGCGCAGCCAACAGCAGAGTGACCTCGTCGAAGGCCTCCCCGCTCCTGCCGAACTCATGTGCAAGCTGGGACGCATCGGCCGCGATTCCGTGGAACTGCGCCAACAGCACCAGGCCACGCAATGCAAGATCCGGCGGCGGATCTGCCGCAGGCACTTCTTCCCCAACGAGCGCTAACGCGACTCCCCCCTGTTGCATAACGTCCCTGCTATGCGGCCCTCAATGGCCTAATGGCGCGGAGCATTGCGGGATCTTCACGCGATGTCAACAACCCCACGATCCGTTCGCGCTGTCACCCTCGACCTCAACGACCTGGCAAGCATCGCCGCCGCCGCTGCCATCATGGCGCGCTGTTCGCTTGTTTCGGTTGGCCCAGCTAAGGGGCCATCCCCTCGAGCGCAGCGGCAGCCTGTTCGAGCCCGCCCAGGATGGCGTCGGCGGCGCGCGGCGAGAAATCCTGTGGCAAGTCCGCGCGCGCCTCGGCGATGGCGGCAGGTGTGCGCGCCAGGAGCTCTTCGATGACCGGCTCGGCGGTCGACGCGTAGCCAACCCGTTGCGCCGTGCTGCTGAAATGCCTGCGCTGGATGCTGTGCATCGCGTAATGCTTGTTCTTGCCCAGCAGGGCCATGGCCAACTTGATGTCGTAGGGCGACCATTGATGGGGGCCATCGCCCACTACCGGATAGGCCGACATCACGTCATACAGCCGAGTCAACTGGAAGCGGCCACGCGGCAGAAGCTGGAGACTGAAATTCTTGGCATGGCCATCGGGCGCGCGCAGCAGCCAGAACAGCACCTGCGCAGCCAGCACCGTCTTCATGTCGGCCTCGGCATCGACCGACTGACGCAGTGTGCCGAACAGAGCCCTGAGCCCTGGACCGCCCTCGTTCTCGTACTTGCGTAGCGGTGAGCAGCCCTCGACCTGGCAGAAGTCTTCCTGCGGCAGGCGCATGAGCCACTGTCCATTGGGCGCCAGGCGCCGGTCGAAGCGCTCCACCACCAGCACGCGCTGCTGGCCGAAGCGGGCGATGCGCGCATCGGCCACGTTCAACCCATAGGCCTTCAACAGCCGCAGGCACAGCCATTCGTTGTCGACGGAGGTGCTGAAATCCGCCCGCCGCCCGCCCACCAGGCCCATCGGGAGCTTGAAGATGTGGCTGGTCGGCGTGGCACCGCGCGGTGCGTGCCATTGGCCGCCCCACCACAGGAAGGCCGTCTTCTCTTGCGCACCAGCCAAGGAAATACGGAAGTCCGCATCCGGGTCGCGGTGCGCGGCGAAGGCATGCGGCGAGACGGTCTCGATCAGGTGTCGTTCGATGTCCTCTTCCGACAGGGGCACGCCGTCGATGCGTTCGACATCCTGCGGCACCTCGTCATCGCCCAGGATCTGCACCGCCCCCACGCAATCGCGCCCGACTGCGCTCAGCAGATCGAAGGGATCGGTGGATTGCGCCCTGAAGCGCTGCGCCACGCGCCGGCGGATCGCATCGCTATCCGGCAGCAGGTTGTCGAAGTAGTTGAAGACCTTCTCGCCCTTGAGCGGCTGGTTCTGCAGATTGAACGGCAGCGATAGCGACAGCGGCCGGCCAACGTCGGCACCCACCCAGTCCGTGTCGTAGTGCAGTTCCATGTCCCCGCGTGTGGGCATCGTCCAGCGCGCGACGCGGACGCCGTTGGTCCAGATGGACAGGCTGCGGCTGTGGGATCGGCGCCCCATGTCACCACCCCACAGGCGCGCTGGAGCGCGCGCCAGCGTCGCCGCGGGCGCCAATGGTCAACTCCAACCCCAGCGCCGCGCACCAGGCCAAGAGTTGCTCGACGCTCAACGCATGGGCGTTCAGTTCCAGATGGGAGACGCGCGATTGGCTCAAGCCAAGACGGCTAGCCAACGCCTCCTGAGTCAGGCCTTTGGCCTTGCGCGCGGCCTGCAGCGTCGCGCCTAGCTGCGTCGCGGTGACCAGAACATGGCGTATCGACATTGGGCTGTACCCGTAATCCAGCTAAACGCAAAATACCTGCAAAACAAATAAGCGTCAAATAGCTGATATGCAAGTTAAGTAGGCATTCTGCGCATGGCCGCGTCCGATCGCCGTGCGCCGTAGCGGAGGCGGGGGGCGTCGCCTGGGCGACACGAAGCGCAGCTACTCCATGCCCTCGACTCGATCCGAGACCGCTGCTTGGCTGCGCGCGCTGCCGCGACCACTTGCGCGCGCATACTGCGTCGGCGGCTGTCCGACGTGGCGCGCGAAGGCGACGCTGAAGGTGCTCGCGGAGCTGTAGCCGACGCGCTCGGCGATGTCGGCGATGCCGAACTCGGTACGGCGCAGCAGGTCCTTGGCCAATGCCATGCGCCAGGCGAGCAGGTATTCCATCGGCGCCATGCCCACGGTGCGGCCGAAACGCTCGAAGAACGCCGAGCGCGACAGGGCGGCTTCCTTCGCCAGCGCCACCACCGTCCATGCGCGCGTGGGCTGTTCGTGCATCGCGCGGATCGCCGCTGCAAGGCGCGCATCGGCCAGCCCGCGCGCCAGGCCTGGCGACGCCCCCGTGCCGGCGGCCGAGCGCAGGGCTTCGATGAGCAGCACTTCCAGCAGGCGCGCGAGCACCACCTCGCGCGCGGGCCGCGCCTCGCGCGACTCCTCGCTCACCAGGTGCACCAGCGTGGCGAGCCGTTGCTCGCCGCGCACGCAGACCAGTTGCGGCAGCAGCGAGACCAGCAGCGCCGCATCCGGCGAGCCGAAGCTGCAGTGGCCGGCCAGGATGCGCAGGTCGGTCGGGCCCTCTTGCGCGCCAATCCGGAACAGCCCCGGCCCTAGCGCGGTCGGCATGGTCTCGGCCGCACCCTCGTGCGGCACAAGGCTGGACATCGTGACCACATAAGCCGCCGGGACGAGGACGAAATCGCCTGCCTGCAGCACGATCGGCTCGCCGCCGTCGAGCGCCAGCCGGCAGCCGCCCTCCAGCACGGCGCAGTAGAAGGGCTGGCCGGCGTCCGAGCGCCGGATGCGCCAGGGGCCTGCGCCGACCACATGCTTGGAGAACCGGGCGGTCGGCTGCAGCAGCGTGACCACCTCGGCAAGAGGATCCACCATCGCTGGACGCTCGCAAACGAATCAAGGACTCTGAATCGTAGCGAGTACGGCGGCGGCAATCTATCGTCGCTGCATCGTCCACCCATCGAAGGAATCCCCCTTGAAGACCGTCCTGATCACCGGCTGCTCCTCCGGCTTCGGCCTGGAAACCGCACGCCACTTCCTCGCCCGCGATTGGCGCGTGCTCGCCACGATGCGCACGCCGCAAGACGACCTGCTGCCGCCCTCGGAGCAGGTGCGCGTGCTGCCGTTGGACGTCACCGACGCACAGAGCATTCGCGCGGCCGTCGCGGCCGCCGGCCCGATCGACGTGCTGGTCAACAACGCCGGCTTCGGCGCGCCCGCGCCGTTCGAGTTGACCGACATGGAGACCGTGCGCGCCCTGTTCGACACCAACACCTTCGGCACGATGGCGGTCACGCAAGCGGTGTTGCCGCAGATGCGCGCGCGCGGTGCCGGCGTCATCGTGAACGTCACCTCCAGCGTCACCTACAAGCCGCTGCCGCTGGTCGGCATCTACCGGGCGGCCAAGGCGGCCGTGAATGCGTTCTCCGAATCGCTGGCGGGCGAACTCAAGCCGTTCGGCGTGCGCGTGCGCATCGTGCTGCCCGGCTCTTCCGGCGAGACGCGGTTTCGCGACACCGCCCGCACCCGCCTGCGCGGCATGGACGATGCGATCTATGGCGACTTCATGCGCCGCACCATCGCGCGGATGGCCGAATCCACCGGCGCGGGGACGCGCATGCAGGATGTCGCCGAAGCCGTCTGGCGCGCGGCGACCGATGCGTCGACACCGATGTACCTGCCGGCCGGAGTGGATGCCCTGCAGTGGGCGGCAGAGGCAAGCTGAGCCGGCGGGTGCGCCGGGCGTGTCCGCACGACGCGGCTGACGGCTCCGGCATTTGCTGGAAACCTGCAACGGTGTCGTCAACCTGCGGCAGGTGGTCAACGACATCGCTGGAAGCCAAGGGTTTGCAGGGTCGGCAGGCAGCAGTGATTGCGTGCTGGGCACACATTGCGCCCCGCCAACTGCTACACATACAGGGCCAAGCGGCTACAGCGCCGCAGTGGCGCCGCGCCGCGTCTTCGCCGCAGGCGGCGCCGCCGGCTCGGCCGTGATCAACAGGGCGCCATTGGCCATCGTGATCCGCACCTTGCCGCCCACCGCAAAGCCGATGCCTTCCAGCCACAGGCCATGCAAGCGCAAGCTGGGCACCTGCCGCCCGACCCGCATGCCATCGCGGTCCACATCGTAGTAGCGATAGCCGATGGTGCATTGCGTGGGCCGACGCGGGATCGAGCGTCTGGGCGCGGCGACCTCGTCGGCCTCGGTGCACGCAGGCAGTGCCGAGGCTGAGCCAGGCGGCGGTAGCAGCGGTTCGTCGGCAATGGCCGCCAAGGGATCGGGCGATTCGACTTTGAGCCAGCATGGCGGCGCCTCGGCGGCGCGGCGGATAGACGCGGACTTCGAACGAGCGGAAGCGTTACGGGACATGACGTTCTCCTTGTGTAGTGGAGTCCGCCATCCCCGAGACCAATCAAAGGTGGCGGACGGTGCGGGTTGGTCTACCGGCCACAAGGCAACCGGCGGGCCCGAAGGCCCCCGCGCACCGCCCGCCATAAAGCTGCAAGCCCTGCCTCGTCTCGATCGGGCAACAAAAAAGCGCCGGACATCGAAGATGGGCGCTGATGCGCCTTGTAGATTTCGGGAGACCAATCCCGGCTGCGGAATTTGCCGTAGCGGATAAATAGTTACTCGACCAAAAGAAGCTGTCAACGTTTAAAGCAGGACGCCTGTAGACAATTGCAGGACATCCTGCGGGAGCAGAGTAAGTCAGCCTGACCCCGACATCTTGCCGCCCGCTAGACCTTCGCGTTGATGTAGTGGAACAGGGTACGCGTGATATTCACCATAAGCATCGCTTCCGCCTCATCCAGCAGATTTTCGTTGGGGTGTGCGACCGACGCATGATTCCGGATCGTGTTGAGCGCATCAACCACGTTGGAGAGCGAGTTAAGCACTTGCACAATGTCTTTGTCTTGGCTACCGAGGTGCTGGAACTTCGGATGGCTGGCGCGAAGCAGCTTGAAGAGCTGAGTGAGGGATGATTGGTCATCAACAACTAGCCCAGCGCGAATAGCCAAGTCCTTCAAGTACCCATGGAGCGCGGTGTGCAGGCGGTCGATGCAGCTGATGGGACCGCTCTTCGCTAGCAGATGATTCGCGTCTGCCAGCGCGCGCTCCACAACTTGCGACGCTGTGATGGTGCCAGACGGAATTGCCGGAACATGCGACTCGATCAGCCCCAAATCATGCAGCAACTCCGGAGCATCATTCTCCAATGCAAACCGAATCTTCTTCCGCTTGAGAAGCACCTCAATGGCAGCCGCGTTGTGGTCAGCGAAGTACCGAAGTGCTTGGAAGACGCAAGAACCATAGTCCTCATCACCAAAGTACAGGCTCCGCATGAGACGCTGGTGCCCGGCAATGTAGTCGTGCTCGCCGGTTTCGTAGCCCAGCTCTTCCCAATCGGTTTGGGTGAACTGGTCAGAAACCGCACGTTGCAAGGCAAGCATCAACTTGCCTGACATGCTGGGGTCTTGCAAAGCGTCGCGAATGTTCAAGGTCAAGTACTCAGTTAGGAAGGTCGCTCAAGAACATCGCAAACAAGCGGTTTTCCGCGCTGCTAGTGGCGAACCGCATGAGCTGCTGAATGTTCTGCCGTGTCAGCAATCGCCTTCCGGCAGCGACAATGGCGCGAAGCCGATCAAGATTCGCATCAAGCTCGCCACCTACCTTCGACAGCTCCCGGAGCTGTTTGTCCGGCAGGCTCTCAATATCTGCTTCCGAAAGGCCTTTCAGGAACGGCTCAATCTCCCCAAGGATTTCCCTTAGTCCATTGCCAGGTGCAAGCGCAGCGAATCCATCCAATTGACCAACTTGATCCTCAACAACAAACGAGACATTTCGGCGTAGGTGTTCAAGACCCTTGACATCCACCGCAGCGGATCGTTCTTCGCGCTCTTGCTTGGTCGCCGCGCGCTCAATGATTAGAATTCCATTGCCTCGCCGGACTGCTTGGCGAACCGCATTGATGATCGGCGTGGGAAGAGCAGTAGATTTCCCGGTGAGCTGATTAACGCGGGTATTGATCCACGCGGCACCATGCTGTTCGCTCTTGATGGTGGCGACTTCTGTCGTGATGGTGGGAAGTCGGCTCCTCAATTCACCCAAGAACTCGCGGTTCTGTTGCGCCCTAACAGCGGCAAGAAAAATGCGACTCATCTGTGTGAACTCCACGGAGAAATGCCGCTTTCCGCAGATGCGTCCGATGTTGGTCACTCTCCCATCTGACGCCGCAACAAGGAATCCGTTGCCGTGGGGCTGGTGACAAGTCGAAAGCCCGCATGGAATCAGAGCATCGAACGTGTAGCTGCCGATGATCTCTTTGAGCCTCACCGTCTTTGGGTCAATGTCCGCCGTGAATCCGGGGACGGACTCGATGTCGTCCCAAGACGCAATGCGAACAAGCCCCCGCTCATTGCTGAGTGTAATCATGCGCTTACCAAGCTCCCGAAATCCGGGGTGCGCTCAAGGTCAGCTTGTGCACTTCGCCGAGGTCATTTAACAGACTCAGGCCATCCAGTTTCTTTGGGTATTTCTTGAACCAACAATCTACTGCATTCAGAAGATCCACATTTGCAGGTCGCTCAAATAGTGAATCAACAAGCTCCTTGGTCAGCTCAATGCTGGGCATCGTGAAGTAGTCGCCGGGCGCGCGCAGCTGCTCGATGGACTCCACTTCCGCAGACAGCGAGCGCTGAAACATTTTGCGCGGCACGGTGCCAGGATAGCCCTTGCCATTGATTGACTCGTTAAAGATCGGCGCCATGAAATCAATCACATGGGTTTCGGTCTGAACCCACATATGAAACCCATCTCGATCAGACGTGACCACGCCATATTCGTTCTTCGCAATGCTGATGACCGAAGGCGCAGGATCAGCACATAGCAGAAAAGCGCCTGCTACTGCACGAGCTGGAATCTTGTGGTGCTTGTTAAGGATCAGAGCCCCAGCGGCAGCAAAAAACATGCATGCGAAAGGCGTATTTGCTCTTCCTTCAAGCACGGAATAGATGATCTCATAGATGCGATTGTATTCAGGCAGCGTGAGCTGGAGCTTCGGCGAAGCCGCTATGTCCTTGGCCATATTTATTGTTTCCCCGGTCGTGAGTTGCCGCCCCTAAAGAATGGAATCAGGCTCTAAGGTTTCCCGACGTTTTCATGCACCTATCTCCATCTGGTCGACGGCCGCTGGCGGCAACGATTTCGAATAGACGGGGGTCAGGTTGACTTCTAACCTCGCTTTTCCATAGCGGGCAATTTCCAATTGCCTTGCGCGTAAGCTCGTAGGTGATCATGGCAACGGCTCCCAAGCATTGACGATGGGAACTCCCGCGGGTTCAAAATCAGAGACGTTTCGCGTAACTACCGCCATGCCATGCACCAGTGCCGTGGCTGCGATAAGCGCGTCGCGCTCGCCGCGCTTGTCGGGCACATGCAACCGGGCGCAACGTTGCGCCACAGCGGTATCGATCGGCAATGTGCGTCCGGAGAACTCAGGCAATACGTGCTGTTCCAGCCACGAACGCAGCATGGCACCCTGGGTAGCGTCCTTGCGTTCAATCGACAGGACGCCAAGCTCCAGTTCCGTGACGGTGATGGCCGAGATGAAGAGATCGGCGGCATCGACGCTTTCCGCCCACGCCGCCACATTCGCATCCGCTCTGCCGAGCCGCACCTTGCGCAGCTCGGACAGCACGTTGGTGTCGAGCACGTACATCACGAGAGATCAGCCGGCCTGGCTCCAATCGTCACGCGCGGCGGCTCGAACTCAATGTCTGCAACGCCCGGCATCGCCAGCGCATCGGCAATGTTGCGCCGCTGCCTGGTCAGCCGTTGGTAGTCCTCGAAGCTCAACAACACGTGCGCAGGCTTCCCGCGATCGGTGATGAACACAGGGCCGTTCTTAGTCGCCTTCTTCGCCCGGGTCACGTCCTGATTCAGCTCGCGGCTAGATAGTGTGGTGATGGTCATGAGCGCCTCAACTGTCAACTATTGTAGTTACGTTACTACAAAAATCCAGATAGGCAAACAGCCGGACTCTGAGAGCGAGACAGGAGGTTGCTCCGCTCCATTGAACAGCAGACGCTACATCCTCGAAGTAGCACCTGATTGTTTAGAACATGGCGGTGCCGCGGCGCAGTGACGGCGCGACTAGGTCGCACCGTCACCAACGGGACGCAGACGCCGAACCACTCATACCGTGGCCGTAGCGGCAACTACAACTTGGCGCCAAGATCAATCATCGCTCCTATTACTGCTTCCAAAAGTACTACAAAGAGCCAAACTCAACTGCAAGCAGGTGCTTCCCCCACTTTTGGACGATCGCCAGAAGTAGTAGATTTGGGCTTCGGACAAGCGGAGCAAAACGGAATGGCGAATTTTAGATTTGTAAAAATTGAGAACTTTAAGGGAATCACAGAGCTCACATTAAAGTTCAATACCGGACACTCCGCCCCTGTCCACACACTAATTGGGCTAAACGAAAGCGGAAAAACAACGATATTAGAAGCATTATCGCACTTTGTGACGGGAGACAATGCCGTCTCAAGTCTATTTGATGGAATTCATTCAAAATCAGCTATCGACACATTGATACCAGTTAGCAAAAAAGCAGCGTTTACAGGACATATAAGAATAAGCGCGATGGTATCAATATCAGAATCAGATTTCGAAAGGGCAAACGCCCTGGCAGAAAAGCATGGATTAGAAATCGACAAAGCAAGGTTAATGAAGGACTTCATAGTGGAACGTCGCTATAGCTTTGAAGATAGTATACCGACAGGTACGATGAATTACTTCAACTTCACCCTATATATACGGAAAAAATCGAAAAGTAGATCCACGACCTCATTCAAATATCATAGTAAATTCAAGGACGAAGGCTCTCGCTTGTGGCATTCTGTCGCGAATTCTATTGGCGAAGGGCTTCCCCGGATTGCGTACTTCCCTACTTTCTTGGTAGATATGCCCAAGAAAATATACCTTGCAGAGCACCCAAGTGAAACTGCCGTTAATAGATATTATAGACTGGTCATTCAAGACATACTCGACAGTATCGACGAGGGACTTGATCTTGGTAAACATGTAGTGGAAAGGATTAACAAGTTTAAAGAATCTGACACCTCCGGAAATTGGTTCTCAAGCCTGTTTGGAGGCACTCAAAAGTCCCCGATTGATTCAGTTTTCACCAAAATATCAAGCAAAGTCACCAAAGAAGTACTTGGGAGTTGGCAAAGAGTTTTCCACAGAAAAATATCAGCAAAAAACATCTTGGTTGAATGGCATATTGATGCTGAAAAAGACGATTTACCCTATGCCACTTTCTCAATTTTCGATGGGGAAAGCAGATATTATATAAGCGAGCGATCACTTGGATTTCGCTGGTTTTTTTCTTTTCTAATTTTTACAGCCTTTAAACACAAAGCAAAGAGTTCAACACTTTTTGTTTTCGACGAACCCGCCGCAAACCTTCATGCAAAGGCACAAACCGAGCTTCTTAAGAGCTTCTCACGCACTGTAGCTGACGGCGATGGAATCGTATATTCCACTCATAGCCATCACATGATAAATCCTAACTGGGTGACCGGTGCTTATATAATTGAAAATACCGCCCTTGATTATGACTCAGATGATGATACATTTGGACTGAATGTAAAGCCAACTAATATTATTGCGACTCCATACCGAAATTTCGTTGCTCAACATCCAAATCGCACAAGTTACTTCCAACCAGTGATCGACATGTTGGAATATGTAACCCCAGCTGTCATCGGAGATCCTCCTTACGTTTTGGTGGAGGGCATCACAGACTTTTATGGGCTTAAAATTGCCAATCGAAATATAAAGAAAAAACACAAATTCTCTATCATGCCAGGAGTGGGAGCCGGCGCATCTGGGCCGCAAATAGGAATTTTGCTTGGCCGCGGAGACCACTTTCTAGTTTTACTGGATGACGACGCAGCAGGACGGCGTGCAAAAGAGCAGTACCAAACAAATTGGTACTTGAACGACGATCAAATATTCACCCTTGCGGATATTGACACCAAACTTTCAGGAAAACGACTCGAGGATCTAATCTGCATTGACACAATTGAAAAAATTAAAATTCATGCTGGCCTAACTTCCAAGCCAAACAAGAAACAGATTGGGCTATACCTGGCAGAAAAGTTTTCTAGCGAGAGCCACAACGATGCTTTTGGGGAGGAAACCCAAAAAAATCTAGAAGGCATATTAGGCATGCTGCAACAGCGCTTAGCATAAAAGCGAACCATAACTGCTGCTCGAACAAGAACGGTGTCAGGTTCACTTCCAACGTCCGCTCATCTTGAAGAGCAGACAGCATGCAAGCGACCGAAGGGCGGTTGGTGGCATGCGCCAGCACAACGCTGCGCATGTTCGCTTCCGCGGCCAAAGACTCATTTCTCATCCAGCCCACCAGAAGCTCGACCCCGCGACCGCACCGCAAAATACCGCGTCGGCGACAGCCCCAGCGCCTTCTTGAACATCGTGATGAACGCGGTGACCGATTCGTAGCCCAGGCTTTCGGACACGCGCTGGACCGGGGCGCCGCCGGCCAGGTCGCGGATGGCGATGAGCAGGTGCAGCTGTTGCCGCCAGCGGCCGAAGGACAGGCCGGTTTCGCGGGCGATCAGGCGCGTCAGCGTGCGCTCGCCCAGCGCCAGGCGTTTGGCCCAGTCGGTGATGGTGCTGCGGTCCGCCGGATGCGCGGCCAGCGCGTCGGCCAGCGCCCGCACTTTCGGGTGGTGGCTGACCGGCAGGTACAGGCGTTCCGCCGGCATCTGCACCAGTTCGTCCAGCAGCACGCGCGCGAGCCGGTCGGTGTGCCCGTCGCGCGGGTCGTCGGGCGGCGCGTCGGCCAGGTGCAGGATCATCTCCCGCACCATCGGCGAGATGGACAGGGTCACGCAGTGCTGCGGCAAGTCCACGAGGCCGGGTTCGACGAACAGGTAGCACAGGCGTGCGTTGGCGGTGGCGCGGTTGCTGTGCGGCATGCCGCCGGGAATCCACACGCCGCACTGCGGCGGCACGATCCACAGGGCGCGTTCGACCTGGCAGGTCACGGCGCCGTGCAGGGCGAGGATCAACTGCCCCTTGCGGTGTTCGTGCACCGGGATCTCGGCATCGTGGTCGGCCACCTGCAGGCGGCTGGCGAGCGCTGGCCGGTCCGTCGCGTCCGGGTCCAGATCGAAGCCGGGGAGCGTCACGCGCGTCATGTCAGGTTGACCGGATTTAGCGAAACGTTGTCATTGTAGCGAAATTCGGCGAGCGGGCCGCTGCCTACGATGTGCCCATGCACACGCCGGACCCCTCCCCTGCCCGCTCCTTCCTCGCGCGGCCGCTCGCGCTGCTGGCGGCGCCCGCGCTGCAGGCCGATCGGGAGGCCGCGCTGTTCTCGCTCAAGTGCCTGGCCGCCGCGCTGCTCGGGTTGTACCTGTCGTTGCGGATCGGCCTGACGCGTCCGTTCTGGGTGATCGGCACGGTGTACCTGGTGTCGCAGCCGCTGTCCGGGGCCACACTGAGCCGTGGCTTGTTCCGCCTGGTGGGCACGCTGGGCGGTGCGGTCGCCACGGTGGCGCTGGTGCCGCGCTTGGCCAACGCGCCGCTGGTGCTGAGCGTGGCGCTGGCCGCGTGGATGGGGCTGTGCCTGTCCCTGGCCATGCTCGACCGGACGCCGCGTTCCTACGCGTTCCTGCTGGCCGGGTACACGACCAGCCTGATCGGCTTCCCGAGCGTGATGGTGCCCGGCGAGGTCTTCAGCATCGCCATCACCCGCGTGCAGGAAATCGCCATCGGCATCCTGGCCGCCACGCTGGTGCATGGGCTGGTGCTGCCGCGCAAGGTGGCGCCCCGCGTGCAGGCGCGCGTGGCCGCGATCCTGTCCGATGCCGAGCGCTGGACGCAGGACATGCGGGCTGTTGAGAAGGACACGGTGCTGGCGGAGGATCGCGCGAAGGCGGCGGTGGACCTGCTGGAGCTGCACACGCTTTCCGTCCACCTGCGCTTCGATAGCGCGTACGGCCCTGCCCAGGTGGAGATGCTGCGGGCGCTGCACGATCGGATGCTCGACGTGCTGATGCTGTCCAGTGCCGTGGACGATGCGCTGGCCGAGTTGCGCGCAGCCGAGCGCGGTGCGCGTGCCGTAGACATGGCCGACCCGGACGGCTGGCGCGACGTGCTGCAGGCCAACCTGGCCTCGCGCCTCGCCGAGCTGGACACCGCCCATCGCGATTGCCGCTTGCTGGAAGCGCAGTTGCGCGCCGCCAACCCGCACTGGCGCCGGCAGGTTCCCGCGCGGCTGGCGAAGAAGGCGAACGGCCACGTCCTGCATCGCGATCACCGTCTCGCGCTGCGCGCCGCGTTCGGTGCGTTCGTCGGCATCGTGCTGAGTTGCGGCCTGTGGATTGCCACGGCGTGGTCCGACGGTGCGACGGCGGTGTCCATCGTCGGCACGGCGTGCCTGCTGTTCGGCACGACCGAGGCGCCTGCCGGCCATGTCATGCGCTACCTGGCCGGGTCGGCCATCGGTGTCGTGGTCGGGCTGCTGTACGGCTTCGTGATCTTCCCGAGCCTGTCCGATTTCATCGGCCTGGCGGCCGCGCTGGCGCCGGCGTTGCTGCTGTGCGGGTCGTTCCTGGCGCGCCCGGCTTTCATCATGGGCGCGCTGGGGGTGGTGCTGACGTTTCCGCTCATCGCCGGCCTGGGCGCCACCAATGCCGCGAGCTTCGCGGGCGCGCTCAACGGCAGCGTGGCGCTGTTCGTGGGCACGGCGGCGGCGCTGTGCAGCATGCTGCTGTTCCAGACCATGGACACGCAGCGCACCCGCAAGCGGCTGCTGGGGTCGATCGCGCGCGCCATCGCACGTCGCGCCCGCGGACGTGGACGCACTAGCGCCGACTGGACCAGCCGCATGGTGGACCGGCTCGGGCTGCTCGCCCCGCGCCTGCGCGGCCATCCAGATGCCGCCCACACCCTGCGCACGCTGTTTGCGGACATGCGCGCGGCAGGTGCCGTGGCCGAGTTGCGTGCGATGGGCAAGGCGCTGAAGGGCCAAGACGCCCGCGTCTGCCATGCCGAGTTGCTCGACCGGGCGGCCGCCCATTTCCGGACCCGTGCCATGCCCGCGCACGCGCTGGACAGGCAACTGCTGGGTTCCCTCGACCGCCTGCGCATGGCGGTGGTCGCGGACAAGGAGCCCGAAGGCGAACGCGTGCTCTCGCTGCTTTCGGTTCTGCGCCGCGACCTGCTGGCGCCGCTGATCGTGCAACGGGACTGATGCGATGTTTTCCGACCTTTCCATCGATGGCGTCTTCGTTCCCGGCCTGCTGGCGGTGGCGCTGGTCGCGCTGGCGCTGTCGTTGCTGGTGTCGCGGCTGCTGGCGCGCCTCGGCCTGTACCGGGTGTTCGCCTATCGGCCGCTGGTGGGCCTGTCGCTGTTCGTGATCCTGGCGGAGCTGCTGATCCGGCTCGCGCCCCTGCTCGAGAAATGAAATGAAGCACATGCTTGCGGTCATTGGACGTTGGAGCGCCACGCTCGCCGTCTTCGCCATTGCCGTCGTCGCGGCCCTGTCCATCTGGAACCGCTACGAAACGCAGCCATGGACGCGCGATGGCCGGGTGCGCGCGGACGTGGTGCGCGTGGCATCGGACATGGGCGGGCTGGTCACGCAGGTGCTGGTGCACGACAACCAGCGGGTGAAGGCCGGCCAGCTGCTGCTGGTGCTGGACCAGCCGCGCGTCGCCGCCGCGCTGGAGCAGGCGGAGGCCAGCGTGCGCAGCGCGCAGGCCACGCTCGGCCTGGCCCGGCGCGAATCGCAACGGGACATGGCGCTGGGCGATCTGGTCGCTTCGGAGACGCGCGAGCGCAACGCCGCCAAGGTGGAGACGGAACTGGCGAACCTGGCGCAGGCCCAGGCGCAGCGGCGGGTGGCGCTGCTGAACGTACAGCGCACCGAGGTGCGCGCCAGCACCGATGGCATCGTGACCAACCTCGACCTGCACGCCGGCGATTTCCTGCAGCCGGGGGCGCAGGCCATGGCGCTGATCGATGCCGGCAGCGTCCGGGTCGAAGGCTATTTCGAGGAGACCAAGCTCGCGTGCATCCGCGAAGGCGACGCCGCCGTCGCCCGGCTGATGGGCGATGGCCGCGCGGTGCGCGGGCATGTGGAGAGCATCGCCGCCGGCATTGCCGACGACCAGCGCGCGAGCACGCACAACCTGCTGCCCGCCGTGGCGCCGACCTATTCCTGGGTGCGGCTGGCGCAACGCATTCCGGTCCGCATCCGGATCGACGATGTCGCTCCGCAGTCCCGGCTCATCATCGGCAGGACCGCGAGCGTGACCGTGATCCCGAGCGCATCGGGTGCCTGCAAATGAGCGGCAAGGTTCGCCGCGCCGGCGCGATCGCGTTGGCGCTGTCGCTGGCCGGCTGCGTGTCCGGTTCGGACTACCGCGTTCCGGCCAACGCGGTTGCGGCCGCACCGCAGGCCGGGCGCGCGTTCGTCTCGGGCCAGGACCCGGCGTTCGCACTGGCCGAGCCGCCGCAGCGCTGGTGGCAGCTCTACGACGATCCTGAACTCGACGCCTACGTTGCCGAGGCGCTGCAGGCCAACACCGACCTGCGCATGGCGGACGCCAACCTGCGGCGCGCTTCGGCGACGGTGCTTCAGTACCGCGCCCAAGGCGCGCTGCACACCGACGCGAACGCGTCGGCCACGCTGGCGCATGCCGGGGGATACACCTCGCCCTCGTCGCCGCCGCAGGTGTACGCGCTCGGCATCGACCTGTCCTATCCGCTGGATCTGGCCGGCGGCATCCGCCGCGGCATCGAGGCCGCCAGCGCGGATGCGCAGGCGGTCGCCGCGGCACGCGACCACGTGCGGGTGGTCGTCGCCGCGGCCGTCACCCGCGCCTATCTGGGCACCTGCTCGGCCAACCTGACATTGGCGGCCACGCAGCGGGTGATGGAGACGCAGCGCGCCACGCTGGATGCCACGCGCCGGCTCACGGCGGGCGGCCGCGGCACGGCGTTCGACGTCAGCCGGGCCCAGGCCGCGGTCGACCGCAGCGCGGCGGCGATCCCGCATCTGGTGGCCGAGCGCCAGGCGGCCTTGTTCGAACTGGCCGCGCTGATGGGCCGGCTGCCGTCGGACTACCCGCAGGACGCGCGCCGTTGCCCGCAGCCGCCTAGTCTGCAACGCGCGATCCCGGTCGGCGATGGCTGGCAACTGATCCAGCGCCGCCCGGACATCCGCGCGGCGGAGCGCAGCCTGGCGGCCGCCACCGCCACGATCGGGGTGGAAACGGCAAATCTGTACCCGCAGGTGAGCATCGGCGCCTCCGCGGGCATGGCGAATTCGCTGGGGAAACTGCTGTCCGGCGACAGCTTCGGCGCGACCCTCGGACCGCTGCTGTCGTGGCGCTGGCCCAATCGCAGGCTGGCCAAGGCCCGTATCGATGCGGCCGGCGCCGACGCCGATGCCGCACTGGCGTCGTTCGATGGCGCGGTGCTGCAGGCCTTGCGGCAAACGGAAACCGCACTGTCGGCCTATGCCCAGGAGATCGACCGCGAACGCAGCCTCGCCCAGGCGCGCGACGCTGCAGCCCGCGCGAGCGGCCAGGCCGGGCGACTGTATCGGTTCGGCAGGATCGGCTTCCTCGATGTCCTTGCCGCCGAGGCGGCGCTGGCGGACACCGAATCGGCGCTTGCGTCCTCGCGCGCGCAGTTGGTCGACCGCCAGGTGGATCTGTTCCTGGCGCTCGGCGGTGGCTGGTCGGACACGGGGCCGGAGGCCGGTCAGACGGCAACACGTCGATAGCGATCCATCGCCGGCGCATGTCCCCGTGCCTGAGCGGGACCATGCCGAGCGCTATTCCATCCACTGCATAGGACGTCGTTGGAATCGACCGCTTGGGCCGAACTTCGACGTCCCGCCAACAACGCGGCTCCTTGACTCCACCATCGGCCAAGAACCGCCGATGGCGGAGAACACGCGCCGAATACGAACGCCAACGCGTCAGTGCATGTGCTGCCCGTGGTCGCCTTCGCCAGGGCCATCGGCGCCCATCGGCTGCACGTCGAAATGGACCGTCATCGGCGGTGCGTGCTGGAATGTCAGGGTGGCCTCGACCGGCGTGCCGGCGACGAACGGCGCGTGCGGCTCGATGAACATCAAGTGGTTTCCGCTCGGCTGCAGCGCAACGGTTGC
Organism: Xanthomonas sp. WHRI 7945; assembly: GCF_035026585.1. Lineage (NCBI taxonomy): Bacteria > Pseudomonadati > Pseudomonadota > Gammaproteobacteria > Lysobacterales > Lysobacteraceae > Xanthomonas > Xanthomonas sp. WHRI 7945. The sequence goes on from NZ_JAYIQP010000001.1 coordinate 88,364, forward strand.
GTGCGGCGGCAGGTCCAGGCCTTCATCGAGCCGGCGCATCTTCATGACGTCGCCATCCATCCGCATTTCGTGGATTTCCACCCGCGCGCTGGCGGGCGACTGGATCGCGACCAGTTTGTCGGCGGTGTCGGCGTCGTTGCGCAAGGTGACGTAGCCGGCGCCCACAGCCGCGCCGGGCGGCGTGGCGCGCGCCCAGGCCTGGCCGATGTGCACGCTCGGCGACGCCGAGCGGGAAGGCGCGGCGGCGGCATCGGCGGCCGGAGCTGGCGCAGCGGTCGGGCCGTCCTGCGCTGCATGGTCGTTGGATGGCTGGCAGGCTGCCAGGACGAGCATCGCGGCGACGAGTGTGGTGACGCGGGTTTTCATGGTGATTCCTCTTGGGTTGTTGGAGAAGACCGCCGCGATGCGGGGATCGGCGTGTTGTGGTGCGATGTATGAGAGCGGGCGCGGTCAGTCGTACGCCAGCACCTGGCGGATATCCTCCACACACTCCTCCACGCTCTGCTTGTGCGCCAGGCCCACGCGCAGATCGCCCGCGGCGTCGAACACATAGCTGCGGGTGGAATGGTCGATGGTGTAGGTGTTGCCCATCGGCACCTTGGTGTAGGCCACGTTGAGTTGCGCGGTGGCGATCTTGATCTCGCTCTCGGTGCCGGTCAGGCCGACGAAGTCCGGATCGAAGGCCTGCACATAGGTGCGCAATACCTTGGGAGTGTCGCGCTCCGGATCCAGCGTGGCGAACGCGAACTGCACGTGGCGCGCGTCCTCGCCGAGCTGCCGCTTGATCTGCGTGGCGCGCACCAGCGTGGTGGGACAGATGTCCGGGCAGCGGGTGAAGCCGAAGAACAGCACCAGCGCCTTGCCGCGGAAGCTCTGCAGCGGACGCGGGACGCCCTGCGTGTCGATCAGGTAGAAGCTCACGCCGCGCCCGGCCGCGCTCAGGTCGGCGCCGTGCAGTGGCGGACGGCTGCAGCCGCACAGCAACAAGGCGAGCAGCAGGAACGCCGCATGGCGGGCGCGGTGCCGCGTTGGGCGGCCGTCCTGCCGTCGGGATAGCGCGAATGTCGAAGTGTTCATGTGCGCGCCCTCAGTACTGGTACCGCATGCCCGCATACACCGAGCGCGGCGCGCCGGCCTGCAGGATCGCCGCGTCGGCGCTCGCCCGGTCGCGCACGCTCATGCTGCCCACGTAGCGTTTGTCGGCAAGGTTCCTACCTTCGAGGAAGAACTGCCAGCGATCGCGGGCGAAACCCGTGCGCAGGCCGACCAGGCCGTAGCTACCGATGCGATAGGTGTTGCTGAAGTCGGCGTGGCGCGCGCCCACCAGGTCGAACGTAGGCCCGGCGTAGAAGCCGTTCTGGTGGCGATACATCACCTCGCCGCGTAGCGCGTAGTCCGGCGCGGCCGGCAGGGCGTTGTTGCCGTAGTGCGGATCGCCATCGAACGCGAAGCGGTTGTAGCTGGCGCTGAGCAGCGGTTCGATGCGCTGCGCGCCGTCGCCGAGCGGAACACTGGCGCTGAGCAGCGCCTCGACGCCGGCGTGCACGGTGCGATCCATGTTCGCGGACAGGCTGGTGCCCGGTGCGGCGGCGGCGTCGACGGAGAGGATCTCGTCGCGGATCTGCGCGTAGTACACGTCCACGTCCCACTGCCAGCTCACCGACTGCGAAGCGGGCGGCGTGCTGCCGCGCATGCCCAGCTCGTAGACGATGCCGCGTATGGCATCGAGGGTGGAGCCGTCGCCGCGCACGTCGTCTTCCAGGTCGAAGGTGGTCGGCGCTTCGTAGAGGCGGCTGATGCTGGCGTAGGCTTCGCTGCCCTCGGCGATCGTATAGATCGCACCGACGCGGGGATTGAAGGCGCGGTAGTCGGCCTTCGGATTGCGCAGCGTGCCGCTGGCCAGGTCGGTGTTGCGCACGTCGCGGCCGGTGAACACGCCCTGCGCACCGTAGACCAGCGTCCAGTCCTGGGCGAGCTTCCAGCGGTCCACGACGAACACCTCGGTGCTGTCGGAGCGGTTGTCGATGCTGCCGGTGCGGCCATTGCGCTGGCCGTGGTCGTTGCGGTAGTTGCCGCCGGTCTCGCGCGTATCGGCCAGGTTGAGGCCCAGCAGCAGGTCGTGATCGCCGCGGTTGACGTTGTAGCGCGCCATGCCGGCCCAGGTGCGCTGGTCGGTGTTCTTGAGCAGGCTGAAGACTTCCACGGGCGCCGCGGGACCGCTGCCATCGAAGTCGACCATGACCTTGTCGACGATGGGATGGTAAAGATCCTGGTTCTCGTAGGACAGGCCGAACTCCAGCCGGCTGTCCGCATCCGGCGTCCAGTCGCCCTTCAGCGCCAGGCGGTCGGTGGTGGTGTTCCACTGGAAGTTGCCGCTGATCGCCGACGGATTGGCCTGGTACGCGTCCTGGTCGAACTGCGCCTTGCTGAGCGCGCCGGCCAACTGCTCGCGGTTGTCCACGTGCATGGCGTAGACGCGCAGGTCCAGATCCTGCGACGCCTGCCAACCGCCATTGGCGTAGACGCCGGTCCGGTTCTGCCGGCCGTGCTCGCGATAGCCGTCCAAATGCTTGCCTTCCACCGTCACCTGCCCATCCAGGTCGCCGGAGACGCCGCCGGCGGTGAAGCGGCCACTGAGCAGGCCGTGGCTGCCGCCGCTGATGGCGGCCTGCCAGGGCGCGCTGTTGCGCGCGGTGTAGCTCACGAAGTCGATGGCGCCGCCCAGGTTGCTGGCGCCGTAGGTCAAGGCATTGGCGCCGCGGGCGACGATGGCGTGGCGCGCGGCCAGCGGGTCCATGAAGCGGTTGTGGTTGTTGCCGTCGGCGGTGGTGACCGGCAGACCGTCCTGGAACAGCTTGACGCCGTTGTTGTCGTAGTCGGTGGCATCGAGGTTGGAGCCGCGGCTGGAGAGGAACATGGCATCGCCGCCGGTGCCGCTCTCGGCCCAGACGCCGGGCACGTAGCGCAGCGAATCGGCCATGTTGGCGACCGCGCGTTCGTGGAACGCATCGCCATCGAGCACGCTGACGCCACCCGGCGTCAGCGCCTGTTCGGCGTAGATGCGTTCGGGCGCCGCCGAACGGACCTGGACGGCATCAAGCGTGGTGGGCGTGGCCGGCTCGGCGGCGCGCAGCGCGGCGTTCGGCACAAGAATGGCGGCCACGGCCATGGCCATGGCCATGGCCAAGCGCGACGCACGCGGCGCCGCGACGGAAAGAATCGACATGAAGAACTCCCGGAATGAAGTGGCGCGCGCATGCGGCGCGCGGAGGATCGACTTCAGGCCGAAAGCGGGGGCCCTCGGGAGCCCAGTCCGTTGGGATGCAGAAACGCGCGTGCGACATCGAACCGCAGCGTCCATGCGCTGCGGCGCGGCGTGGCCTGCAGGGCCAGCAGCAGGCACAGCAGCAGCACCATGCCCGCGGCGAGCGGGCAATACGGGCAGTCGTCGTGCATGTGATCCATGGCCGGCGCCGCCGGCGCCTCGCCGTCAGGCGCGGTGGACGACCCGACCGCGATCTTGACCAGCTTCATGCCGCTGGCCGTGCACAGCTGGGCCCACGTGCCGTTCGCATCGCCGGCGGCGGACGCGACCAGCCGCGATGCGATCGGCATGGCGAACAACAACGCCACGGCGAGCATCGCCAACAAGATCATCCTGCGCTGGAAGGCCGGGTGTCGCATCCGGCTGCATTGTAGCCGTGGCGCGCTCGTCCCTGGCGAGCGCCCGCTGCCGCTCGGCCCGAAACGCTACCAGCACTGCTCGCGCGAATCGGTGCGAGATCGGGTGCGTCCAAGGAAATTCGATGTACAGCCTGGACAACGGCGCCGTCGCGCCGTCGGCCAAGCGCTCGACGTCCGGCGGCACCAAGCCTGGTCCAGGCTACACGTGGAGCCGCTTGGCATGCGCCACCGAAGCTGCGAACCGCCGGCTCGAGGCACTCATGCATTGACAGCGAGGTGAGAGCGGCGCGCCCGTGTCGCAGTCAGCCGCTTCGCCGGGATGGATGCGGCATCGGCCGATCGGCGCGCCGGCGCCGGCGGATCCGATCCCGGTGCCGTCAAAGTACCGATTTCAGATTGTCGAAGGCGTCGCGCAAGAACTTGGCGGCCGGCTTTCGCTGGCCGGTCTGTTCCCGCCACGCCTGCAGCGCGATCTTCATCGCGCCGATCGAGACCATGGCCACCATCCGCAGCGCCGCGCGGCGTTCCGGCTGCCGCCAGACCTCGCACAGCGCATCGAACAGCGCCTGTTCCTGCTGCGCGTAGTGCGCCTGCTTGCGTGCAAGCAGCGATTCGCTCGACAGCATGAGGTTGTCGACCGCGATCATCTGTTCGGTCGTGTACTGCGCGATGTGCTTGACCATCGCATCGCGGACCGCGTCGAGCGGAGGCACGTCGGGCGACGTCTTCAGCAGGCTGGCGATCAGGCTCGCCCGGTCGGTGTCCAGCCAGAAGAAAATGATGTCGTCCTTGGACTTGAAGTACGAGAAGAAGGTGCGGCGCGAGATGCCGGCCTCCGCCGCGATCGCGTCCAGCGTCGTGCTGTCGTAGCCCTTGCTGAGGAACAGGCGCTGGCCGACCTCGGCGATGCGCTGCTGGGTCTGGCGGCGCTTGCGTTCGCGCAAGCCTTCTGTGGGCGCAATGCCCGCGCGGGGAAGGAGTTCCGACATCGTGAATGGGCGCCCGTTGCATGATTGCACTTGGCGCAATTCCAAGCATCCAGTGCACTGATTTATGCGCTCAGCTTACCAGAGCGTGGCCATCGGGAGCGCCGTCGACAAGCCACCTGGCGCGGTCCCACGACGGTTGCGATGCCGGTGGCCGAGCTCGCGTTCTCGTCGCGGCGGCGCGGCTGCCGCCGCCAACGGCTTGGCCCGCAACAGGCCCGAGCCTCGCCCGGGTGCGGCAGGGCGGCCTTGCGCAGCCGGTGCGCGAATCGCGATGCGGCCGCGGCGCGTGGCCGGCGCGCCGGGTCGGCGCTGTTTGGTACGCGCTAGCGGCCGCGGTCGGCGTGGGAACCGCTTGCAGGGAGGGCAGGCAACCGGATTTCGACGCCAAAGCCGCGGCCGTCGAGCCCGGCGCCGCAGCGCAGCCGCCCGCCATGCGAGGCGACCACGCGCTCCACCAGCGACAGCCCCATGCCGATGCCCTGTGCGCGATGGCCGGTGCCGGCGCGGTAGAACCGCTCGAATACCCGCTCGCGCTCGCCCTCGGCGATGCCCGGACCATCGTCGGCAACGGTCAGGACCGCCATCGGCGCGCGCCCCTCGCCCTCGACCCGGGTTTCCAGCCGCACGCGCGTACCGGGCCCTCCATGCCGCAAGGCGTTGTCGAGCAGGTTCCGGACCAGGATTCCCAGGTCGTCGATGTCGCCGTGCACCGGCGCGTGCCCGCTTTCGACCTCGATCGACTGGCCGGTGCGCAGCGCGAGCAATTCGAATTCGTCGGCGACCATCCCTACGACCAGCGCCAGATCGACGTCCGCCGCGCGCGCGATGCCGCCGCCGCCCTCCACCCGCGCGGCATCGAGCAGTTGCTGCGCCAGCCGCGAGGCGCGCTCGATCCCGGCGACCAGATGGTCGAGCGCCTCGCGCGCCTCGTCGCGGTCGCCGGCGTGCTGCAATACCTGCGCCTGGGTCAGCAATGCCGCCAGCGGCGTGCGCAGCTCGTGCGCGGCCTCGTCCAGGAACTGGCGCTCGTGCTGCAGCGCCTGCGCCAGCCGCGCCATCAACTGGTTGAACGAGCGCACCAGCGGCGTGAACTCGTCCGGCAACCCGCGCTCCGGCAGCGGCGCCAAATCCAGCGGCGCACGCCTGGCGAGCGACTCGCTGACCTGCACCACCGGCCGCAGCGACCAGTGGATCACTAGCCAGATCGCGACACCGATGCACAACAGCAGCAGCAACGCGCTGCCGAGGCTGGCGCCGAACCATCGCCGCAGCTCGGCCCGCAGCGCGGCCTGCGGCAAGCCGACTTGCACCTGCACCCGTGCGTCCGCATCGCTGAGCGCGTACACGCGCCAGGGTGCGCCGGCGATGGCCGTCTCCGAGAAGCCGTCCGCGAAGTCCGGCACCATCGCATGCGCCGGCGCCGGCCGCGACGACATCAGCCGCCGCCCGGTACCGCGCTCCCAGACCTGGAATCCCAGCGCGGCGAACTTGCCGCTGGCCGGCGTCGCTTCGCCGCCTAGCGCGAACTGCCGCTGCTGGCCGGCGGTCGCGATATCCGCCGGCAGCGAATACAGGATCTGCTCGGCGACATTGCGCAACATGCCGTCGACCTCGCCGCCCTGCCGCGCTGTCATCTCCAGGTACTGGATCAGGAACCAGCTGCCCCAGGCGGCGAGCAGCACCGCCGCCAGCGCCACCAGCAGCCGCGTACGCAGTGCGCGCATCAGTCCTCGCTCCCGGCGCGGTAGCCGAAGCCCAATTCGGTCAGCACCACCTCGTCGCCGAGCTTGCGCCGCAGCTGGTGCACGTACACCGCGACCGTGTTGCTGCCTATCTCCGCGTCGCCGCCGTAGAGCCGGTCTCGCAGTTGATCGCGGCTGAGCACCCGGCCGCGCGACTGCAGCAGCGCCACCAGGATGCTGTACTCGCTCGCGCTCAGGCTCACCCGCTTGCCGCCACGGGTCACCGTCCGCGCGGCCGGATCGACCTCGACATCGCGCCAGCGCAGCACCGGCGTCACCGCGCCGCGGGCGCGGCGCAGCACCGCGCGCAGCCGGGCCAGCATTTCGTCGCGCTGGAACGGCTTGACGATGTAGTCGTCGGCGCCGGCGTCCAGTCCGCGGACCCGGTCGCTGAGCTGATCGCGCGCGGTGATGATCAGCACCGGCGTCGGGTCGTAGCGGCTGCGCATCGTCGCCAGCACGTCCAGCCCGGAGCCGCCCGGCAGCCCGAGGTCGAGCAGCACCGCGACGAAGGCATGGTCGACCAGCGCGGCGCGCGCCGAGGCCGCGTCCTCGCAATGGAACACGCGCCAGCCTTCCTGGCCCAGCGCGGCCGTCAGCGCACGGCCGAGCATGTGGTCGTCTTCGACGAGGAGGAGTGCATCCATGGCGGCGCAGGCAGGAGAGGAAGCGATCGGCGATGTTCCGATGCAGGCATTAATACCGGATTAAACGCCGCAGTCAAAACCCGTCGGGGTCCATCGCCCGCCGCGGCCGGCACCGGCGCGCTGCGGAAGCGCCTGCGTGCCGATCGCCTTAAACCCAAATTAATCGCGCCGGCAGAAGTTGGCGGCGTCCGCTCCCGCCGATGCATGGATTGCATGCGCCCGATCCCTCTTTCCCTCCACCGCAAGGCACCGATCATGGCCCACTGGACAGCTACCGGCACTCCCTCTCGACGCGCTCTCGCTGCGGCCGACACCGACACCGACGTTGCAAGCTACGTGCGCGTTGGGCGTTTTCTGCCCGATGTGCGTGAGCACTTCTTCGCCCCGCGCCGGTGTGCTGCGCGCCGCAGCCTGGGCCGACTCATCCTGCAGCCGGCGGCGCGCGGTGCGCTGCCGACGCTGTACGCCGCCACCGCGCCCGATGCACGGGGCGGACGCTACTACGGGCCGACCGGCGTGATGGGAATGCGCGGGCCACTGGGCTTCGCCGAGCTGCCCGCCGCCGCAACCGGCACCCAGGCCGCGATCCGCCTCTGGGCCATCAGCGAACAGCTCGGCGACGCGCGCTATCCATCGCGCCTGACCGACTGAATTGCCAACGCGCGCCCGTGCGGCGTGCACCGACCAGGACCCCACTCATGAGTCGAACCACGACACCGGCACCGCGTCGCCCAAGCCCGTTGCAGGCCCTGTTCAATCTCCGCCGCGAAGAGGCCGGACCGGTACTCATCGCATCCGTGTTCTTCTTCTGCGTGCTGACCGCGCTGATGCTGCTGCGCCCGGCCCGCGATGCGCTGGGCATGGAGCGCGGCATAGAGGGGATCCGCTGGCTGTTCATCGGCACCGCGATGGTGACGCTGGCGGTGAACCCGCTGTTCGGCTGGCTGGTCAGCCGCCTGCGGCGGCTGCAGTTCATCGCCGTCACCTACGGGTTCTTCGTGCTGAGCCTGTTGGGCTTCTGGGCCTTGCTGTCGTTCGCGCCCGGTGCGATCGGGCAGCGCAGCGGGCAGGTGTTCTACGTGTGGTTCAGCGTGTTCAACCTGTTCGTCACCATGGTGTTCTGGGCGCTGCTGGCCGACCGTTTCAGCCTCGACCAGGGCAAGCGGTTCTTCGCCCTGATCTCGGTGGGCGGCACCCTGGGCGCGATCTTCGGGCCCTGGCTGACCTCGCAGCTGGCCGAGCCGCTCGGCACGCCCAGCCTGCTGCTGGTCGCGGGCGGATTCCTGCTGCTGGCCCTGGCTGCCGCCGGGTTGCTGGTGCGCGTGGCGCCCGACCGGGCGGGCAGCCAGGCGCCCGGCGCCGCGGCCGGATCGGCGAAGGAGGCCGGGCCGATCGGCGGCAGCGCCTGGGCGGGCCTGCGCGCGGTGTTCCGGTCGCGCTACCTGACCGGCATCGCCGGCTACATCGTGCTGATGACCGTATTGGCGACCTGCATCTACTTCACCCGCCTGCAGATGGTCGCGGCCGCGGCGGACGGGCTGGACGCGCGCGCGGCGATCATGGGCAGCATCGACATGTGGACGCAGGTCGCGGTGTTGGTCCTGCAGTTCACCCTGACCGGGAAAATCATCCAGCGCTTCGGCCTGGGCGTGACGCTGGCGATCCTGCCGGTCGCCACCGCGCTCGGCTTCGTCGGGCTGGCGATCTACGGCTCGTTCGCGGCGCTGATCCTGCTCGAGGCCGCCAACCGCGCCGTGCAGCGCGGCATCACCCGGCCGGCGCGCGAGGCGCTGTTCACCGTGGTCAGCCGCGAGGAGAAGTACAAGGCCAAGGCCTTCGTCGACACCTTCATGTACCGCGTCGGCGACGTCGTCGGCGCGCAGGCCGAAGGCGTGCTCGGGCGGCTGGGCCTGGCCATGGGCGGACTGGTCGGCGCGGTCGTCCCGCTGGCGCTGGCGTGGGCCGCGCTGGGCCTGTGGCTGGGACGCGCGCAAGCGCGGCGCAGCGCGCCGCCGGCGCAGGCCGCGCCTGCGCCTTCCGGCAGCCGGCACGAAAATCCCGGCCCCCCTGCGGCGCCTACCACCGCTTCTTCCGCGCCATAGCGCGAATTGTCCGCGCTCCACCAATCCACCCACCCATCACCACGGCAGCCACCGCATGAACATGACAGCACGCAACCTCGTAAAGCTCGCGCTTCTCGCGCTTCCCGCCACCGCGCTCGGCCAGCAGTCCCCGCCCGCCTCCGGCGCGTGGTCCCTCGGTGCCGGGGCTGCGGCCATCGACAGCCCGTATGCCGGCGAAGGGACGCGGGTACGGCCCTTTCCCCTGGTCAGCTACGAGGGAGAACGCGTGTTCCTGCGCGGCATCTCCGGCGGCGTGCATTTGTACAAGTCCGGCGGGTTCACGCTCGATGCGCTGCTGTCCGCCCGGCTCGACGGGTTCGACATCGGCGATCTCGGGCGGACCGAGCTTCTCGCCAACGGCGTCAATCCCGACCTGCTGAGCGATCGCGACGACGGCATCGATGCCGGCTTTCGCGCCAGCGTCGGCTCGACGTGGGGCACGATCGCGCTCGAGACCGTCCACGACATGTCCGATGCCAGCGACGGCTACCAGATCTCCCTGGACTATCGGTACACGTGGTCGTTCGACCGCAGCACGCTTGCGACCAGCGCGGGCGCGAGCTGGATGTCGGCGGATCTGGCCAACTACTACTTCGGAATACTCGACGAGGAAGTCGCACGCGGTGTCGCCGCGTACGCGCCGGGATCGGCCCTGGTCCCGCGCGTCGGACTGACGCTGATGCAGCCGATCGGAACGACGCAGTGGCAGCTGCTCGGGTCTATCGAGTATCGGTTCCTGCCAAGCGAGCTCAGCGACAGCCCGCTGCTGGAACCCGGACGCAACGGACTCGGGCGCGTGGTACTCGGGCTCAGCAGGCGCTTCTGATCCCGCCACGCGAGGCGACGATGCATCTGGCGAAGGGACACGGATGCGACGCTCGCCTGGCGACGCCGAACGCACCGATCCGCCGTGAGGTCCCCCTGCCTCGGCTACCGGATCGGCCCCTCCCGCCAACTCAAGCCATCGCACGCGACCTCGCGGCAAAAGGCGTCGGCCACGACTCCACCTCGGATGGCTTCACCGCCCTTGTCGAACCAAGCGCCATACGGAATGCCGCTACCGCAGCCAAGGAATTCGGCCCCCCTCCTCCCCTTCATCTTTAGGAAGACGATCATGACCAACTGGACAGTTCGCACGATTCTCTCTCGACGCCAGCGCGCGACGCTGGCCACCGGCACTGGCGGCCACCGCTCCCGGGACTCGCGTGCCGCCGGCTACGGATGGCGCAACCGCCTCGCCCTCCTCTGCGTGCTGCTGGCTTGCGCCTTCTCGACAGGCAGCGCGCTTGCGCAGAACCCGCCGAAGCCCGATTGGGGTCTGGCCGACCTTCCCTCGCAGAAAGGCCGCATTTTCCTAGTCACCGGCGGCACCAGCGGCATGGGATACGAAGATGCCCAAGCCCTGGCCGCTGCAGGCGCCCAGGTGGTGATCGCGGCGCGCAACCCACAGCGGGGCCAGGAGGCGATCGACCGGATCAAGCAGCGCACGCCCGACGCACAGGTGCAGTTCGAAGCCGTCGATCTGGCCGACCTGTCCTCGGTTCGCGCACTGGCACGACGCCTGGGCACCGCCCTGCCCCGGCTCGATGGCCTGATCAACAACGCCGCCATCATGGCGCCGCCGGAGCGCGGCACGTCGGCCGATGGCCTGGAGATGCAGTTCGCCACCAACTACGCCGGGCATTTCGTCCTGACCGCCGAGCTGTTGCCGCTGCTGCGCAAGTCCCCGTCGCCTCGCGTGGTCACGGTGTCCAGCATCGCAGCGCATCGCGGCCGCATCAATTTCGACGATCTCCAATCCAAGCAGGCCTACGACCCGATGGGCGCCTATGCCCAGTCCAAGCTGGCGTGCCTGATGTTCGCCTTCGAGCTACAGCGGCACAGCGAGGCCGAAGGCTGGGGCATCCGCAGCATCGCCGCCCATCCCGGCGTCGCGGTGACCGAACTGGTTGCGCGCGGTCCCGGCCTGGACAGCGCACAGGGCCGGCAGTGGTCCAGCAACCGCCAGCACATGCAGACCGCCGCCCAGGGCGCGGTGCCCACCCTGTACGCCGCCACCGCGGCCGAGGCGCGAGGCGGGGCCTACTACGGTCCGACCGGACCGAACGAGTTCGCCGGCCCGCTCGGCTTGGCGGCCGTTCCCGCCGCAGCCAACGATGCGACGGTGGCGGCCTACCTGTGGACGATCAGCGAAGAACTCACCGGCACGCGCTTTCCCACGCGCGCCCGCTGATCCATCGGCCACTGCGGGCGACGGCCGCGCGCCTTGGACTCCAGCGTCGAAGCGTCAGCACGTCGCGCACGGGAGAAGGTCACAGAACGCTGTCATCGCGTGTTTGCACTCCTGTGCGATGCCTGCGTTCCGTCTGCGACTGCTTCCTGTGAGCATCCGGCAAGGCCGCCGCGTGCTCGACCGAATCGATCGACTGCTGGCGTCCCGGGCGCCGGCGCGCCCGGGAACCACCATGAGCCGGACCGACATGCCCATCCAGCGCCCGCCCCTGTGGGAGGCCGCGTTCAACCTCCGCCGCGACGAGCTCGGGCCGGTCCTGATCGCGTCGCTGTTCTTCTTCTTCGTGCTGACCGCCTTGATGGTGTTGCGGCCCGCGCGCGACGCCCTGGGCATGGAGCACGAGATCGAAGGCGTACGCCGGCTGATCACCGTGACCGCGGTGTTGACGCTGGCGGCGAACCCGCTGTTCGGCTGGCTGGTCAGCCGCTTGCGCCGGCTGCAGTTCGTCGGCGCGACCTACGGCTTCCTCGCGCTGACCCTCGTTGGCTTCTGGGGCCTGATGACGTTCGCACCCGGTGCGGTACGCCAGGGGGCCGGCCAAGTGTTCTACGTCTGGTTCAACGTGTTCAACCTGTTCGTCACCATGGTGTTCTGGGCATTGGTGACCGAACGCTTCAGCAGCGACCAGGGCAGGCGGTTCTTCGCCCTGATCTCGATCGGCGGCACGCTCGGTGCGATCTTTGGCCCATGGCTCGCCTCGCAGTTGGCCGAGCCGCTCGGCACGCCCAGCCTGTTGCTGGTCGCCAGCGGCTTCCTGCTGCTGGGCATGCTGGCCGCCTGGCTGCTGCTGAGGGTCGTGCCCGACCGTGCGGCCGACACCGGCCTGGCCGCGTCGCTGCGCGCGGATGACGCCGCGCGCATCGGCGGCAGCGCCTGGGCCGGCATCGGCCTGGTTCTCCGCTCGCCCTATCTGGCCTGCATCGCCGGCTACGTGATGCTGATGGCGGTGATGGTGACCTTCGTGTACTTCACCCGCCTGCAGATGGTCGCGGCGATCGCCGACGGCATCGATGCGCGCGCGGCGATCCTGGGCAAGATGGACATGTGGACGCATGTCGCTGCGCTGGCGCTGCAGCTCACCCTGGCCGGACGGATCATCAAGCGCTTCGGCCTGGGCGTCGCGCTGGCGATCCTGCCGGTGGCCACCGCGGCCGGCTTCGTCGGGTTGGCGATCTACGGCTCGTTCGCGGTATTGGTGCTGCTGGAGGCCGTGACCCACGCAGTGCAACGCGGCATCACCCAACCGGCGCGCGAGGCGCTGTTCACCGTGGTCGACCGCGAAGGCAAATACAAGGCCAAGGCGCTCGTCGACACCTTCATCCACCGCGCAGGCGATGTGGTGGGAGCGCAGACCGAGGGTGCGCTGGGCCGGGTCGGGCTGGCGATGGGTGGCCTGGCCGGCGTGGTCGTGCCGCTGGCGCTGCTGTGGGTGGCGCTGGGCCTGTGGCTCGGCCACGCGCAGGCGCGGCACGCGGCGCTGCCGCTGGCGCGCGGCAGCCCCCTGCCATCCGGCGGCGCGAACAATCATTCCGTCCGGCCCGTTGCGTAGTTCCCGCGCTCTCCCCGGTACGGCACTACGGTCCCTTGAAGGAAAAGAGTCCACGGCGCCCAACAGCCGGTTGCAAAGCCGGATCCGGATACTTACATTATGCACTGAGTGCAATTTTTAATGCACTTTGCGCAACCACTCTAAAGGCGACCACCATGGCCCACTGGAAAGCTTCAGACACACCCTCTCAACGCGGTCGCATAGCGGTCGTCACCGGCACGGGAGGCCTCGGGTTCGAAGATGCGCTGGCGCTGTCACGCGCCGGTGCGCAGGTCATCATTGCCGGTAGAAACCCGTCGAAAGGGGCGCTCGCGGTCGAACAGATCCGCAAACGCGTGCCCAACGCGGATGTGCGGTTCGAAGCGCTGGACCTCGCCAGCTTCGGTTCCATCGGGGCGTTCGCGGAGCGGCTGCGCTCCTCGATCGACTGCCTCGATCTGCTGATCAACAACGCCGGGGTGATGGCGCCTCCGAAGCGGCAGGTGACCGCCGACGGGTTCGAACTGCAGTTCGGCACCAACCACCTCGGCCATTTTTTCCTGACAGCGCAGCTGCTGCCGCTGCTGCGCAAGGCCAGCCAGCCGCGCGTGGTCGCGCTCTCAAGCGTCGCCGCGCGCAGCGGTACGATCAACTTCGACGATCTGCAGTCCGAGCGCGGCTACAAGCCGATGGTCGCCTATAGCCAGTCGAAACTGGCCTGCCTGATGTTCGCGCTCCAGTTGCAACGCCACAGCGATGCGGCTGGCTGGGGAATACGGAGCGTGGCGGCTCATCCGGGCGTTTCGCGCACCGATCTGTTGCCCAATGGCGCGGGCGCCAGGAGCGCTTCCGGCCTCGCCCGCCGCGTCCTGTGGTTCCTGTTCCAGCCGGCCGCGCAGGGCGCCTTGCCCACGCTTTTCGCCGCGACTTCGCCGCAGGTTCAAGGCGGCAGCTACTACGGCCCGGACAAGCTGAGCGAGACGCGAGGCCACCCTGCCATCGCCAAGGTGCCTGCGCAAGCGCTGGACGTGAGCGGCGCCGAAAAGCTGTGGCGCGAGTCGGAACGGCTGACGGGAGCGCCTTTCCCTGCGGTCCACACACGCGCTCCCGACATGGCGTACATCGGGAAATGATCGCTCGCGCTGCCGCCGCCATCCCTGCACCGGATTTCTTCCCCGACGGCCGAGCCACGTGGCTACCTACGCCAATGGGCCGTGCGCCGGCGCGTAGCTGCAGTCGCCCGCGAGAAGCCGCCCGTCCCGCCGATCCTCAGGAGCAACCACCATGCACAAGTACATCGTCTACGCGGCCTACGGCTGGCTCGCCCTGAGCGGGGTGCTGCATTTCGCCATCGACGTGATATCCCAGCATCTACGCGGGAAACGCGAACCGAGCTTGGAAACCACGCTGTACTACGGACTGAACTCCGCCTTTTCGCTGGGGCAGGTTGCCTTCGGACTGCTCGGGGTCTTCCTGGCTTGGCGGGCCAGGGACCTGCTGAGCGAGACGCCGATGCTGGTCCTGTCGATCGCGGCGGCGCTTGGATGGCTCGCAATCACGTTCATGTTCATGGAGTACCGGGAGCCCAAGCTCAACGCTGGAATCTTTCTTGCGCTGCTTGTTGCCGTCTTCGTCACCCGGTGACCGCGCTGCATGAAGGGGCGCTCCTGCGCCCTTCCAGGTCCCGGCCCGGCATGTGCGCGCGCAAGTGCATACGCATGTTCGCCCGATCGGTTCACGCCCGGCCTGGAGCGGATCCTGCGTTCCATTCGCGCGAGCGGAACTCGCCCTTCTCCGTCTACCCACAGGCAAAGAACAGGAGGCCACCGTCATGAAGCACGGCATCGTCCGCCAAGTCGCCAATCTTGCGCTTCAGCTCGACAGCGACCCGGAGCACGTCTACCGCTGGATAACCGAAGAGCAGATTCCAGCCCTCGATGATCGAAGGCCGATAGAGCTCATCTGGGAAGACAAAGGCGAACTCGTGCTTTCCTTTCTGTCCGATCTCATCGACAAGAACATGCCATCCCGAGCGTTCGCGCCGCGCCAGCTCCCTGGATGAACATCGCTAGCGGCCGTACCTACCCGGAGCGCGCGGCCGGCATCCATAGTGCATCGTAGTGCTCGCCGGTGGGCGCCATACACTGCCCGATGATGCATGGGATTCGGCCCCGCGCCGCGGCCCCGGCGACTGGACAACGGCTGGGCCAGCGACTCGCCGCGACGCACGTGGTGGCGGTGCGCCTGGGGAGATCGAACGCAATGCGACCCGTACGTGCACTGATAGGTAGCCGTCGAGCCCGGTCATCGGACTCTGGTACAGAATCGCCGTCGATCAACGAAATCATGGAACTCATCCCGTCTGTCGCCGGGCAATAGCAACCTCGCTGAATCTGCGGGCGAAGGCCGAGCGCGATCTGCAGGCATGCTCGGCCAGCGCCTGCAGTGTCCAGCGATACGCCGGGCATGAATTGCGCCGATGGCCGGACCCAACTGCTTGTCCGCCGGCACAGCGGCTGAACAGTTCGACGCCGCCCTGGTCGAGGCGATCCACCACTGCGCGCGCAGCGGCCCCGCGGCCGCCTCACGCGAACCTGCCGCGGCACTGTGGCGGCCGAGGGGCGACTGGGTAGGCAGCTGGACAGGGGCTTGTCACCCGGAACGACGCAGGCCGTGATCGCCTCGCCCCTTGGAAATGTAATGTTATTACATTAACATGCGGGCCGTTTCGCGCGACTGGGCCCATGCATGCTCGCCACATCCCTCCCGGTGGATATCCGCCAGCTCTCCGTTTCCTATGCGGACAAGCCCGTGCTGTCCGGGCTCGACCTGCGCGTGGAGCCCGGCTGCATCTATGCGTTGCTCGGCGGCAACGGTGCCGGCAAGTCGACCACGCTGTCGGCCCTGCTCGGCTTCATCAAGCCCGCCGCGGGGCACGTGTTCGTGGCCGGGATCGAGCCTTGGCGGGAGCCGGCGAAGGCACGCGCGCAACTGGCCTACCTGCCCGAGAACGTGGCGCTCTACGAGCACCTCTCGGCGCTGGAGAATGTCGACTACCTGCTCTCGCTGAGCGGGCGCAGGCAATCCCGCGATGCCATCCACGAGGCCCTGCGCGGGGCGGGCCTGCAGCAGCCGGCATGGACGCAGCGGCTGTCGGGCTTCTCCAAGGGCATGCGGCAGAAGGTCGCGATCGCGGCGGCGCTGATGCGCGAAGTGCCGCTGCTGTTGCTCGACGAGCCGACCTCCGGCCTCGACCCGGGCGCCAGCGCCGACTTCCATGCGTTGCTCGAATCGGTCCGCGCGCGCGGCACCTCGGTGCTGATGGTGACCCACGACCTGGTCGGCGCGATGGAGGTCGCCGACCGGATCGGCGTGCTCGAACGCGGCCGCATCGCCTACGCGGCGGACAGGGGCCAGTTCGACCTGGCCGCGCTGCACGCGCATTTCGCCGGGCGGGCGCAGGCGGCATGAGCGTCGTCGCTTCGGTGATGCGCAACGAGTGGCGGGCGATGGCGCGCAACCGCACCGCGCTGACCGGCGTGGTGTTGCTGGCGATGCTGGCGGTGGTCTCCACCGTCGTGTCGATGCACCACATGGGCGCCGCCGCGGACTACCGTGCCCGCCAGCAGGCGGCGGCGCAGACGGCGTTCGACAACCAGCCGGACCGCCATCCGCACCGCGTGGTGCACTACGGACATTTCGTCTATCGGCTGCCGTCGGCGCTGGCCGCCTTCGATGCCGGCGTCGATCCGTTCACCGGCAGCAGCATGTTCCTGGAAGGCCACCGCCAGAACACGGCCAACTTCGGCGACGTCATGCAAAGCTCGGTGCTGGTGCGGTTCGGCCAGCTGACGCCGGCGTTCGTGCTGCAGATCCTGGCGCCGCTGGTGCTGATCTTCCTCGGCCACGGGGTGCTGGCCCAGGAGCGGGAACGCGGCACCTTGCGCCAGCTGATGCTGCAGGGCGCATCGGGCCGGGTCATCGTGTCCGGCAAGCTCGGCGCGTTGCTGGCGGTGGCCGCGGTGTTCCTGTTGCCGGCCTTCGCTGGCCTGGCGAGCATGGCCGCCGCGCCCGGCGCATCGGCTGCCGTCGCGCTGGCGCTGGCGTCGGCCTATGCGCTGTACCTGGCACTGTGGTGCGTGCTGATCGTGGCGCTGTCGGGCCTGATCCCGCGCCGGCGCGATGCGCTGCTGGCGCTGGTCGCGTTGTGGGCGCTGACCGCGCTGCTGGTGCCGCGGATCGCGCCGGACGTGGCCTACGCCGCGCATCCGCTGCCCGACCGGCTGCAGACCGATGTGGCCATCGGTGCGGACCTGCGCGCGATCGGCGACAGCCACGACCCGAACGATGCGTACTTCTCCGGCTTCAAGCGCGACGTGCTGGCGCGCTACGGCGTCGCCCGCATCGAGGACCTGCCGGTCAACTACAAGGGCCTGGTGGCGGTGGAAGGCGAACGCCTCACGTCCGGGCTGTTCAACGCCTACGCCGCGCGCAGCGCCGACATCCAGCACCGGCAAAACAGGCTGGTCGCCGCCTTCGCCGCGCTGAGCCCGGCGATCGCGCTGCGCCAGCTGTCGATGGCCGCGGCCGCGACCGACCTGTCCGCGCATCTGCGCTTCCTGGAGCAGGCCGAAGCGCACCGCTACCGGATGGTGCAGCAGCTCAACCAGTTGCAGGCCGATGGCGTGTCGTATGCCGACGACACCGCCGCCGACGCGGGCGCCGACCGGCGCAAGCGCGTGGACAGCGGGCACTGGCAGGACATCCCGGCCTTCGCCTTCGTTCCGCGCGCGTCAGCCGCCGTGCTGCAGGCGTTGCTCCCGAGTGCGCTGGTGCTGCTTGCGTGGCTGCTGGCCGCACTCGCGCTGCTTGGCCTGGCGACACGCCGACTGGGGGCGACGCGATGAACATCTGGCGCTATGAAATCCTGATGGTGCTGCGCTCGCGGATGTCCATGGCCGGGCTTGCGCTGCTGGCGTTGCTGGCGGTAGCGAGCCTGGCGTCGGGGCTGCAGCGCATCGGCAGCCAACGCGAGGCGATCGCGCGCATCGCGTCGTTGCAGCAGGTGGACCTCGCGGCGGTGATGAAAGCGCATGGCACGTCGACCGACGCGGGCAGCGCGGCCTACTACACCTTCCATCCCACGTGGGACGCCCCGGCCCCGCTGGCCTTCGCCGCGGTCGGCATGCGCGATGTCGCTCCCTACATCCTGCGGGTCCGCGCGCTGGGCCTGGAAGCGCAGATCCACGACGGCGACACCTTCAATCCCGAACTGGCGCTGGCCGGGCGCTTCGACTTCGCGTTCCTGCTGACGTTCCTGCTGCCGGTGTTCGCCATTGTGCTGTTCCACGACCTGCGCTCGGCCGACACCGAGTCCGGGCGCGAGCGCCTGCTCGGCGCCCTGCCCGCGTCGTTGCGCCGGCTGTATCTGCGCCGCAGCGTGGTGCGCTGGGCCGCGTTGCTGGCGTGCGTGTCGATCCCCTTCGCTTGCTTCGCGCTACAGCAGCAGGTGCCGTTCGTGCAGATCGTCGGCGTCGTCGGATTGACCGCGGCGTATCTGTTGTTCTGGATCGCATTGGCGCTTGTGGTGGCGCTGCGGGGCTGGTCGTCGGCGGCCAATGCCGCAGCGCTGGTCAGCGCATGGGTGGCGATCGCGCTGGTACTGCCGGCGCTGTCGCATGTGGCCATCGAGCGCGCGATCCCGGTCGACCAGGGCGCCGAAATCGCGCGCGCACAGCGCGAGGCGGTCAACCGCGCCTGGGACATCCCGCGCGAGGTCACCATGCAGCGGTTCTACGCGCGGCATCCGCAATGGAGCGATTCCGCGCCGCTCGGCACCGCCTTCCACTACAAGTGGTACCTGGCCTTCCACCAGAATGGGGACGACAGCGTGGCCGCGATGGCGGCGGCCTATCGCCACGGCATCGAGCACCGCTCGGCCGCAGCCACGCGCCTGGGCTGGCTGTTGCCGCCGGTCGGCATGCAGGCGCTGCTGACGCGCTGGGCATCCACCGACATGGGCGCGCACCTGGCCTACCAGGACCGCATCCGCGCCTACCACGGCGAACTGCGCCACTTCTACTACGGCTACCTGTTCCGCGACCGGCCGTTCACGGCGGACGACTTCGCGCGCGCGCCGGCGTTCGCGCCCACCGATCCCGGTGCGGCCCGCCGTTCCTCCCTTTGACCGAGGCCGCAACGGCCGACGAACTCACGAGCATCCCTCCCCATGAAGATCCGCCTCATCGCCGCTGTCCTTGCGGCCCAATCCAGCACCGCCGCCTACGCGGAAGTGCAAGGCGCCGCCACCACCATGGGCGCCGTGCAGGTGCGCAACGGCCAGGCCCAGCTGACCGCCAACGAGGTGCTGACCTCGGTCGATGTCCTGGGTGCCGAGCGGATCGAGGACAAGGCGGTCATGCAGAGCTGGGAACTGCTGGGCCAGATGCCGGGCATGCAGCTGACCGAGACGCGCCAGGGCGCCGAGTCGGGCAAGGTGACCTTCCGCGCCTTCAACGGCGAAGGCTACCTCAACGGCATCAAGACCCTGATCGACGGCATTCCAAGCAACGTCAACAGCGGCAACCAGCGCTTCATCGACATGCTCTTCCCGCTGGAGATCGACTACATCGAGGTCGTCCGCGGCACCAACGACCCGCGCTACGGCCTGCACAACATCGGCGGCAACATCAACTTCGGCACCCGCCAGGGCGGCGACTACACCGATGCGCGGCTGACCTACGGCAGCTTCGACACCCGCGAGGCGCAGATCGCGCTGGGCCGCGAAGCCGACGGCTTCGCGCAGAACTATTTCCTCGGCGCGCAGGCGTCCGATGGCTACCGCGCGCACGACGGCTCGAAGAAGATCAGCGTCGGCAGCAAATGGTTCTTCGGCAGCGACGCGGACGTGGCGAAGTTCGGCGTGATCGCCCGCCTGTACCACCATGAGGCCGACGAGTCGGGATTCATGACCGCCGAGGAGCTCACCGCCGACCGCCGCGCATCCGATCCGCGCAATGCCAACGACTTTGACGATCGCGACATGCGGCAACTGAGCACCCACCTGGATCTGCGGCTGTCCGACAACGTGCACCTGAGCAGCAAGCTGTACTACAACGGCTACGACGACGACCGCTACGTCACCTTCAGCGACTACCCCGTGGGCGATGCGCCGCGCCAGCGCCGCGAATGGAACGAGCGCCAGACCGGCCTGCTGTCGACGCTGACCTGGGTGGCCGGCGACACGCTCACCCTCGAAGGCGGGGTGAACCGCGAGCATCAGGACAACCGCTACCGGCGCAGCCGCTTCCGCTTCGGCATCCCGACCGACTTCGATGCCGCGCCGAGGCGCATCCAGAACGACGACCGCTACACGCTCGACAACACCGGCGCCTACGTCCAGGCGATCTATGCGCCCGTGACCGCGCTGCGGATCGTGCCGGCATTCCGCGTCGACCGCTTCGATGGCCACACCCGGCTGCCCGGCGGCATCGAGGCGCCGCTGCAACGCTACGGCACCATCGAGCAGCCCAAGCTCAGCGTGATGTACGCGCTCACCCCGGCGCTGAACGTCTACGCCAACTGGGGCCGCACGTTCCAGATCCTCACCGGCTCCACCGCGCCCGCCTACCTCACCGCCGGCCAGAAAGCCTTCGCACCGTCGGTCAACACCGGCAAGGAAGCCGGCATCAAGTTCAGCGGGGCCAACGGCACCGACGTCCGGCTGGCCATCTGGCAGCAGGACGCCACCGACGAGGTGGCCAACATGCCGGCCACCGGCACCACCGTCGGCCTGGGGCAGACGCGCCGGCGTGGCGTCGACCTGCAGGCCAGCACGCGCATCGGCGAGCGCTGGTCGCTGTGGGGCTCGCACGCCTACCAGGAGGCCAAGGTGGTCAGCGCGTTCGCCGACGACGGTACCTCCCTCGCCGGCAACGAAGTCCTGGCGACGCCGCGCTTCATCTCCAACATCGGCGTGGAGTTCGACGCCTCCGAGCGCCTGCGCTTCGGCGCGCAGGCACGTGCGCAGGGCGACTACTACCTGGAAGCGCGCAACACCGAAGGCAAGTTCGGTGGCTTCGCGGTGCTCGACCTGAGCGCCGGCTACCGGCTCTCCGAACGCGCGCGCATCGACCTGCAGCTCAAGAACGTGACCGGCCGCGAATACGCCTACGTCTGGTACGACAGCTTCTTCTGGGGCAGCGACGCACGCCCGATGTTCTCGCCCGCGCCCACGCGGTCCGCGTTCGTGTCGTTGAGCCTGAAGCTCTGAGCACCGGCTGCGCGCCGGGTGGATCTCCACCCGGTGACGCGTAACGCGCAAGTGGCAACATTCCAACGCCGGGATTGCGACCAGTTACCGCAGCCCCTGGAACTAAACCCGACGTCCCTGGATTGCTTATTGGTTGCCTACCAACAACCGAACCGCGCTCTTGAATATTCGCAATATTCAGATATTCCAGCGCACTGAGGTCGAGTTCCGACGACCAACCAACGGCGCGCCTACAGCCACGTTGACGGCATGAAGATCACTTCGTCTTCCGTCCCGCGGTATTGGCTTTACGTCCGCGTGCGGCCGGCTTCGCCGGCACGCTGCCTCCGTGCTCGTTCCACCAGACCGTCAACGCTTCCATGGTCGGCCCGAGGCCACGCGCCTTGGTCGTGATCGCGTACTCGACACGGGGCGGCACCTCCGGAAACACCGTGCGCGATACGAGTCCGTCGGCCTCCAGCTCGCGCAGCTGTGCCGTCAGCATGTGTTGAGTGATGCCAGCAATCGCCTTGCGTAGCTCCCCAAAGCGGTAGACCCGCTGGTTGAGCAGCCACATGATTTCCAGCTTCCATTTACCCGAGAGCAGTGCGAACGCGCGACGCATTTCCTCGTGCATGTTCACGGCGGAATTGCCATTCGTCATGTTTTCCATACTAAGTACCACTTATTCATCCTACTTGTTGCGTTTCATCTTAGACGACATTCTTGGAGGAAGTCGATCTGAACCGAATTTAGGAACCCGTTATGGTTGCGCAATATGTCTACTGGGTCAGCACCACATTACTGACATTTCTATATATCGCTTCCGCTACGCTCTATCTCGTCAGGAAGGACTGGGTACGCCAAGCGCTGGTCGAATTGAACTATCCCGCTTCCTACCTTGTGCCGCTCATGATCGCGATCAAGCTGCTCGGGCCGCTGGCCATCCTGTCGCGCGTCAGCGTGCCCCTGAGCGACCTGGCCTATGCCGGCATGTTCTTTCACCTGCTGCTGTCCGGCTCCGCGCACCTGGGCATACGCAAGCCCAAGGGCGCGCTACCGGCGTTCCTGGGCCTGGTGCTGCTGGTCGTCTCGTTTTCCACGCAAAACTTCGCTCGCGACACTCCTTCGACATATGGCGCGGTGTTCGCGGCGCAACAGAGCAATTTTTGACCCTCCTAGGAGAAATCCATGTCCCGCCTCAACGGAAAAGTAGCCATCGTCACGGGTGCCGGTCGCGGCATCGGTCGCGCCACTGCCAAGCTGTTCGCAGCACAAGGCGCCAAGGTTGCCGTCCTCTCTCTCACGCCAGCGAACGTGGATGCGGTCGTGGCCGACATCACCGCTGCCGGCGGCAGCGCGCTTGGCGTTCCCTGCGACATCGGCAATGCCGAGCAACTCGAGGACGCGATCGCCAAGGTAGCGGCCACCTATGGCGGCATCGACATCTTGGTGAACAACGCCTTCGATCCCACCGCGCCGTTCTCGTCCGTCCTCGATCTGTCGACGGAGCAGTTGCAACGCAATTTCGACCTCGGTCCCATCGCCTATCTGCGCGCGATGCAGGCGGCCCATCCCCACCTGAAGGCAAGCGGCGAGGGACGCATCATCAACTTCGGCTCGATGGCCGGCGTTGTCGGACTGGCCGGCTATGCACCCTACAACATGGCAAAAGAAGCTGTGCGCGCCTTGACCCGTACCGCCGCACGCGAGTGGGCGGCCGACAAGATCACCGTGAACAACGTGCTGCCGGTCGCTGAAACTTGGGGAGCGGATGCCAACGTGCCGGCGCCGACCAATCCGCTGGGCCGCTATGGCTCGCCAGAAGACGACATTGCCCCGGTCGTGCTGTTCCTGGCCAGCAAGGACAGCCAGTTCATCACCGGGTCGAGCCTCACCCCCGACGGCGGCTCCATCATCGACAGCGCGCGCTGATTCGCTATCCATCGACAAGGAAAGAACACGAAATTCACGCTATCACCATCGACACGGCGGATCCGCAGGAGCTCGCCACGTGGTGGTCGCAGGCCCTGGGATCGCCGCTGCCAAAGTACTTGGCCGAAGATGCCGACCCGGCGGCTCAACGCGCCATCAGGTCAGTGAAGCGCGCCAGCGAAGCCAGATGGAAATGCACCAGCGACAGCCATCCGTTGCGGTGCCACTGGACGATGACCTCCTCGGATAGCGTGGCGAACTTTTCCGTGTCCACCACGTGGAAGCCGTCGATGCTGGCCTTGCGGCCGTCGGGGAAGGTGATGTTGGCGGTACGCTCCAGCAGCAGGCCCTGTGCGGCCAGTTGCGCGGTGAACTGCCGGGTCGCCCGGTCTTCGCGGGTGAAGGCTTCGCAGAACTGCAGCGCCTGCCGGGTCAACTCGCTGGGCTGGCCGCCTTCGAACAAGGCGAGTCCCTCCTCACCGGACGCGACCACCATGTCGGCCTCGGCGTCGATCGCCAGCGCGTAGCCTTCCGGTTCGTCCATCTGCACGAACACGAACGGATAGCGGCGCACGTAGGCGGGAACATAACTGCCGGCCGCCCAGGCCTCCCCGTCGACGAAGCGGTTGCTGTCCGCCTGCAGCCCCAGCAGCGCCATCGGCATGTAGTCGTTGCCGGCGAAGACCAGCGGGTAGCAACGCGACGCCGCGGCGAACTCGCCGGCCACCACCGGCACCGAGTGGCTGCGCGCGGCGAAGCCCACGCCGGCCGGGCGCACGCGCCAATCCGCGTGGTCGTGCGAGGAAAGCAGCACCGGCCGGCGATAGAACATCGGCCAAGGCGAGGCCGCCGGCTGCGGCGGCGTGCCGGCGTGAGGCGGCGCGCCGGCGGCGTGGTCCGTCGGCGATGTGGCTGCGGCGTCCATTGTTTCGGAAGTCATGTCGTGTCCCGTCTGGTTCGATGTCGTTGGTGCAACAAGGGGTATTGGTATTGCCGTACGTATCGACGCACGGCGTTCCGGGGCCACTGGATGCGTCAGAAGCCGGCGTTGACTTCCAGCTGGAACAGGTCGATCGACAACGGCGCGCCCGTCACTTCCTTGGCCGCCATCCAGCGCCCGCTCAACCACACGTTCTTGTCGAACATGTAGGAGGCGCCGAGGTAGTAGCCCTTGGCATTGGTTCCGCCCAGATGGAAGTTGGAGTCGTTGAAGCCGTCGGGCAGTGCATCGGCCTCGATCCGCTTGTAGCCCAGCCAGGCGTTCCAGTCCCCGGATTGGGTGAGCGCCAGGTTGCCGAACGTGGCCTGCGCCAAGTAGGCGGTATCGCCGCTGCGGATATCCTGCGGCCCGGCGACGGCGCCGGCCGCTGCGCCCAGGTTGGTGACGATGCCGCCGTTGGCGCGCTTCCACATTTCGGCCGGGTCGTAGGCCAGGTTCTGCAGCCAGTTCGCTTCCAGGCGCACGCCGTAGCCGGCGAACGCCGGCGCTTCCCATTTCAGGTTGACATCCAGCAGTTCGAACTCCGACGCCAGGCCCACGTACTGCGGCAGCGGCGTGTTGGCCGGGTCCAGCGGATCCAGCGCGATATCGCGCAGCAGCATCAGCGTGTTGCCCTTCTGCATGAACGCCGGACGCGACCAATCGGTGCTGCAATGGTCGGCGCCGGCATACAGCGCGCAGGGCTGCGACAACTCGCCGGCGACGTTGCGGAAGTCGTAGTAAGCCACCGCCGCACGCAGCTTCTGCGCGTTGCCGAACTCCCAGCCCGCGCCCACCTGCAGGCCGTTGAGCCACTTGTTCTCGCTCTGCATCTTGTTCTGGCTGGTGCTGGGGAAACCGTCGGACGAATACTCCAGCGGGGTCATGCCCAGCGTGGCGAACAGCGACAGGCCGTCGGGCCCCACTTCGTCGGCGTACTTGAACGCGATGCCGTCGAAGTTCAGGTCGTTGGAGAACAGGGTGTCGGTGGACCAGTAGGGATTGCCGAAGCGGCCGCCGACGATCTCCATCCAGTCGACCGGCGACCAGGACAGCCACGCTTGATCCAGCCATGCGTCCTTCTTGGCCAGGCCGCCACCCAGGGTCTGCGTGGTGGACACCGGGCCGTCGTCGCTGCCCGACGCCAGGCGCACGCCGGCGCGGGTGTGTTCGCCCAGGTCGGCGACCACTCCGATGCGCGCGCGGATGCGCCAGGAATTGTTGCGGTCCTCGCGGGTATTGCGCAGCGGCGGCAGGTTGAGATTGGTGTTCTCGTTGATGTCGTAGCCGGACCCTGCGTTGATGCGGCTCCAGTCGACCTCGATGTCGCTGTTGCGCTCCGAATACAGGCGCGATTCGTTGCGCACGCGCACGTCGCCCTGCACGCGCAGGCGCTGCGTCCACTCCGGCACCTGCTCCGGCGCCGCCCAGCGCTCGGCCTTGGCCTGTGCCATGACTTGCGCTTTGACTTCGTCGCGGATGCCGTCGCGCACGGTGTCCGGGATGTACGGCACCCGCACGTCGCCCGGCTGCGCGGCGATCGCCGACGCCGCTGTGGCCGGCGCGGCCTCGCGCTGGGCTTCCTCCAGCAATGCCTGCCCCACTTCCGGCTTCAGTGCGCCGCTGTCGATCAGGCCGCGGATCAGCTTGATCATCGTGCTTTCGCTGCGCGCGCCCTGCGCCTGCGCGCCGGTGGCGAAAAGGGCCAGGCCGATGCCGGCGGCGACGGCGGTGGTGCGCAGTCCGCGCAAGGCGGAGCGTATGGTCGAACGGGTCATCTGCTTGCTCACAAGGTTTGGAAGTCTTCGAAAGGGTTGATTCGAACGCATGCTCATCCGGCCGGACGCCGTCCCTGCACCAGCACGCGCGCGGGAAATTTCAACGAGGCCGGCGGAATCTCGTCCACGCGCCCGACCGCGCGGATGACCGCGAGCACCGCTTCGTCGGCCTCGTGGTTGCCGCTGCCACGCAACAGCTCCACGCGGGTCAGCTGGCCCGAACCGTCCAGCCACACGTGCACGGTCAGCTGGAAGGCCAGCTTGCGGATGCGTTCGTCGCGGGACACCGCCTGCTGCAGCACGTAGCCCAGGTAGCGGCCGTAGGACGCGTTGCCGCCGCCACCGGCGCCGCCCGCGCCGGTGCTGCCGCCGCCGCTGCCGGACTGGATGCCGAAGTTGTCGGTGCCGGCCTGCGCGTCGGCATCCATGGTCACCGGATCCGCTGCGTCGGGCGTGGGCGCTTCCTCGGCCGGCTTGGGCGCTTCGTCCAGCGGCTCGGGTTCGGGCATCGTTTCCTCCGGCTCCTGCTCTGGTTCCGGTTCGGGCTCCGGTTCCGGCGGCGGCGGTGGCGGCGGTGGCGGCAACATCACCATCGGCGTCTCCGCCACCGGGCGCCGCGTGCTCGCCGCGTCCTTGAAGAGCAGGTACCAGGCCAGAAAGCCCAGCGCCGCGATCAGGCCGATGGAGGCGAGGACTGCCGGCAGCCAGCGTGGCCATGGGCGCGTGGGTCCGCCCCGATCGGGATGGGAGGAAGTCACGCCGTCACCCCTGTGGCTTGCCGGTGACCAGCCCGACCTGGCTGATCTCGACCTTGCGCAGCAGGTCCAGCACCTCGACCACGCGCGCGTACTGCACCTGCGCATCGCCGCGCACGATCACCGGGAAGTCGGGGTTGACCGCCTTCTCGCTGCGCAGCCGGTCTTCCAGTTCGGACAGGCTGACCGGAAAGGCGTCCAGGAAGATCTGGCCGGCGTTGTCGACAGTAATCGCCTTGGTCTTCGGCTTCTCCAGCGCCATGCTCGAGCTGGCCTTGGGCAGGTTCACCTGGATGCCGGGAATGGTCGCGTTGCTGGTCAGGATGAAGATCACCAGCACCACCAGCAGCACATCGACGAACGGGGTGACATTGATCCCCTTCTCGCGTTTCTTGATACCGAATCTCTTGGGCCTGGCCATGACGCGCCTCCTCAGGCCTGCACGGACGCAAGCGGCGCCGGCGATCCGGAACGGTCGAACTCTTCGGCCAGGCGCGCGGTGAACTCGTCGACGAACACCGCCATGTCGGCGGCGATGGATTCGGCGCGCGACGCCAGCCAGTTGTAGCCGAACAACGCCGGGATCGCGACGCCCAGGCCTGCGGCCGTGCACAGCAGCGCGGCGGCCATGCCGGGCGCCACCGAGTTGATGTCGACCGCACCGGCCATCGCCGCGACCGCGAACACCAGCATGATGCCGATGACGGTGCCGAACAGCCCGATGTAGGGCGCGCCCTCGATGGTGGTGGACAACCAGTTCATGCGCTTGGTCATGCGCTCGGCTTCGCGGGTGACCTCCGCATCCATCGACGCGCGGATCGAGGTGATGGCCGCCGCCGACAGCCCGTGCGCGCCGCGCGCCTGGCGGCCCTGCAGCTCGTCCATCGCGATCCGGTAGAGCCGCCACAGCGTGGAGGTATCGCGGATCTGCGCGCCGATCGCGCCCTGCTTCTCCAGGTCCTGCAGCGTCGCCACCGGCGCGCCCACGACCTTCTTGTACTGCTGGGTGAAGGCGGCGTTGGCCTTGGCCACCGTACCGAAGTAGCGGCTCTTGGCGACCATGATCGCCCACGACAGCAACAGCATGATGCCCAGCACGATCACCACCACCCACGCATCGACCGGCATCGCCTTGAGGATGAAGCCGAAGTGGCTCACGCCGGCGGTCTGTTCGTCCTCGCCGAACGCGGTCAGGCGCGACTCGGCGCCCTGCGCGCTGGCATCGGCCAGCAGCACGGCGGCGGGACGGGCGACCTTGGACACGCGCACTTCGTCGATCGCGCCGGCGAACGGGTTGGCCGGCGGAATCGCCGCGGCGGGCGCGGCCGGATCGGTCGGCACCGGGGCGGCAGCCGCGGCGTCGCCGCCGACCAGCGCTTCGCCACCGAAGGCCGGCAACGCCGCGTCGATGCGTGCGGCCTCGCGTCCGCCCACGTACAGGATCGCCGCGCCTTCGCTGGCGACCAGCGCGACGTGCGCCCATTGGCCCGCCTTCAACGGCGGCACGGCCGCGCTGCGGCTCTGCCCGATCTGGACATAGGGCACGCCGTTGTCGAGACCGACGAGCAGCGCATTGCCTGCTTCGCGCCGCGCATAGATCGCCTGGTTGGCGCCCAGCTGTTCCGGCTTGATCCAGGCGGAGAAGGTCATCGCGCCGCCGGCGGTGGTCGCCAGCGACGGCGATCCCGGCAGGCGCATCGGCTGTCCGGCTAGCAGCGCGCCGCGCCCGATCACCGCGCCTTCGGCAGCGGCCAGCTTGCCCGCCGCATGGTTGGCGTAGGCGGTGGTGTCGCGCGGCTCGGCGCCCGCTTCGGCGAAGTGGTAGACCGCGGTGTAGTCCGGGTCGAACGCCAGCTGGCCGTTGCCAGCGGCCGGCGCGTTCGGATTGCCGTAGTACATCCAGATCGTCTGCGCGGCGGTGCCGTTGACGGCGGGCACGTCCACCCAGATCAGCGCCATGGCCAGGTTGGCGTCGTACTGCTCGATCTGGTGGTTGAGGATGGTGCGGCCGTCGCTGCCGACGAAGCGGATGTCCTTGCCGCCATCGGCCAGGCCGTCGAAGGCGAAGTTGCCGCTATGCAGGCGGATCAGCACCGGCACCCGGCCGACGTTGCCGCCCAGCGCCGCGCCCTGCGGGCCGGCGTCGATGGTGATCGGCTTGCGGTACTTCCAGTCCGCCTGCCACCACGGGGTTTCGGCATGGGCCGCGCCGAGCATCGACATGCCCAGAAGGAACAACAACAGGGTGATGAGGCGTTGCATTTGATGGAATCTCCGAGGTGTCGCGTTGGAAGGCGTGTTCAGTAGTTGGCGCCGACACTGATATGCAGGCGGTCGGCGTCCTTGGTCGTGGTCGGCCCGTCGGTCAGCGTGTGGCCGTAGTCGAGGCGGACGTTGAAGTGCTCGGTGACGCGGAAGCTGGTGCCCACGCCGATCGCCGCCATCGACGATGCGTCGTCCTGCTCGGCCAGCGGCCTGCGCAACCCCAGCCAGGCGCCATCGAGGAAGCTGTAGACGCGCCAGTCCTGCAGGTTCCACAGCGCAAGCGGACGGCTGCGCCACTCGATGGTGGCCAGGCCGCCGTAGTCGCCGATGCCTTCGGCGGAACGGTAGCCGCGGGTCGTGTACATGCCGCCGGCGGCGAACTGTTCGCCCGACACCAGCGGCTGGTCGGTCAGCTGCGCGGAGATCCGGGCGAACCATTGCGCGCCGTTCTCCATCGTGTAGGTGTCGCTGATGTCGGCCTTGACCGCGAAGAAGCTGCCGTCGGCATGCGCACGTTTCCAGTCGAACTCGTCGTCGCTGCTGCCGTAGCCGAGCAGGCTGCGCGTGCCGAACACGGTCTGCAGGCCGACGCTGAGATGGTGCTTGTCGCCCTGCCGGAAGCCGCTGTAGGCGAAGGTCACCGGCGCGTATTTCAGCGGGGCGAAGTCCGACGGCATGCCGACCATCGCCACCGACTCGTCCAGGTCCTTGAACTCCACGCCGATCGACAGCTGGTGCCACCACGCGCCGGCCATCGGCAGCGTGCGCACCAGCTTGGCGCCCAGGGCGTGGCCCTTGCCGGTGACATTGGTCTGGCCGGTGGACACGACGTTGCTGTCGGACGTGTAGCCGGAGAACTCCAGCGTCCAGTCCGGGCTTCCCAATGGCATGGCGTAGGAACCGGACCACACGTTCGCCTGGTCCAGGTCCTGCGGCGCGGCGAAGAACGTCAGCGACGCCACATGCTCCTTCTGCCACAGGTTGTCGTGGCCGATGGTGAGGATCGAGCGCAGCGGCTCGGTATCGGCGCTGTGGTCGTTGTTGAGCGTGGCGCCGAAACGCCACGGCGACTTGTCCTGCACCTTCAGGTCCACGTCCATGGTGCCGTCGGCCTTGCCTTGCTTGACCAGCGGCACCACCTGGCGCTTGGCGGTGCGGTTCAACGCCGCCAGCTGCTCCTGCGCCAGGTCGAAATCGGGCACGCTGCCTGCGCGCAAGGCAGGCACGCGCTCGCGCAGCGCGTCGCTGTCGTTGTGCTCGGCGCCGCTCACGCTGACCTGGCCGATGCGCGTTTCGGTCACCTGCAGGATCACCACGCCGCCGCTGACCTGCTGTTCCGGCAGGTCCACGTACACCGACTGGTAACCGTTGCGCTGGTAGGCCGCGTGCAGCGCGGTGCGCGCGGCTTCCACGTCCTGCAAGGTCCGCCCCGGGCCCAGGTAGGCCGAGACCGCTTTTTCGATGTCGCGGGCCGCCAGCACCGTATTGCCGCGCACCAGGTACTCGTTGATGTTGACGCGCTGCGCCGGCGGCGTCGGCGCAGCGGCTTGCGCCGCCACGGCGTCCGGCACTGTCGGCGGCGCTGCGTTTTCCGGCGGCGCCGACTGCGCGCTGGCCACGTTCAGGCCGGCCAGGATGCACAGGGTCAATGGCGCGAACGCAAGCGCCTTGTTCGATTGGAACATCGGTGGATTCTCGAAACGGAAAAGGGTGAAGAAGCCGTCGCGGCTGCGCTTCATGCAGGTGTCGGCCCGGGCGCGCGGAAACGGTTTCCCCTGCGTGGTTCCTGCGGCCCGCGCATCATGGCGCGCGCATGTATCGCCGACGTTGCAAAGGGCCGCGCTTGCGGTCCCGTCTCGTGGCGAAGGCGCTCGCTGGGCGCCTTCGCCACGAGCGCCATGACGATTGCCGTCATTGCGTGTCCGGCGCCAAGCGCGCGCGTTGCTCGGGCGTCAGCTCTCCCATGCCGACCACCTGCACCACGCTGTTGCTGTCGTAGCCCTCGTCCTTGCGCGGCGGTTCGGCGCTGCTGGAATCCTCGCCGAACCCCAGCACCTGCACGCTGATCACCGAGGGCCGCGACTGCTGCGTCTGCCGCTTCACCATGTCCTGCGCCGCCTGCACCGCGCTGTTGGCCGCCGCGCTGGCCGAGGTCAACGCACTGACGTTCACCGCCGCCACCACCGGGATGCCGGTGGCTTCGCCCTGGGTCTGGATGTTCTCGGCATTGAGTACCTGCAGCGCGGCTAGGTTCACGTTGCCCGACACGCGGATGCCGGCCTCGCCCGCATCGATGGTGCCCAGCGGCGCGATCAGGTCGATGTCGCCCGGCGGCACTTCGGGTACGGGATTGAGCGTGGCGATGCCCGCACCGGTGTTCGGCGCGCTCGGCGACAGGCTGACGTTGCCGACGTCGTCGTAGGCGCGGCGTTGCGGGGTGTACACCACCGTGGTCTTGCTGCCGCGGCCGGCGTTGATGTCGCCCTGCGCGGACCACGCCAGGATGTTGCCGCCGAAGGTGGTGAAGATGCGGCTCTGGCCCATGAGGATGTCGTCGAGCGCGTACAGGTTGATGTCGCCCTCGCCCTGGGTCATCACGCCCGATCCGGCACCCGGAACGAATCCGCCGTCCACGCCCACCAACGTGCGTCCGCCCGGCGTCATGATGCTGATGTCGCCGCCGAAGTTGGTGTGGATGCCGGCATCGAGCACGTCGTAGAACGCCACGTCGTAGCCCGGGCTGCCCAACGCCTCCCATTCGGCCTTGGTGATGTAGGTCTTGCCGGGGGTCGGGCGGTCCTTGCCGATGCCGTTCGAGGTCACCCAGTCGTTGTAATAGAGCGCGCTGCTGAACAGGGTCAGATCCCCTTCGTAGACGCGCTTGTGGCCGGCGGCGTCCTGCTCCGGCAACAGCGTGGCGATAGCCTCGCGGCCGCGCAGGTAGCTGCCGAAGCGTTGGCCGTCCTGGTCGTTGTATTCGCGTCCTGCGATCTTGAGTTCGGCGTAGTACACGTTGCGCAGGAAGGCGCGCTGCTGTTCCGGCGGCAGGCCGCCGAAGAACGCACGCGCATCCATCGTCGCCGCGTCGAAATGCAGGCCCAGGCCATTGCCGCTGCCGTTGCCGAAGCGCTCGCTCAGCCAGTTCACCAGGTGCAGTCGGCTCTCGACCTTGTATTCGCGGGAAAGCGAGCGATTGCTGGCGGCCTGCCCCTGCGCCACGGCGTCGTTGCGCCGCTGGTCCAGCTCGGTCTGTTTGCCGGCCAGGAACGCCGCGGCGCCGGCGTCATCGCCGCTGTAGCCGAACTCGCGCTGCAACCAGCGCGCCAAGGTCAGCTCGCCGCTGTAGATGGTCAAGGCCTTGCCGGGCTGATCGGCGAACGGCCGTTCGGAATCGGCCTGGTTGCCGGGATCCAGGTAACGCTCCGCAAAGCCGGACCAGTTCGCGCCATCGCCCATGCCGGCGGCAACGGCGATGCTCGCGCCGCTGCTGCGATCGTCCGGGGAGACGTTCACGACCGCCCCTAGGCTCTTCAATTCGCCCTTGTCCGCGAAGTAGAGGTGGCGCCCGGCGGTGACTTCCAGCAAGCCCGGCCCGGTGATGTAGAAGCTGCTGTGGCGGATATCGCGGCCCGCTTCCACCACCGAGATGTCGTCCGCATGCGTGTGCGAGATCAGGTTGCCCTTGCCGGCGACGACGGTGTCGTTCTTGCCCAGGGGCGTGCCGGAATCGGTGATGTCGCGGCCGGCGCGGATGGCCACCGGAATGGAGCCTTCGTAGCGCACGCCGTCGCGGCCCTGGTAGCCCAGCGAGGCGATGTTGCCGGTACGCAGCCCCACGATGTCGCCCTGCACCGCGTAGTACTGCGCCGGCTGCTGCGCCTGCGGCGCGTAGGCGGACGTAGCCGCACTGGCGAAGGTGAACAGCGCGGCGCCGTTGTAGCGTCCGCCCTCCAGCGCCCAGTCGCTATAGGCCGCCGCTTCCGGGGCCACGTTGTGCACGCGCACCGGATCGAAGCCCCACTGGCCGCCGCCGGTGTAGGACAGCAGGCCGGAGAAGCCGGGACGGAACGGACTGGTCAGCGCCAGCGGGTCGGCGGTCGAGGCGGTGATCGGATAGCCGCTGGCGTAGATCGAGTCCATCGCCAGCAATTGCAGTTCGCCCTTGCCGGTGACGTTGACGAACTGCTCGCCGTGTGGCGACGGCGCCAGGGTCAAGCCCATCGACACCCGCAACGGCGTCTGCCCCACGTTGTTGCGCAGCGGGGTGGTGCCCACGCCGTAGTACATGCTGCCGTTGGCCGCGACCGCGCGCAGGATCGAAGGATAGAAGTGGCCGTCCAGGCTGGCCGACTGGTTGCGGCCGTGGGAAGGATTGACCATGTCTTCCGTCACGCCGCTCTCGGCCCACGCGGTGGTCGGGGTCAGATTTCCGCCGGCGCTGAACAGATCCACCGCACTGGCCGGCGTCCACAGCGAGAACCAGCTCCAACCCTCGCCCTCGTGTGCGACGCCTTGGTAGGAGAACGGCGTGGCGTTGTACTGCAGGCTGCGGCCGGGATCGACCACGCCGCCCAGGACCAGATCGCCCCGGCTGTCCAGGCGTGCGGTCGCATCGCCGATCACCAGCACCGGTCCGCCGCCCGACAGCGAACGTCCGGCGGCGAAGGGATCGCCGCCGCGCGAGTCCAGGTGGTCGAGCACGCCATACCGCAGCTGCACGCCGCCGACGGCGCCGGCCTGCAGGTTCAGCGCGCCACGCAGGTTGACGAAGGTGCTGTTGAGATCGTGCTCGTTGCGCTGCAGGCCCGGGTTGGGATTGAGCGCGCCGCCGAGGCGGATGTCCAGATCGCCACCGCCAGTCTGTACCAGCTCGCCGGCCGCGGTCATCCGCCCTGTGCTGGCGACCGCCAAGTGCAGACCCTGGCTGCGCGGCGCATACGAGGTGGCATTTCCGGTCTGTCCGGCGAGCGCGGCATCGCCGCGCGCGCCGATCATACCGGCGTCGCCATTCGTTTCCAGCCTGAGGTTGCCGCCGCCCAGCGTGCCGATCCCGGTGAATCCGGTGAGGAACGGCGTATTGGCGAACAACGACTGGCCGGTCTCGTCCCGCTGGCCATTGGCCGGCCCGGCCACATACGTGCCGAAGTTGATCCACCAGGCCGCCGGCACGGCGTCCGCGCCGGTGTCCACGCTGCCGGTGCCCTGGCGCCAGAGCCAGCTGCCCACGGCGGTGGTACCGACATGTTCGCGGACGTTGCCCAGCGTCACGTTGTACCGGTAAAGCCCCGCGTTCTGTCCGATGAGATCGCCGATGACGTCGCCCTGCGCGCGCAGCAGCACGTTGCCGCCATGCTCCGGGTACCACGCCTGGTACAGGCTGCCGTTGCCCCCGTCGACCCAGGCCTCGTACTCCGTGCCTTCGCTGCCGAGCACGCTGCCATTGGCCAGTCGGCCCCGGCGCTGGTCGTACGCCAAGCCCAGCGATGCCGACGCGGTGCCTGCGGTGTAGATGCCATAGGGCGAACTCATCTGGAAATCGCCACCGGAGATCAGGTCCAGATCGCCGGTGCCGGTGCGCAGCACGCTGAACAGTTGCTGGCGTGCCGGCCGGCCTTCCACGCGTGTTTCGGCGGGCTTGCCTGGATCCAGGACCCCGGCCACCGCGCCAAGCCCCCAGTCGTTGAGTTCCAATGGCGTTTCGGAGATCAAGCCCATGTTGCGCAGCATCTGCATCATGTCCGCCGAAATCTCTTCGCCAGGCACGATGCCGACAACACCAATCGATTCCCACGTCGCCACGTCGACATCCGGCGCCCAGTGATAGGTCGCTGGCCTGCCGCTGCCGGGAATCTCCACTTCCATGAAGCCCAGGCCGAAATGCGTATCTGCCAAGTGCAGGCGGGCATCGCTGCCGTGCCGGACCAGCCGGGTGTCCGCCGCCGCCGTGTCCGCAGCGGCGACCAGGCGCAGATCCCACGATTGCGACCCTTGCGGCAACATCGGCGCCAACGCCCAGGTCCTGCCCTGGTTGCCGTCGGCATCGACCGCCGGACGCAGGTTGACCATGACCGCGTCGCCGGGAAGCTTGACGTCGGTCTCGCCGGGCACGATCGCGCCCTTGGCCAATGCCAGCGGCCGCTCCAGGGTCATGTTCGCCGGCAGCGGCACGCCGGCCGGCCACACGAAGGCCGCCATCTGCGTTTCCGATGGCAAGCGGAACCCGGCGCCTAGTTGCATGCCCGGCTGCAGTTCGACCGGCTGCTGCAGCACCGTGCCCGCCGCATGGACGACGTTGCCGCCGACATCGCGCACCGCCGCGCCGAGCACGCTGCCTGCCGGCAGCGTGAGCGCCTGCTCCAGCGGCATCGCGACGGGCAGCACCGTGCCTGTCGGCAGCGTCATGGCCTGGGTGGGCAGGTCGTAGTTGAGCGTGCGCCCGGCCGCGAACTGCGTGCCTTCGGCCAGGGTGACCAGGCCGCCATGCGGAATGATCAGGTCCCCGCCCCAGGGCATGCGCCCGGCCGGCAGCACCCAGCCCTTGTCGTCCGGCGAGACCGGCAGTTTCGATCCGTCGAAGCCGTCGCTCAGGCTGCCGAAGATTTCCAGGTCGCCGCCCGCGCGGATCAGCAGTGCGCCCGCTTCGCCCGAGCCGTACGCGCCGGTCAGCTGCGCATGCGGATTGACGCTGGCGTAGCGATGGCCGGACAGATCGATGTCGCCATCGATGTGCAGATCGCCATCGGCCGTGCTGCTGACGATCTCGATACCCGGGCGGAGATGGAACTGGTTGCCGTAGGCGCGCAGTCCGCCCAGCTTGCCGTTCATCAGGCCGCCGTTCGCCAGCGCGTTGGCGACGAACTGCTGGCTGTCGGCATGCTTGCGGTCCAAGTAGGCCTGGTCGATGGTCTGGTAGTCGCGGCCGTCCACGCCGATATCCGTCCCGGCAGCGGCGTCGTCGTAGCGGTGGAAGGCATTGACGGTGACCGCACGGGCGCCGGCGATCCGCACCGTGCCCGACGCGTCGATGTCCACGTCGTTGCCGGTGGCGCCACCCAGGCGTGGCGCGTTGAGCGTGACGGTGCCGTAGTCGGCGCTCGCGCCGGCCACGCCCAGATCCATGCGCGCCCCGCTGCCGATGGTCAGGCGGCCATCGCCGGAATCTATTTCGATCGTCGCGCGGTTCGGCGCCTCGATCGCCTTGCCGTAGCTGTCCGTGCGCACCACGCTGCCGCTGGCGTCGAGCACCGCGCTGCCAGCCAGGGTGACGCCCGTGTTCGCCGCCAGGCGGATGCTGCCCACCTGCTCGCCGCTGGCATCGACCGTGCCGTTGACGGTCAGGCTGCCGTTGTCGACGGAGACGTTGATCTCGCGCGCCTTGAGTTCGTCGCCGACGGCCAGGTCGCCCTGCCCGAGCTGGAAGCTGCGGCCGCCGAACGCTTCGCCTGCGGTCAGCCTGGCGTTGAGGCCGCCGAAGTCGGCGATGCGCTGGCCGCGCACGTCGATGTAGCCGGAAGCGAACGGCACCGCGGTGCCGCCGGCGTCGTAGTGCCCGCTGCTGCCGGCGGCTATCGCGCCGGCCAGATCGACGCCGCCTTCCAGCGCCATCGCCGTCAGCTTGCCGGCGCGGTTGAAGTCGGCGGAGATATCGATGCGCGACGCCGCCGACTGGAGGACATCGCCCTGGCGGCTGTCGAGGACGACGTCGCCGCCCCAGCTGTATTTGCTGACATCGTAGAAATCGATCTTCCTGCCGGCCAGATCCAGCCATGCGCCATCGGCCAGCGCCACGTCGCCGTCCGCCGTCAGTGTCAGCCTGCCGCTGGGCAGCAGGACGGCGGTGTCGAGCGTCAGCGCGCCGCGCGCGTCCAGGACCAGTTCGGCACCCAGCGCATCGGCCAGCGCGGCGCTGTCCGGCGAGGGCCGACCGGTGCCCGCGGGTGCCGTGGCGGTGATGTTGCCGCCGGCCTTGATCGTGTTCACCGAACCGGCATGGCCGGTCAGCAAGGGCGTGGAGATGCTGAGATCGCCACCGCTGTAGCGGAACGACTTGCTGGCGTCGTCCCAGCCATCGCGGGACTGGTAAACCGACAGGCTGCCCTTGTGGTTGGCGGTGATCCGTTCGCTGGCATTGAGCGCGACGCTGGCGAATCCCAGGGCCAGGCGGTCGTGCGTGGCCAGCGTGTCCGCTTGGCTGCGCGGCCCGTAGCCGAACTCGATCTGGCGCGCATCGACGACCAGTTGGCCGCTGCCGGAACCCGGGCCGCCGGCGACCAGGCTGCCGGCGGCGCCCTTGGCGCCGTTCCAGACCAGCGTTTCGGTTTCGATGCGCGCCACGTCCGCCGCATCGCCATGGCCGTAGAGCGCGGGGGTGCCCAACACCAACTGCTTCAACGACGACTTGCCGGTGAGCGCGTCGAACGTGGACAACTCCACCGAGTCGAAGAAGTTCACCGAATCGCGCGCGGTGAGCACCAGGTTCTCCAACGCCGGCGTGCCGGTGCTGGTGTCGCCCGCCAACAACCGGTCGAGCACCTGCTGGTTCAGGGTCAGGCCATTGGGCAGGACGCCGCGCGCGGCGGCATCGGCCAGCGCCTGTTCGCTGCCGATGTTGATGCCGCCCACCGCCAGTACCAGGTTGCGCGTGCCGTAGCGCACCGAGTCGTCCAGCAGGAACGCCTTCTCGGTGGCAGCGGTGATCGTACCCTCGGCGTAGAGCCGCGTGCTGCCGGTGCAGCTGGCGCCCTCGGCGCAGGCGCCGATATCGATCTTGCCGGAACCGTAGAGGCCGTCGCTGGCTTGCGGTGCCAGCATGTCCAGCCAACCATTGGACAGCGCCAGCACGCCATTGAGGCCCGGTTCGAACACGTAGCCCAGCTTCGAGTCCCAGGCCGCCGCGCCGCGGCCCAACGTGTCGATGGAGGCGCCCTGCTCCACGGT
Source organism: Xanthomonas sp. WHRI 7945 (assembly GCF_035026585.1). NCBI lineage: Bacteria > Pseudomonadati > Pseudomonadota > Gammaproteobacteria > Lysobacterales > Lysobacteraceae > Xanthomonas > Xanthomonas sp. WHRI 7945. Next base: position 126,270 of record NZ_JAYIQP010000001.1, read on the forward strand.
GATGCCGCCCGCGGGCTGCCCGCTGATCAGGAACACCTGGGCTGCGGACAGCACGGCGCCTTCGCGCAGCGTGATCGAACGCGCGCTGGTGTAGACGCTGCCGAGACTGACCAGGTGCGCGTTCTGCGTCCTGCGCTGCACGTCTGTGAACTGCGATATCAACTCGTTGCCGATGCTGAGGGTCGAAGCACCCATTCCGTTGAGCACGTCGGCATGCAGCGAGACGCCGTCGAATCCTTCGGTCGCGGCAGCGCCTTCGCCCAGGATCTCGATGTCCCGGCCACGCACCACCAAGGTGCCGCCGTAACCGCCTTCGGCCGCCGCGAAGCGCACCGTGCCGTCGGCCATCTGCAGGCCGTGGCGATCGTCCAGGCCATTGCCCGGCGCCAGGTGCAGGGTCTTGGCGTCGCGCTCGAGCAGCGGCCGCGGCACGCCGTCGCGCTCGGCCCAGGCCAGGCCGAACTCGGCAAAGCTGGTTTCGTTGTACTGCGAATAGGCGCGCAGCGTGTCGGCCGAGGTGAGGATCGCCTGGGTCGGCAAGGCGTCCGCGATATCGGTACCGGCGACGCTCAGCCGCGCGGATGCGCCGTAGGAGCCGTTGCGCATCGGGCTGACCGCGCCGGCGGCCGCCACGCTGTTGGCCAGGCCGTTGAGCTCGACGCGGAACGCGCCGGGCAGCAAGGCGTACGAGGGCGGCAGCAGCGTGTAGGTGCCGGCGGGCAGGCCGGGCACGCCTTCGCCCAGGGTGATCTGCCGACCGATCGCGGGATCGCCGGCGCCGTGTTCCTGCGCTACCGGCGCGTAGCCCGGCTGCGTGCCCGGGACGATCGCATAGACCGGATTGGTCGACAGGCCCGGCAGCACGAAGCCACCGCCATCGGCCGCCATCTGCACCAGCGGATTCAGGCGCGCATCGGTGGAGCCGCCGCGCCCGGACAGGAACGCCGCACCGGCCAGTTTTCCGCCACCGGACAGATCGATCGATGCGCCGTCCTGCACCTCGATCCTGCCGCCGTCCAACTGCACCGAACCCATCAGGCTGCCGAGGCCCTGATAGGTCACGTCGCGGCCATCGTAGGTGTAGGTCAGGCCGTCGACGGTGCCGCCGTAGGGCATGGTCAATCCGGCGGCGCTGGCCGAGGTGATGCTGCCGGGACGAAGGACCACGTTGCTCGGCTGGCCGACGTCGTGTTCGTCCGGATCCACCAACGTGTTGCCACTGCCCATGACGATTGTGCCCAGCGGCGCGCGCAGCACGCCGCCCTGGTCGATCGCGCCGGAGCGCAGATACAGGCTGCCGAAGACGGAGAACGGCACGCGCGGCTCGGCGCTGCCGGTGCGCTCGATGCGCTCGATGCGCTCGATGCGCAGGCTGCGCTCGCCGTCGAACGCCACGGCTTCGCCGCCCCACTGGTTCAAGTAGGGATAGCGGCCGACGTTCACCTCGGCCAGCGCGCCGGTCGCCGGATAGATCTGGCTGGCCGCAAGCACCAGGTCGCCGCCGGTGTCCAGCGACGTCCGATCCTTGGCGGTGGCCTTGAGGAAGCGCAGATCGCCCTGGCTGCGCAGCTCCACGGTTTCGAAGCCGGCGCGTTGCACGTCCAGCGGCGTGCCGCTGGCCTGGGCCGCGATGCCGGCGGTGCCGAAGGCCACGTCTTCGATGACATCCAGCAGGCTGCTGTCGATCGTCAGGCGCGAGCCTTCGAGAACGTCCGGCAAGCCCGAAGGCACCGGGTAGGGCATGGCGTGGTGGTCTTTCTGCGAGCGGGTGGCGCCGGCTAGCCGTACGTAGGGGGCCGCCAGCGCGATGTCGGCGCCTTGTGAACCCGGCGCAAGACTGATGCTGCCGGCGGTCAGGCGCAGGCTCTGGCCCAGCTGCAGGTCCACGCCATCGCCGATGCCGAGAACGCCGTTGACCAGCAGCGAGAGATTGTCGAAGCCGCCGGCCTGGATCCGGTCCACGCCGATGCGCGCATGGCCGTAGTCCAACCCGGTCCCCGCGTACCCCGGTTGCAGCTGTTCCGGCAGCGCTTCGCGCTCCTGCTCGGCCACCAGGTGCATTTCACGCACGCTGCGCACGCGCGGATCCGGCCTGTCGGCGAGCGGATAGTTCGGCGTTTCCAGCGCCAGCGCCAGGGTGCCGCCCGCCGCGCCGGCGCCGCCTGCCGCCGCGCGCAGGTCGCCATCGACGAACAGGCCATTGGAGCTGGCCAGATGGATCAGCCCGCCATCGGAGGCGATCGGGGCCGCCTGCCCTTGCGGGACGTCGAGCGTGGCCGCCGCGCCGGACGCCTCCAGCCGCGCACCGGGACGCACCACCACGAACGCGTCGGCTGCGCCGACCTCGGTGGCATCGGCCTGGTACGTGCCGCCGATCTGGATGCGGCCGCCATCGGTCACCTGTCCATAGCGGCGGCCCTGCGCGTCCAGCGCGACATGCGCGAGACCGGCGACATCCAGCAGCGCGGTTTCGCCGATCCACAGCGAGCGGTCATGCGACTGGCCCGTGTTCAGCGCGGGATCGAAGTCGTCGATGTGCAGATCGATGTGGCCGCCTGCAGCGCGCAACGTGCCTTCCACGGTGATTTGCCCGTTGCCGGTCAAGCCGATGCTGCGCCCGGGATCGACGCCGACGCGCGCGCCCTCTCCGATCGACAGGGTCGACGGCGCGCCGAAACGGCTGCCCGCGTGCAGTTGCAGGTCGGCGCCATCGCGGAGGGATAGCCGCGCCGCGGTCACGTCTTCCTGGAACTGCGGCGGCTGCCACAGCGTCAATGCCGCGCTCGGATCGGCCCCGGTCTCGACCAACCGCGCGCTGGACCGGTCCCATTGCAGCACCGGCATGCGCACGTCGATCGTGGCGCCCTCGGCGACCGCCAGGCTCTGCTGCCCGTGGATCTCGTAGGAAGAAAAACCCTGCGCGAACAGGTCCGCATCCAGATGCAGCGGCGCGGCCACCGCGACGTCCTGCTGGAGCACCCTGCCCGCGGCGATGCGGGTTCCCGCCTCGAACACCACCGCAACCGGTGCCCGATCGCCGGCCTTCACCACCGCCGTCGCCGGCTTGACCGCCAGGCCACTGGGGAACACCTTGCCCTGTACCACATAGCCGGTGGGAAACGTGCCATCGATGTTGGTGATGACGGTGCCGGCCGGCAACTGCGGCGGCGGGTTGTACGAGTACACGAAGATCTGCTCGCCGGCGGACGTGTTGACCCAATAGCTGGCGCCGGAATCGGGCAACGGCAGCGTCCAGGCGGCAGCGAGCGTCAGGTGGGTTTCCGGCCGGTTCATCGCGACCACCGGGGCCGAACCCACCGCCTCGCCCGGTTTGGCGTGGCTGCGCGTGTAGCGATAGTCCGACGGCAACACGGCGCCCTCGGCCACGCTGAAATCTGATTCGGTGATCAGATCGATCAGCGAGGCCTCGCCTTGCCTCAGCACGCCATCGCTGCCCGACACCTGACCGCCGATCACCACCGAACCGCCGGACTGCAAGGTCAGCCGGCCGCCGCCCTTGACGCCCTGGCTGCGCACTTCGCCTGCCAGCGTCAACCGTCCCGGCTTGGCGTCGTCGACGGTCTCGCTGGTCAACAGATCGCTGGCCATCAGCGCGATGTCGCCGCCGCGTCCGCCGCGCAGGGTGTCGTCGGCCATCAGCACCGCGCCTGCCGAGGCGTCCAGCAGCGCGCCTTTGCCCACGCTCACGCTGCCGCTGCTGCGCACGTCGATGTCGCCGCCGCCCGCATAGGGCATGCCGCCGATGTCGCCGCCGTCCCACGCCAGGTTGGTCCACAGGCCGCGCGTATCGAGCACCACACCTTCATCGATCGCCGTGCGCGCGGACATGCCGTCCGGCACGGGCGCCACCGCCGTTTCGATCCATCCCAGGTTGCCGGTCCATTTCTCGACCACGTTGCCCAGGGCAATGCGGCCACCGCGCGCGGTGAGATCGGCGCCAACGTCCACCTGCGTGGCGTGCAAAGCGATCTGCCCACCGGCCGCCACCGCGACCGCCTCGTTCACCTCCACGCCAGCGGTCGCGTAGGCCTCCAGCGAACCCAGTTCCTGACGGTTGAGCCAGCCCGCGTCCAGCACGATGCGTTGCGCATCGATGTCGCTCCCCTGCGCATCGGTGCCGGTCTGCCCCGTTTCCTCGTCGGCAGCCTGTCCGATGACGATCTCCTTCGTGACCGCGCCGGCGCTGTAGCGCAGGTCTTGCGCGTCCTTGTCGTACACCGTGGCGTAGCTGCCGACGATCAGCTCGCCGTTGCGCGCCGCGGCGGTCTGGCTTTGGCGATACCCGTCGAGGTCCTGCTCGCGCGCCTGGGTCTGCCGGTCGCCCTGGAACGTGGCGGTCTCGATGTCGCCTTCCAGCGTGGCGGCGCGGGTGGCCACGACCAGCCGGCCGGCGTCGCGGCCGACGGTGTAGCCGTTCTCCAGCCGCTTCTGCCTGCCGATCAAGGGACTGTAGTAGTACGCGGTGGCGGCACCGCCCCAGCGTTCGTGGGTATCCTCGAAACCACGGTACAGGCCGATGTACAGCAGGTCGCCCGGCGCGGTCGACGCGTTGTAGAGCTTGCCGTCGGCGCCCTTGAGGTGGGTCTGGTTGACATAGCCGGTCTGCACGTCGAGGGTGCCGCCGGACAGGTTGATGCTGGAACCGCGTTGGCTGACCAGCTCGCCACCGCCGAACTGCACGGTGCCGCCCTGCGCCGACCACTCGCCGATGCCATGGCCGGTGATGCCCAGGTAGCCGCCCACTTCCAGCAGCCCGCCGGCGGTGTACCAGCGATCGGCTTCGTAGCCGTTGGTGCCCGCCGGGACCAGCACCAGGTCGCGCCGGTCCAGCCAGATGTTGTTGTTGTTGAGCGCCTTGCCGTCGCGGTTCACCGGTGCGTCGCGCTGCTCGTTGCCCTGCACGTTGATCTGGACGTTGTTCGCTTCCATCGCGATCTTCACGCCCACGTGGCCGGACACGTCGATGCGCGCGCCTTCCTGCACCCGGCTGGTGCCGGCGGCGTCGACCAGCATCTGGCCGCTGGTGGCCAGCGTCAGGCTGCCGCCGTCGAAGGTCACGTCGCCGCCGCTGGCGATCTGCACCAGCGACTGGTCGCGGCGATGCTGGACGCCGTCGCCCGGCTTGTCCGCGTCCTTGACCAGGGTCTCGCGCTGCACGTCCAGCGCGGTGGTCGCGCTGTCGTCGAGCACGATCGCGGTCAGGCTGCCTTCGCCCAGGCGAACCTGGCCGTCCGCGTCGCCTGCGTCGTTGCTCAGGTGGATGGTGCCGCGGGTATGCACCGACGTGGTCGACAGCAGCGTTCCCTGCTGGCGCACGTCGCGTCCGGCCAAGGTGATGTCGCCGGTGCTGGCCTGGATCAGGCCGGTATTGCTCACTACGCCGCCGGCACGCGGCGCCGCGTCTGCGGCCTGGCTCGCGCCGGGTCCGGAACGCAACGCGGTCACCACATTGCCGCGCGTGGTCGAGGTCTGGTTCTGCTCGGTGCCCATGCCCTTGCGGATCACGAAGGCATCGCCGGCGGCCAGCGTGGCCTGGCCGTTGGCCGCGCTTATCTGGCCATGGTTATGGACCTCGGCGCCGAGCAGCATCACGTAGCCGCCGCCTTCGGTGACCGTCGACGGGGTGTGCGTAGTGATCTGGGCGCCGCGCTCGACGACGACGCTCCCGCTGGCCTGGCCGAAGCCGTTCGTGGCGCTGGCGAGATCGTTGGCGAAGGTGGGAACGAATCCGCTGCCCTTGGCCTCGCTGTAGAGCCCCTTGGCGAACTGCTGGTCGCTGATGTCCACGGCCGAGGCGGCCAGGTTCTTGACGTTGACCTGGCTGCCGCCGCCGAACACCACGCCGTTGCGGTTGACCAGGAACACCGTGCCGGGCGCGTTGATCTGGCCCTGGATCTGCGATGGCCGCGCCAGCGGATCGTTGATGCGGTTGAGCACCGACCAGCTCGCGTCCTGGCGGAAATCCACCAGGGTGTCGCGGCCGACGTTGAACGTCTCCCAGTTGAGCACGGCCTTGTCGCCGGTCTGCTCGATGGTGACGGTGGTCTTGCCGCCGGCGACCGCCTGGGTGGGGTCCTTCGCGTTGTGCCAACCGCTGGTCAGCGCGTTGTCGTCGATCTTCAGGCCGCCCTCACCCAGTCCGTCGGGCACGCTGGCCGGGCGCACCCGCGCCGCGTCGCGCGCGGCCTGCTGCATGCGCTGCTGCACGGCGATGGCCTGCGCCGCCGTGCCCAGGTTCTCCAGCGACGTCTTGAGCTTGTCGCGCGCCTCCTGGGTCTGCTGCTGGGGACGCGGCAGGTTGGCCGGCATGCCATTGGGCAGCTGGCCGGTCTGCGCCGCGGCCTGCTGCTGCGCGCCCTTGGCGGCGAACCAGCCGGCGCTGAATGCCTGCTGCGCATGCACGCTGCCGGCCATGCCGCTGGCCACCAGCAGCACGGTGATCGCATGTGCCAGCGGCTTGATCCGCAGGCCGCGGTTCGCGGAGTTGCGGCCAGCCTGGTTCGCCTGTTTCACCATTGCATCCACCCGTCGGAATATCGTTCGCTGATATGGACGAGCGCCTTCGCTCCATGCCGATCACGGCCGCGCATGCGGGCCACGATCGTCGCAATGCACCGCGTTGCGCTCGTTACGAGGGATAAGACCGGCGCTTGCGGCGCGGACTGAACCGCTGCAACAAAAATTTCATGAGCGCCGCGAAACAGCCGCAAATCGCCTGGCGCGTTTCATGCCGATGTCATGTGGACGCGCTATACCGCGCGCGCCCGACGCGCCTGCGGCATCCGCGGCACGCGGCGACCGCTCCCCTGCGATCGTCCGGCACCGCCTGAAGACCGCCTCAGCTCATCACGATCACGCCGCCCGGCATCGACAGGATCCTTGCGCCGTAGGCATCGCGCACCAGGTCGACGAAGGTGTCCAGGCGATCGAGCGGGATCCGCGCCTGCACCAGCCGCTCGGCCAACGCGTCGTTGGTCACCACGATCCGTCCGCTGCGGTGGCGATTGATTTCGTCCACGACCGCCGCCAGCGGCTCGTTGTTGAAGATCAGCAGGCCGTGCCGCCAACCGTCGATGCGCTCGGCATCGACCTGCGCCACCGATGCGATCCGATCCGGCGCCAACCGCGCCTGCCAGGCCGGCTGCAGCACCACGTTGCGTCCATTGCGGCCGACCCGCGCCTGGCCCTGCAGGCAGGTCACCCGGATGTCCTCGTCCACGCAACGCACGTTGATGCGCGAGCCGGGCGCGGCGACGACCTCGGCGCCTGCGACCAGGATCGAGACGCCTGCCGCCGCGGCGCGGGGCAATTCGAACTGCGCTTCGCCTTCCAGCAGTTCCATGGCGACCGGCCGACCGGCGCCGGCGGACTGGCGCTTCAGCGCGGTCCGGGTGGCCATCGCGATGGTCAATCCCTGCACGTCGAATTGGAGGCTTTCGCCGGTGGCGGTGCGGTAGTCGGCCGACATTTCCTGCCAGTCCGGCCACAGGCCCAACGGCGACTTGGCGACCATCCAGCCCGTGGCGGCCGCCACCGCGCCGCCGAGGAACGCGCGACGTCCCATGCGCCGCTCGCGCCCATGCCCGCGCCCGGCGCTGGCGCCCGGACGTGGCGCAAGCGGCATGGCGGCAGTGCTGGGCGCGGCAGCGGCATCGACCCGCTCGCGCTCGGCAGCCACCGCCAACCGGTGCGCCGGCTCCAGCGCCCGCCACACCTGCCGGGCTTCGGCAAAGGCGCGCGCATGCAGTGGATCGGCCTGGCGCCAGCGGCGGAACGCCTCCGCATCGTCCGCGGTGACGCGACCGGACGTCAGCCGCAGCAGCCAGTGCTGCGCCTGCTCCCTGACGGACGCACCGATGGGCATCGGTTCTGTGGTCTTCATATTCATCAGGACGGTTTTCCCGCCCCCGGACCGAACCGCTGCACGACTTGCCGGTCCAGCCGCATCGCGCAGTGCTGCAGCGCCTTCTTCAATTCCTTGCCGATCATCCGCAGCGACACGCCATGTTGCTGGGCGATGAGGTCCAACGGCCGCTGTTCGATCCGCGCCGCCACCAGGATCGCGCGCTGCCGCGGGCTGAGTTCCTGCAGCGCCTGCGCGAGCAACAGCAGTTCCGACTGGCCGAAGGCAACCACCGCCGGATCGATGCCGCCAGTGTCCTCGTCCATCAGCGCCTCGATTTCTTCGCCGGTCAGCACCCGCGCCTGGCTGGCACGCTGGTCCGAGGCGACGTTCACCGCCATCCGGAACAGGTAGGCGACCGGATTGCGCTGCGGGTGGGTCGCAGCGCCCATGCGCTCCACCCGCAGCCAGGTTTCCTGCAACGCGTCCAGCGCCAGATCGTCCGAGCCCAACCGCCGCCTCAAGCGCTTGCGGAAGGCCTCGTAGTTGTCGAGGAACAGGCTGCGTAGGCCGGCACTCATCGCGAGTGCTTGCACGGTGGTGTGGACGTGTCCGATTCCGGCAGCAACAACAGCATCACCGGTTGCGGCACCTCGCTCGGCAGGCCGCGCAGCGGCAAGCCGGCCAGGCGCCGCACGATCTCCGCATCGCGTTGCGCATCGCCGCTGGATTCGAACAGCTCCGGCTGCCGGATCCGATCGCGTTCGTCCAGCCAGAAGCGCACCCCGGCGCGATAACGCCCCGGGCGCGCCAGCGTCGACGCGCACAAGGCCTGCTCCAGCGAGCGCTGGATGACGCGCGCGCTGCTCGCGCGCGCAGCCGCGCTTCCCGCCGTCGTGGCGAGCGCCGCATGCGCGTTTTCGATGCCGGACGCGACGGTTTCTGCCGCCACCAGGGTGAACGCCCCGTCCTCCACGTACCTGGGCGCAAGCCCTGTGCCGACCAACATCAACTGCAGAGCCTCCCTTTGCCGATAGCGTCCCGCGACCGGCGAGGACTCCAGCCCGACCAGCAGGCGCGAATCGATCAGCACGGCCAATCCGGTCGTCTCCCCGAACGCCTGCAATGCATCGGCCAAGGGTTGCGAAGGGATGTCGAACGCGCGCACCGCCTCCACCCGCGCCTGCGCGCTGTCGCCCGATCGAGGTGTGTCCGCGAACGCTGGCGCCGGATGCAGCCAGGCGAGCGCCAACACGGCGAGCGCATACCACCTGCCCCTGGATGATCCGGACGCATGCCGCGGCGTATGGCTACCGATGGCGTCGCGTCCAGATGTCATCAAACTGCATGCAAGACGCGCCACCATCGCAACGCGGAATCCATCACACTAATCGGGCTCGATTTCAATCCAGTGACAGCCATGCCCCGACCTCGAACGTCGCGTCCCCGTCTGTCCATCCTGTCGATCGCCCTGGCGCTGTTTGCGGCCGATGCGCACGCGACCGATCCGCAACCGCCGGATGCCGACGACGCAGCGCTGCATTGCATCGAAGTCGAAGTGAACGGCGAACGCATTCCGGACTACGACTGCTTCAGCCAGATGCTCGCCGGCCAACGCATAGCTGCCGACGGCCGGCCCGCCGCCATGACCGCATCCGAGCGCATCGCCCGGCGCCCGCCGGCCGCACTGGGATTGGCGGATCGCGCCGCCACCAGCCAGCGGATGGGCAATGCCTTCGGCAAGTCCACCACCCCGCAACGGCCGCCACCGCCCGCGCCGCGCCCGGTCGTCCCCAACCGTTGAAGCGGCGAAGGAGCGGCTGCACGAAAATGGAACCTCGCGCGGCCGGCGCCTCAGTGCTGCGAGCCAGGCGGCGCGTCATCCGGATTCGCGCGCAGCGACAGTCCCAGCACCAGCGGTTGCCGCATATCGGCCGGCGGCGGCGCCGACAGCGGCTTGGCGGCCAACAGCGCGCGCAGGTCGGCGTCGGCCTGGGGGCTGCCGAGCGTCTGGAACTCGGCGCGTTCGATGCCGCCCTGCGCCGAGATCCAGATGCGCACCACCCACGGCTCGGCCTGTGCGGCCGCCACCTGCGGCTGCTCCAGCCACGCATGCAATCGCGTCACCAGTTCGCCGCCTGCGTCGCTGAGGCGGTGCTGCAATTCGCCGCTGGCGAGCGCGGCATAGCGCGCCCAGTGCGTGGGCACTGGTGCCGGCACCGACGTTGCCGTCGCCCCGGCGCCAGCGGCCAGCATCGCGCCGCCCAAGGCGAAGCAGAACGTTTTTGCCAGCGATAGCGTGCGCAAGCGATACCGCCAGCCGGATCGCCGGCGTCCCGTCTTGTCGTGTTGCATCTCTTCCGTCCTTGCAAAGTTTCGCCCGTGGTGCCGTGCGCAAGCGTGGGCGCGGCGAAGCGGCCGACTGCGCCGCGCCCTTGCGCTGCCGAACGCTACCGCCACCACGATGATCGGAATCGCGGCGGTGGCGATGACGCCCAGGATGCCGCGTCCGCTAGCGGGCGGCGCGCCGTTCGCTTGCGGCCACCAGCGGCGCAGGCTCCAGGTAGATCGCCTGCAGGCGCTTGCGGTCTTCGCGGCTCACCTCCAGTTCCTTCTCGAAGTAGGCGTCGAGCGAGCCGTAGTCGTTGCGGATCTGGTCGAACGCGGCCGCGATCAGCGAGGCGTCGGTTCCCGACAACACCTTCAGCGCTTCCGGCGGCAGCTTGCCCATCGCTTCCATCGTCGCGCTGTGCGGCCCGTCGGCCTTGGGCGCGCCCTTGGCCTTGGACGCGGCATGCTTGGCCTTGCGTGCGGCTTCCTGCTTCGGATAGACCAGCGCGCTCAGCGCGTAGTCGGCGCTGACCGTATCCGGGGCCACGCCCAGCGCGGTGAGCACCAGCGCGCCCAGCACGCCGGTGCGGTCCTTGCCGGCGCTGCAGTTGAACAGCAGGCCATTGCCTTCCTGCAGGTCGGCGAAGGCCTGCTTGAACTGCGCCGCGTACATCTTGGGCATCGTCCGGTAGAAACTGCCGAACACGCGCAGCGCGGCCATTTCCGGGTTGGCCGACGGCGTGGAGAACGCCTTGGCGAAGGCGCCCGGGTCGAAATCCAGCTTGTAATCCAGGCTGTAGTAGTCGCCACCTTGGGTGATGCGCTGCGCATCGGTCGGCTCGACCTTTCGCTCTTCCTGCGAACGCAGGTCGCAGATGGTCTTGATGCCGAGCTTCTGCAGGTAGGCGTAGTCGGCATCGGTCAGGTCGCTCATCACGCCGGAACGGTAGAGCCTGCCCCACTTGACGCTGCGGCCATCGGTGGTGCGGTAGCCGCCGAGGTCGCGGAAATTGACTCCGCCTTCCAGCGGCAGCACGCGTTCGGCGACGACTTCCTTGTGGCCTTCGTTGTCGTCGACCAGCACGTAGGGGCGCGTGCCGGCGGCATGTTCGAGCTCCACGCGGCCGGTGGCGCCGGGCGCATCGTCGATCCGCTTGGCGTTGGCGGGGACCTTGCCCTGGGCATCGCTGAGCACGAGGTCGAGTTTTTCGCCGGCGGCCAGCGCGCCGGTCCAGACCACGGCGATCCTGGTCGGCGACACGCGCTCGACGGCGATGTCGGTCGGCAGCTGCGCCTGCGCGTCGAACGCGAGGGCGGCAATGGCGAGGGCCAACAGTGGCTTGCTGTTCTTCATGTGATGGTTCCTCAGAAGCGGATGGCGACGTCGAGCCCGAAGGTGCGCGGGTCGTTGAAGATGCCGTAGGTGCCCAGGCTGGCGGTATTGCTGGTGTAGAACAGGTGCTCCTCGTCCAGCAGGTTGCGCGACCACAGCGAGAATTCCGCCGTGGCCCCGCTGCTGCCCAGCGGCACGTCGATCAGGGCCACGCGCGCGTTGACCACGAAGGAGCTGTCGGTGAGGGTCTGCTCGACCTCGCTGGTGTAGTAGCCGTCGGACCAGTTGCCGTCGAGGTGGAACTTCAGCGCCGAAGCGCCCAGCGGCACCAGGTAGTCGATACCGATGCTGCCGGCGTTTTCCGGCGCGTACAGCGGCAGCACGGTGACCAGCGGATTGCCGGCCACGTACGGATTGGGCGCGCTCAGCGGGTCGGCCTTGGTGTAGGCGTAGTCCACGCTCAGGGTCAGGCCGTCCAGCGGCATGATGCTGAACTCCAGTTCCGCGCCCTTGGACTTGCCGTCGGTGCTGGCATTGGTGGTATCGGACACGGTACGGGTCTGGCCCGGCGCCAGCGGCAGGAAGAAGTCCATCTGCCGGTCCTTGACCGTGGCGGAGAACAGCGCCAGGTTCAGCCGCGCGCGGTCGTCCCAGAACTGGGTCTTGGCGCCGAGTTCGATCGCTTCGACTTCTTCCGGCGCGAACGCGCGATAGCTGATCGAACGCGAATTGGCGCCGCCGGCCTTGAAGCCGGTGCTCCACTTGGCGTAGACCATCGTGTCATCGCCCAGGTCGTAGGCCACGTTGAGCATCGGGTCGAAGCGGCTCCACGAACCTTCGAACGCCAGGTTGGACGCCGCGCCGTTCAAGGTGTGCAGCCGCCCTTCCTTGTCGTCCTTGGTCCAGCGCCCGCCGGCGGTCAGGTGCAGGTCCTCGATCGAGGCCGGCGTCCAGGTGGCCTGGCCGAAGACACCGAGGCTGTCGGCCTTGGCCTTGCTGGCGCGGTCGATGCGCACCTTGCTCAGGTCCAGCGGCTGGTTGATCGTGGTGTAGGCGCTGCCGTCGGCGTTCCAACGCAAGGTGTTCGGGGTCTGCGCGTTGTCGCCCACGGTCTCGTGGTAGTAGAACGCACCGGCAACGTATTCCACCTGCGCGGTGTTGCCGATCAGCTGGAACTCCTGGCTGTACTGGTGCTGGTAGAACTTGGCCAGGCTGTAGCGGCCGAACTCGCCGTTCGGCGCGAACGAGGAGATCGCATCGTTCAGGCCGTTGTCGAACTGGCCCTGCTCAAGCTGTCGGTACGAGCTGATCGACTTCAGCTGCAGATCGTCCGACAGCGTCCAGGTCAGGTTCAACAGGTGGCCATCGGTCTTGCCGACGTTCTCTTCCTGCGGCACGCCGATGATGGCCGAGTCGCGCCGGTCGCGCTGCGCACCGGCGCTTAGCAGCGGGCCGCGCCGCGCGCTGCCGCCGCCCAGGTACTGGGCATGGTAGGGCGTGGTCGCGTCATAGGAATGGTCGAGCGCGTACAGGGCCTCGAAGCTGTCGCTCGGCTGCCACAGCGCACTGAGGCGCGCGCCGCGCTTGTCGTAGCCGTTGAAGTCCTCCTGGCCGCGCATCGGATTGTCGGTGGTGCCGCCGCGATGCGCCTGCACCGCGTCGATCTTGAAGCTGACGTCACCCACGCGCGGCAGATCCAGGTGCATGCCGCTGCTGTAGCCATCGTAATTGGAGACGCCGACGTTGGTCCTCAGCCCGAACTCGCCGGTCGGCGCCTTGGTCACGATGCTGATGGCGCCGCCTTCGGTATTGCGGCCGAACAGCGTGCCTTGCGGCCCCTTCAGCACCTCGATGCGTTCCACGTCGTACAGCGCGGTCCCCAACCCCTGGGCGCGGCCGAGGAACACGCCGTCGACGTACACGCCCACGCCCTGGTCGCGCGCCGGCTGGTTGGCATCGCCACTGGCGCCGATGCCGCGGATGCCGATGTTCAGCGCCGAGCTGCGGGTGGCGAACGGCGCGATACGCAGCGAGGGAATCGAACCGTCGGCCAGGCTGCCGAGGGAAATCGCGCTGCGATCCTTCAGTTCCTCGTCGTTGAGCACCGATACCGAGATCGGCGTTTCCTGCAGGTTGGTCACGCGCTTCTGCGCGCTCACCACGACCTGGTCGAGCGTGACCGGATCGGACGCCTGCCGGGTCGCGGCTTCCTGCGGGGCTTCCTGCGCGAACACCGGCCCGGCGACCAACGCGGCCAGCGCCAGGGCGACGGCGCGGGAAAGAGGATGACGCATCGTGGTGGTTCCTGAAGGGGGTGGGAATAGCCGGCAATCTTGCGAGCCGCCGTTGACAGTTGAATGACCGTTCAACGCACTTCCCTGGGCTACCATCGGCGTCACTCCCACGTGCGAGCGAATCCATGCCTTCATTCGCCAGCAGCGACGCCGCTTCGGAAAACGACTACGCCAGGCAGAAGCGCCAGCGCATCCTCGACGCCGCGCGCGAGTGCTTCATCGAAGACGGTTTCGAGGCCGCGTCGATGGCCAAGATCGCAGCGCGCGCGGGCCTGAGTACCGGCCTGCCCTACCACTACTTCCAGAACAAACGCGCGATCGTATTGGCGTTGATCGAGCAGCACCTGGAGGAAAGTCGCCAGGGCCTGGCGCGGATCCAGGCCGCGGACGACCTGGCCGACACGCTGCAATCGGCCTTCGAACTGTGGCGCAGCCGCAAGGTCAGCGCGTTCCATGTCGGCCTGCAGAGCGAGATCACCGCGCTGGGCATGCGCGATGTCCACGTCGCGCGCGACCTGCAGCGCAACGGCCGAGACATGCGCCAGATGGTCGTGGGCTGGCTGCAGCAGCGCGACGCCAAGCAAGGACGAAGCCGTGCTGCGGACCAACTGGAACTGGCCGCGGCCATGATCCAGTGCTTTTCCGACGGCCTGGCCCTGATGGCTGCGCGCGAACCGGACTTCGACCCGGCCCTGGTCGAAGCTCTGCTGCAGCGCGTGGTGCCGCTGGCGCTGGAAGGCTGAGACAGAGCCGCGCAACGAAGTCGGGCCACGTCAAACGCAGCCCTCACGTCTGCTCCAGTGTTCTTCGTGCGCCCCGGCCGCCAAGCAGATTTGCGTGATCGGCTGGCAGGCTCGGCAGGAGATCGTGCAGCACCGTAACCAGGCGTCCGTGGGACCGCTTGTTGGTGGCCCACCAGCAACCGAATTAACCCTACAAGCCATTGTAAGAATTAAAAATTCATCAGGACGGCCCACCACTTTGACTCGCAATTTGACTCACTAACGACGCAGTCGCGAGCGCCTCCTACCGGACGCCGCCAGGTATCGCGGCGGCGCCTGACCAAGGTCAAGGACACGCACGGGTCGCGACCGGAAACTAGCGGCCATGCCTAACCTACCCGCGTCCCATGAGCATCCTTCTCCGGCCATGCTGGCGCGCGCGCCGCATCGACTGCTGTTCTTCGTCGGCGCAGGCAACCTGTTGCTGCTGATGGCTTGGTGGGCCCTATGGCTGGCCGGCCTGCACGGCGGCTGGGCGCTGCCGCAACCGCCGTTGCCGGCCGGTTGGCTGCATGCATTGGCGATGCAGTACCTGGTGCTGCCCAGTTTCGTTTTCGGCTTCCTGCTGACCGTGTTCCCGCGCTGGATGGGACTGCCGGAACTGCCGCGCCGACACTATGTGCCGATCGGCGCCGGGCTGTTCGGCGGACAGGCGGCGCTGCTGCTGGCGATGCTGGGCTGGGCGCCGGGCCTGTGGTTGGGACTGGCGCTGGCCATCGCCGGCTGGAGCGGTGCGCTGGTCGTGCTGGGCGGGCTGCTGAAGGCCGAGCGCGGCCGCACCTGGCACGCATACTCGTGCTACGCGGCGTTGCTGCTGGGCTGGCTGGGCCTGCTGGCGTTCGCGGGCGTGGCCGCCGGCGAGAGCAGGCTGATGGCCGCCAACATCGCGTTGGGCAGCTTCGGCCTGCTGCTGCCGCTGTACCTGAGCGTCGCCCATCGCATGTTCCCGTTCTTCGCCGGCAACGCGGTGCCGGGTTACGTGGCGTGGCGCCCACTGTGGTGGCTGGCTGCGATGTGGGCAACGCTGCTCGCGCACCTGGCGCTGGCCCTGGCCGGCGCCGACGCCTGGCTATGGCTGGCCGACGCGCCTGCGCTCGCGCTCGCCGCGTACGCGCTATGGCGCTGGTGGCCGCGCGGCTGCATGCCCGGTCTGCTGGCCGCGCTGTTCATCGGCATGGCCTGGTTGCCGGTCACCTACGCGCTATACGTGGTCCAGAGCGTGGGCTGTCTGCTCACCGGGCAGTTGTTGCTGGGCCGTGGGCCGATCCACGCCTTGTCCATCGGCCTGTTCGGCAGCCTGCTGGTGGCGATGGTGACGCGGGTGACGCAGGGCCATTCCGGCCGCCCGCTGACGATGCCGCCGGTGGCCTGGTTCGCGTTCGCCGCGATCCAGGGTGTGGCCACGATGCGGGTCGTCGCCGAACTGACACCGGACCCGTTGCGCTGGCAGGTGGCGGCCGCCGTCGGCTGGCTGCTGGCGCTGGCTCCCTGGGTAGCCCGGATCGGCCGCATCTACCTGAGTCCGCGCCCCGACGGCAAGGGCGGCTGAGCGCACCATCGCGGGCGGGACGCGCCACTGGCATGCTTCGCAAATCCCACGTCGCCAAAGGCCAACCGGCGCTCCATGGCACACTATGGCGCGTCAGGCCGGCAGCAGTGCGCCACCCATCTGATGCAACGCCGCCAGGTCGAGCAGTTGCAGCTCGCGCCTGCTCACCTCGATCAGCCGCCGCAACTGCAAGCGCCGGAATGTGCGGCTCACGGTTTCCGGAGTGAGCCGCAGGTAGTTGGCGATGTCCGTGCGCGGCATTCCCAGGTGCAGCCGCTGCGCGGACAGCCCGCGCCGTTGCGCATGCTGCGACAGCAGCATGAGGAAGGCGGCCAGGCGCTGGTCTGCCTCGTAGCGCCCGATCAGCAGGCGGGTACTCCGATCGAGGCGGCGGCTGAGCAGGTCCAACAGGTTGCGCTGCAGGCCGGGAACGGTCTCGGTCAACCGCGTGACCGTGGCCAGCGGCAGGCGGCACAGCGATGTGGCCTCGAGCACGCGCGCGCTGCAGCCGTGGCGTTCGGCGTGGATGGCGTCCAGCCCGATCACGTCTCCGGGCATCGCGAAACCGAGGATCTGTTCCTCGCTCGACGGCGCGCCGACGACCAGCTTGACCGTGCCGCTGCGCACCACCAGCAACGCCAACATCGGATCGCCTTCGTGGAACAGGCACGCGCCCGCCGGGTACGGGCCGCTGTGCACGACGTGCAGGTGCATGTCGTGCACACGCTGCTCGTGACCACGCGCCAGGCAGAGCGCGCCGACATCGCAGATCAGGCATTGCCGCATGGCGCTGCCGTTGCGGTTGGGACAGATCGGCAGCCGGCGCGGTACCGGCGGGTGGAGTGCGCTCGTGTGCCTAGGTGGTGACGCAACCGACGTGGCGGTGGCGCGCGCGGATGCAGCGTGCCGCCGCGCGTTCATCCGCCACAGCACCCGCAGCAGCCGCCACCGTCCGCTGGCGCATCGCCATCGGCGACCAGTTCGGGCTTCGCGCCGAAGCTGCCGAGCACCGCCAGCACCTCGTGCGCCGGCAGCGAGGTCACGATGTCGAGCTGGCCGCTGGCCCGATCGATGCTGAGTTCGGCGCCAGGATCGGTGGTTCGCAACGCGGCCTGCATCAGTGCGATACGTTCCGCCGTCAGCGGCGTTTCGGAATGGATGGACATGGCGGTCTCTCGTGCATGCACCGTCGCGCCGCGCAACTGCGGTCGCATCCGGGACACCGACACTGTAGGCCGCGGTACGCGGCACCGCCTTGACCGCAGTCAAGCGGACCGGGGCTCACATTCGTGCATTGCAGGAGCGCACAGGACAGCGCATGCGGCACGTGTCGCTGGCCGCGCCGCGAGCGACGCGATCTAGGAGCATCCGGCTACGGGCTCCCCCCGCCGGATGCGAACGCCTCCAGCCGCGCCGGATCGCGCAACACCACTTCGCGCTGCTTGATCGCGATGATGCCGTCGTCGCCGAGCCGGCGCAGCACGCGGCTGACCGTTTCCGGCGCCATGCGCAGGTAGTTGGCGATCTCGGTGCGCGCCATGGTCAGGTTGAAACGCGTGGCCGAGAAGCCCCGCTGCGCGTAGCGCCGCGACAGGTCGAGCAGGAATGCGGCCATGCGCTCTTCGGTGCGGTAGTCGGCGGCCAGCATCGACGCCTTGCCGATCTCCGCGCTGAGCAGGCTGAACAGCTTGGCCTGCAGGCCGGGCATGCGCGAGGCCAGCAGGGTCATCTTGGGAAAGGAGAACTGGCACAGCAGCACCGTGTCCAGCGCCACAGCGTTGCAGGGAAAGCGCGAGGAATGGATCGCGTTGAGCCCGATCACTTCGCCCGGCAGGCTGAAGCCCAGTACCTGCTCGTTGCCGTTGCTGTCGTTGACGAAGGTCTTGACCATGCCGGCCCGGACCGCGGCGATGGCGCGGAATTCCTCGCCGGTGCGGAAGATGTAGTCGCCGGCATGGAACGGGCCGACATGATCCACCAGCACATGCAGTTCGGAAAGCATCGACTTGTCGTAGCCCTGCGAGATGCAGGCATCGGAGAACGCGCAGGTCGAGCAGAAGCGCAGCTCGTCGCCATCGCTCGACGCGGCCGGATTGAGCGGGGGAGCGGACGACGTCATCGGCCGCACCTGGACACGCGAACGGGGCTGCCGCAATGCGGCGACGGGTTACCGGCTAGGGAGCCGACGCTGGATGCTGAAAACATGCGGCAACGATACGCCATAGCAGCGCGCCGGTGAATGACAGCGACAGCACCTGGTCGTTCCAGCTGACCAGCCCCTGCTCCTCCAGCGGTCGCAGCCGCGCCAGCGCCAGCGCGAATTCGTCGTGGAACGGCATGGCATCGGTGCGTTGCGTCGCCCGCGCATCCAGCCGGTAGTCGCAGGCCAGCGACTGCATGATCTCCGCGCGCATGGCCTCGTCCTGCGACTGCACCAGCCCGCGCTCGATGCCCAGCCGCCCGGCGGCGACGGCCGCGCACCAGCGCGCCGGATCGCCGATCGCCTGGCAGAACACCTCGCCCAGCTGGCTCTCCGCCCCCGCACCGATGCCGATCAGGTCGGTGCGCTCGGCGCGCACCGTTCCGGTCAGGTCGCAATACTGCGCACGGCTGCCGCGGCGCCAGGGCGGGCTGGACGCCACGGCGAAGGTGTCCGCCCCGGCAGGCGCATAGCCGGCCTCGCCGAGCCGTTGCACCGCATCGGCCAGCAGGCGCGGCAGCGTGGGACCGACCGCCGCCAGCCAGGCCAGTCCCACCCGATCCGGTCGCCACGACAATACCTCCTCCAGCCGCAAGGCATCCGGGTATCCGGCCAGCACGTGACCGGTGGCGGCAAAGCCGGCGCCGGCGATTGCCTCGCGCGCGGCCAGCCGCGACGCCGCGGACGCGGTGCCGTCGTCGAGCAGTACCCCGCGGGTACAGCCCGCGGCCACCAGCGAACGCGCCGCCACCGAATTGCCTGGCCGCAACAGCACGGCCACGTCCGCGCGTGCGACCGTGCGCAGCGACTGCGGGATCGCATTGAGCAAGCGCGCCACGCCGCCGCAGCCGATCAGCTCGGGCAAGCCTTCGCCCAGCACGATGTACAGCACTTCGCGATCCTCGTCGAACAGCGCCGCGCTCCGCGCCAGCGCGCGCAACAGGCAGTGCAGGTACTCGCCCGGCGCGATCGGCGACCCGCCCCGCGGAGCGCCGAAGCACAACGTCAGCGAGCGCGGGATCAGGTGGTCGTTGCCGACCCGCACCGTCTTGGCGAAATCGGCATCGCCGAAGCCGCAGACGTAGTGCGCGCAAGGCGGATGCAACGGCCAGTGCGGTGCTGCAGGCAGGTAGCGTGCCAGAGCAGCCCGGTCGATCGCGAACGGGGAGCATTCCATGCCGGACACGTTAGCGGCCACTTGCCAGCCAGGCCCTGATCAAGATCAAGTCGGCGCTCGAACGCGACGATCGCGATCGGGTGGCGACCGTGCGCCGGGGCGAGCGGTGTTGCGAATGGCTGCGCCGACGTCTCGGATGCGCAGCAGACCGAGCGGCTCGCCCCGCAACCGTGGGCGCCGTCCTGTCTCAGGCGTCGCTGCAGGCGGTTCAGGCCAGAGGTGCGTTCGCTGCGGCGGCGGCCTCGGCGATCTCCGGCAGGTCGGTCTGCGCGCGCAGGCCGGGATGCTGGCGATGCTCCATGCGCCGGACCGCGAAGTGCATCCACGCCAGGGCGATGCTCACCAGCACGAACAACAGCATGAAACAGCTGGTCCACACCCCGATCAGGTCGTTCATCGCACCGAAGGCGATTGGCAGCACGAAGCCCCCCAACCCGCCGATCATGCCGACCACGCCGCCGACCGCGCCGACGTGCTGCGGGTAGTAGGCCGGAATGTGCTTGAACACCGCGGCCTTGCCCAGCGACATGAAGAAGCCGAGCACGAACACCAGCACGGTGAATGGGACCACGCCAACCGCCAGGTGGAAGGCGATGTCGCCGTCGATGCCCTTGATCACGTAACGGGTATCCGGGTACGCCAGCAGGAAGGTGCACACTACCGATACGCTCAGCGTCCAGTACATCACCCGGCGCGCGCCATAGCGGTCCGACAGCAGGCCGCCAGCGATGCGGAACAGGCTCGCCGGGATCGAATAGCAGGCCGCGACCAGGCCGGCCTGGCGGATGTCCATGCCGTAGGCGCCGATCAGGTAGCGCGGCAACCACAACGCCAACGCCACGAACGCGCCGAACACGAAGAAGTAGTAGAGCGAGAAGCGCCACACCTGCAGCTTCGCCAGCGGCCGCATCTGCTCGCGGAACGACATCGGCTTGACGCCCGAGCGCTTGCGTTCGGCCTGCGAGGGATCTTCCTGGGTGCACAGGTAGAAGATCACCGCCATCACCGCCAGCGCCACGGCCCATACCTTCGCCACCGTGGTCCAGCCGGCCGCCACCATCAGCATTGGCGCCAGAAGCTTGGTCACGGCCGCACCGATGTTGCCGGCGCCGAATACGCCCAGCGCGGTGCCCTGCTTCGCCGCCGGGAACCACTTGGAGACGTAGGCGACGCCGACCGAGAACGCGCCGCCGGCGATGCCGACGAACAGCGCCGCCAACAGGAACTGCGGGTAGCTGCGCGCATAGGTCAGCAGCCAGGTGGACGCCGCCGCGCACAACATCACCGCGGTCAGCAGGCGTCGGCCGCCGATCTGGTCGGTCAGCACGCCCAGGTTCACCCGGATCAGCGAACCGCTCAGTACCGGCGTGGCGATGAGCAGGCCGAACTGGGTGTCGTTGAGTCCCAGTTGCTGCTTGATCTGGATGCCGACGATCGAGAAGATCATCCATACCGCGAAGCACGTGGTGAAGGCGAAGGTACTGAGCCACAAGGCGCGCTGCTGGGCAGCGGAGGGAAGGACGGCGTTCATCGCATGGTCTGCATTCGTAGTGAAAGGCACAGGCGCGCCTGCCTGCATCTTGGGCGGTTGGAGGGATGGCGGGAGGCCATGCCGGCTCAGGCCTCCGCTTCCGCCTCGATGGCATCCAGGCCGCTCACCCCGTAGTGTTCCTGCAACAGCTGCAGGTAGCGTTGCAGATCGCGTTGCCGCGACTGCAGTTCGAGGTAGTCGGCGATCCGCCGATGCACCTGCTCGAAGGTCTGCGGCAGGCCCGGCTCGATGTCGTCGACGACGACGACGTGATAGCCCCAGCGCGATTCCATCGGGAACCCGGCCAGGCCCTGGCGCAGGCGGAACAGTTGGCGGTCGAACTCCGGCGTGGTCTGCCCGCGCTGCAGCCAGCCCAGCTCGCCGCCCTGCTCGCGCGATGGGCAGTCGGAATGGCGCATGGCGAAATCGGCGAACAACTCCGGGCGCTGCTGCAGTTCGACAATCAGGCTCTCGCCGCGGCGGCGCGCCTCGTGGCGCCCGCCCACATCGTCGGCCGGCGCCGCGAACAGGATATGTCTGGCCTTGACCCGGTCCGGCGAGCGGAAGCGCTCGGCGTTCTGCGCGTAGTACCGCGCGCAGGCCTGCTCGTCCGGCACCCGCTGCTCGATCTCGCCCTCGAGCAGCATGCGTATCGTGGCCTCCTCGGCTGATTCGCGCCCGTCGGCAGGCAGTTGCGCCGCCAATCCCAGGCGCTCGCACTCGCGGCGCAGCAGTTCGCGCACCACCAGCGCGCGCGCCGCGGCCGCGCGCGACACCTGCGGCCGCATCGCGCGGTGGAACTGCATCTCCTGCGCGATATCCGCCTCGCTGATCGGCGTGTCGCCGACGAACAGCAGGCACGGCGCCGGCGCGCCCAGCGTGCGCGGGCCAGCATCCGCATCGTCGTGGTGCGCGTGCGCCTCCTCCGCCACCGGCTGCTGCGAATCGATCACGGTGAGCGGCAGGCGCCGCGGCACGGACAAGGTGGCGGCCATGTTCAGCGCCTCCTGTCGTAGTTCAGCGGCGCCTGACGCCGCCGCACCACCTGGTACGGACGCCACAGGTAGCTCAGCGGAATGCTCCAGACGTGCACCAGGCGGGTGAACGGGGCGATCAGGAACAGGGTCATCCCCAGAAACACGTGGGTCTTGTACACCCAGGAAACGTCGCTGATGTAGTCGGCCGCGCCCCAGCGGAAAGTGACGATGTGCTGCGCCCATTCGCCGAGCCGGATCATCACTGCGCCGTCCATGTGTTGCGTCGAGTAGCCGATACTGATCATGCCCAGCACCAACTGTGCGAACAGCAGCACCAGTACCAGCGTATCGCCGAAGGTACCGGTGGCGCGCACGCGCGGATTGGTCAGCCGGCGCACCAGCAAGATGGCGATGCCGACGAAGCAGAGCGCGCCGAACACGCCGCCAACGACCATCGCCAGCAATTGCTTCTGCGGAGCAGTGATGAAGTGCTCGTACAGCGCGTGTGGCGTCAACAATCCGACCAGGTGTCCGCCCAGGATCGCCAGCACGCCGACATGGAAGCAGTTGCTGCCGATGCGCATGCCGCGGTCGGACAGCAGTTGGCTGGAGCCGGTGCGCCAGGTGTACATGGACTTGTCGAAGCGCACCCAGCTGCCGACGAAGAACACCGCCAGCGCGATGTACGGATAGATCTGGAATGCGAACTGATGCAAGTGGTTCATGGCTTCACCTCGTTGATGGCCTGGATGCCTGCGACGGGCCGCGGGACCGGCTTGCAGTCTTCGCCCGGCGCCTGCGCGCCGAAGCGCACCGCTTCTTCTTCCCACAACCGGTCCATCGCCTCGGGCGAGTCGTCGCGCGCCTCGCCGCTGGCACGTTTGCGCAGCAGCGCCAGGTTCACTTCGCCATCGGCGTATTCCAGCAGCAGCTCGAACAGCAGCGCGTAGCCGCTCTCGCGCTCGGCGGCGCGCGCCGCCAGCAGGCCGACGATATGGCCGACATGGCCCAGCCAGTCGCGCGCCTCCGCGTCGGGCCGCTGGTCCAAGTATTCCAGCAGCAGCGGCAGGTAGTCCGGCAGCTCCCGCGCGGACAGCTCGAAACCGTTGCTGCGGTAGGCTTCGATCAGGTCGACCATCGCCTGGCCGCGATCGCGGGACTCGCCGTGGATGTGCTCGAACAGCAGCAGGCTCATCGCCCGGCCGCGGTCGAACATGGACAGCCAGCGGTCCTGGACCGCGAGCGGGTCCTCGGCCAGCAGCTCCTGCACGAAGCCGCACAGCGCGGCGCGGCGCGGCGCCGACAAGGCCGGATCGTCGGCCGCCTGCAGCAGTTCCTCGCCGTGTTGCCAGAGAGCGTCCTGCGGATAATCCATCAGCACGCCGATCAGCTTGAGCAGGCTCATCGCACCACCTCCTCGGTTCCGCGCCGATTGGGCGACGGCACCGTGTGGCCGGTGGGCTTGCGGTTGCCGAACAGGTCCGCCGCGCTGTCGCCATTGCAGCCATTGCCGAAGGTGAAGCCGCAACCGCCGCGCTCGCCGAAGGCGTCGTTGGCGTACTCGCGATGTGCGGTGGGGATCACGAAGCGGTCCTCGTAGTTGGCGATCGCCAGGTACCGGTACATCGACTCGGCCTGCGCCACGCTGAGTCCGGCCTGCTGCAGCACCGCGAGGTCTTCCACGCCGTCCACGTTCTTGGCGCGGCGCCACGCGCGCATCGCCATCAACCGCTCCAGCGCGCGCACCACCGGCGCCTCGTCGCCGGCCGACAGCAGGTTGGCCAGATAGCGCACCGGAATGCGCAGCGATGCGATGTCCGGCAGCTCGCCGTTCATGCCGATGTGGCCGCGCTCGGCCGCCGACTGGATCGGCGACAGCGGCGGCACGTACCACACCATCGGCAGCGTGCGGTATTCCGGATGCAGCGGCAGCGCCAGCTTCCAGTCGATCGCCAGTTTGTACACCGGCGAGGCCTTGGCCGCCTGCAGCCAGCTATCCGGGATGCCCTCGGCGCGTGCGGCGGCGATCACCTGCGGGTCTTCCGGGTCCAGGAAGATGTCCAGGTGCGCCTGGTACAGATCCTTTTCGGCCGGCACCGCGGCGGCGCTCTGGATGCGGTCGGCGTCGTACAGCATCACCCCCAGGTAGCGGATGCGGCCGACGCAGGTTTCCGAACACACGGTCGGTTCGCCCATCTCGATGCGTGGGTAGCAGAAGATGCACTTCTCCGACTTGCCGCTCTTCCAGTTGTAGTAGATCTTCTTGTATGGGCAGGCCGACACGCACATGCGCCAGCCGCGGCACTTGTCCTGGTCGATCAGCACGATGCCGTCCTCCTCGCGCTTGTAGATCGCGCCCGATGGACACGCCGACACGCAGGCAGGATTCAGGCAGTGTTCGCACAGCCTCGGCAGGTACATCATGAAGGTCTTCTCGAACGCGCCGTAGATCTCCTTCTGTACGTTGTCGAAATTGCGGTCCTTGGATCGCTTGGCGAACTCGGTGCCGAGGATTTCCTCCCAGTTCGGCCCCCACTCGATCTTCTCCATGCGCTGGCCGCTGATCAGCGAGCGCGGGCGCGCGGTGGGCTGGTGCTTGACGTCCGGGGCGGTATGCAGGTGCTGGTAGTCGAACTCGAACGGCTCGTAGTAGTCGTCGATCTGCGGAAGGTCGGGGTTGGCGAAGATCTTCGCCAGCATCCGGAAACGTCCGCCGGCGCGTGGGATCAGCTTGCCGGCGGCGGTCCGCACCCAGCCGCCGTTCCACTTGTCCTGGTTCTCCCATTCCTTGGGATAGCCCACGCCGGGCTTGGTTTCGACGTTGTTGAACCAGGCGTATTCCACGCCCTCGCGCGAGGTCCATACGTTCTTGCAGGTGATCGAGCAGGTATGGCAGCCGATGCACTTGTCCAGGTTCAACACCATCGCGATTTGCGCACGAACTTTCATCACGCCACCTCCCCTGCCGCGACCTTCGCGGATTCGCCATCCAGCCAATCGACCTTGTCCATCTTGCGCACCACCACGAACTCGTCGCGGTTGGTGCCACAGGTGCCGTAGTAGTTGAAGCCGTAGGACAGCTGCGCGTAGCCGCCGATCATGTGGGTGGGCTTGAGTACCACTCGTGTGACCGAGTTGTGGATGCCGCCGCGGGTGCCGGTGACCTCCGACCCGGGCGTGTTGATGATGCGTTCCTGCGCGTGGTACATCATCGCCATGCCGGACATCACCCGTTGGCTGACCACCGCGCGCGCGGCGATCGCGCCGTTGACGTTGAACAGCTCGATCCAGTCGTTGTCGACGATGCCGGCGCTGCGCGCGTCGTCCTCGCTGAGCCACACGATCGGGCCGCCGCGCGAGAGCGTCTGCATGATCAGGTTGTCGCTGTAGGTGCTGTGGATGCCCCACTTCTGGTGCGGGGTGATCCAGTTCAGCACGATCTCCTTGTTGCCGTTCGGCTTGCGCCCGAGCATCGGCGCGGCGGCCTTGGTGTCCACAGGCGGGCGATAGCCCATGAAGCCTTCGCCAAAGGCGATCATCCACTCGTGATCCTGGTAGAACTGCTGGCGCCCGGTCAGGGTGCGCCACGGGATCAGCTCGTGGACGTTGGTGTAGCCGGCGTTGTAGCTGACGTGGTCGTCCTCCAGCCCCGACCAGATCGGCGAGGAGATGATCTTGCGCGGCTGCGCCTGGATGTCGCGGAAGCGGATCGCCTCGTGCTCCTTGCCCACCGCAAGATGGGTGTGCTCGCGGCCGGTGAACTTGCCCAGCGATTCCCATGCCTTCACCGCGACGTGGCCATTGGTTTCCGGCGCCAGGTGCAGGATCACCTCGCAGGCGTCGATCGCCGACTCGATCGCCGGACGTCCGTGGCTGACGCCGTCCTCCAGCACGGTATGGTTGAGCTTGCCGAGGAAGGCCACCTCGTCGCGGGTATCCCAGTTCATGCCCTTGCCGCCGTTGCCGTGCTTGTCCAGCAGCGGGCCGAGCGAGGCGAACTTCTTGTACAGGTTCGGATAGTCACGCTCGACCACCGTCATCGACGGCATGGTTCTGCCCGGCACCGCCTCGCACTCGCCCCTGGTCCAGTCGGTCACGCCCATCGGCATCGCCAGTTCGTTGGGGGTGTCGTGCAGGATCGGCACCAGCACCAGGTCCTGCTCCACGCCCAGCACGCCGGGCGCCATCGCGCTCAGCGTCCTGGCCACGCCCTTGAAGATGTCCCAGTCGCTGCGCGATTCCCAGGCCGGGTCCACCGCCTTGGACAGCGGGTGGATGAACGGGTGCATGTCCGAGGTATTGAGATCGTCCTTCTCGTACCAGGTGGCGGTGGGCAGCACGATGTCCGAGTACAGCGCGGTCGTGCACATGCGGAAGTCCAGCGTCACCAGCAGGTCGAGCTTGCCCTCGGCCGGCGCGTCGTGCCACTTCACCTCGTCCGGCTTGCGCGCGCCCTCCTCGCCAAGGTCCTTGCCCTGCACGCCGTGGCGGGTGCCCAGGAAGTGACGGAGCATGTACTCGTGGCCCTTGCCGGAGGAACCGAGCAGGTTGGAGCGCCAGATGAACATCACCCGCGGGAAGTTCTGCGGCGAATCCGGATCGGCGTAGGCGAAATCCAACGTGCCATCCTTCAGCTTCGTCAGCGCGTACTCGGCCGGCGCCACGCCGGCGCGCTCGGCCTCGCGGGTCAGCTGCAACGGATTGCGGTCCAGCTGCGGCGCGCTCGGCAACCAACCCATGCGGATCGCGCGCAGGTTGAGGTCGGCGATGGTGCCGGTGAACTTGCTCGGGTCCGCCAGCGGCGACAGGATTTCCTTCACCTCCAGCTTCTCGTAGCGCCACTGGTCCGAATTGAAATAGAAGAACGAGGTCCCGTTCATGTGCCGCGGCGGACGACTCCAGTCCAGTCCGAACGCCAGCGGCTGCCAGCCGGTCTGCGGGCGCAGCTTCTCCTGACCGACGTAATGCGACCAGCCGCCGCCGGTCTGGCCGATGCAGCCGCACATGACCAGCATGTTGATCAGGCCGCGATAGTTCATGTCGTTGTGGTACCAGTGGTTCACCGCCGCACCGACGATGATCATGCTGCGCCCGCGGGTCTTGTCGGCGGTACGCGCGAATTCGCGCGCGATCTCGATCACGTCGGCACGCGGCACCCCGGTGATGCGTTCCTGCCAGGCCGGCGTACCGGGCACGTCCTCGTCAAAGCTGGTGGCCACGTTGCCGCCGCCGAAGCCGCGATCCACGCCGTACTGCGCCAGCAGCAGGTCGTACACCGTGGTCACCTCGATCGTGCCGTCGGCGCCTTGCAGGCGGCGCACCGGCACATTGCGTTCGAGCACGTCCTGGAACGTGGACGCTGTCCACGGTGCACTCTCGATGCCGCCGAAATACGGAAAGCTGACCGCCTCGATCGCCTCGTGATCGTCCTTCAGGCTCAGCCGCAAGCGGGTCGCAGCGCCGGCGCTGTCCTGCTGTTCGATGTTCCACTTGCCCTGCTCGCCCCAGCGGAAGCCGATCGAGCCTTTCGGCACCACGATGCGGCCGCTGGCTTCGTCCCACGCCAGCGTCTTCCATTCCGGGTTGTTGTCCTCGCCCAGGCCGCCCAGGTCGCTGGCGCGCAGGTAGCGCCCCGCCACCAGGCGTCCATCCGCGCGACGCTCCAGCCGCACCAGCAGCGGCATGTCCGAATACTGCCGGCAATAGTCGGTGAAGTACTGCGAGGGGCTGTCGACGTGGAACTCGCGCAGAATCACATGGCCGAACGCCATCGCCAGCGCCGCGTCGGTGCCCTGCTTGGGGTGCAGCCAGTGGTCGGTGAGCTTGGCCACTTCCGAGTAATCGGGCGTGACTGCCACGGTCTTGGTGCCGTTGTAGCGCGCCTCGGTGAAGAAGTGCGCGTCCGGGGTGCGCGTCTGCGGCACGTTCGAACCCCAGGCGATGATGTAGCGGCTGTTGTACCAATCGGCCGATTCCGGCACGTCGGTCTGCTCGCCCCAGACCTGCGGCGAGGCCGGCGGCAGGTCGCAGTACCAGTCGTAGAACGACAGGCAGGCGCCGCCCAGCAGCGACAGGTAACGCGCGCCGGCGGCATAGGACACCATCGACATCGCCGGGATCGGCGAGAAGCCGATCACCCGGTCCGGGCCGTACTCCTTGACCGTGTACAGATTGGACGCGGCGATGATCTCGTTGGCCTCGTCCCACTGCACGCGCACGAAGCCGCCCATGCCGCGCCGCGACTTGTACGCGATGGCCTTGGCCGGATCCTCGACGATGCTGGCCCACGCGTCCACGGGCGAGAGCGTCTTGCGCGCCTGCCGCCACATGCGCAGCAACGCGCCGCGCACCAGCGGGTACTTCAGCCGGTTGGCGCTGTACAGGTACCAGGAGTAGCTGGCGCCGCGCGGGCAGCCGCGCGGCTCGTGGTTGGGCAGGTCCGGGCGCGTGCGCGGGTAGTCAGTCTGCTGCGTCTCCCAGGTCACCAGCCCATTCTTGACGTAGATCTTCCAGCTGCACGAGCCGGTGCAGTTCACGCCGTGGGTGGACCGCACGATCTTGTCGTACTGCCAACGGGCGCGGTAACCGTTCTCCCACTCGCGGCTCTCGCTCTTGGTGACCCCGTGTCCGTCGGCGAAGCGCTCTGGCGCTCGCTTGAAGAACTGCAGCCGGTCCAGGAAATAACTCATCGTGCCTCTCCCATCGCTAATGTGTGCATCGTGGCTTGGGTGTTTCCAATCGTTGCGCGGCCAGGCGGCCGGATCAGCACGGAACCTCGGCACCGCGCCGGTAGTACCACCACCAAGTCACCGCCAGGCAGGTGCAATAGAAGGCGACGAACACGTACAGCGCCGCCTCCGGACCGCCGGTCAGGGCGATCGACGAGCCATAGCTCTTGGGAATGAAGAATCCGCCATAGGCGCCGATCGCGCCGGAGAACCCGACCACCGCGGCCGATTCGATGCCCGCCTGCCGTGTCGCCGCGGCCTTGCCCTGCGCATCGGCGCGCGACGACCAGCGCTCGTGCAGCGTGCGGAAGATCACCGGGATCATCCGGAACGTGCTGCCGTTGCCGATGCCGGTGAGCACGAACAGCGCCAGGAACGAGGCCAGGAAACCGAAGAAGTTGCCTGCGCCGTGCGCGCCGGGCAGGAAGTGCAGTACCGCGAACACCGCCGCAGCCATCAGCGCGAACACCCAGAAGGTGATCCGCGCCCCGCCCAGGCGGTCGGCCAGCATGCCGCCCAGCGGACGCGTCAGTGCGCCGACCAGCGGGCCGAGGAACGCATAGGCCAGCGCGTTGACCTCGGGGAACTGGGTCTTCATCAGCATCGGGAACCCGGCCGAGAAGCCGATGAACGAACCGAAGGTGCCGACGTACAGCCAGCACATCAGCCAGTTGTGCTTGCGCCGGAAGATCAGCGCCTGCTGAGCGAAGGACGAGCGCACGCTGGCGATGTCGTTCATGCCGAACCACGCCGCGACGACGCAGGCCAGCAACAGCGGCACCCACAGGAAGCCGGCGTTCTGCAGGAACAGTGCCGTGCCGTCCTTGACCTGTTGCGGCGCGCCAGACAACGCGCCGAAGATGCCGAAGGCAATCACCTGCGGCACCACGAACTGCGTCACCGACACGCCCAGGTTGCCCAGCCCGGCGTTCATGCCCAGCGCGAAGCCCTGTCGCGCCTTCGGATAGAAGAACGAGATGTTGGACATCGAGGACGAGAAGTTCGCGCCACCCAGGCCGCAGCAGATGGCGATGGCCACGAACACCCAGTACGGCGTGTTCGGATTCTGCACCGCGAAGCCCAGCCACAGCGCTGGGATCAGCAACAGGGCGGTGGACAGCGCTGTCCAGCGGCGCCCGCCGAACAACGGAATCACGAACGAATAGAAGATCCGCAGCGTCGCCCCCGACAGGCTCGGCAGCGCCACCAGCAGGAACAGCTGGTTGGTGTCGAAGGCGAAGCCCGCGCGCGGCAGGTTCACGCTCACCACCGAGAACAGCATCCAGATCGAGAACGCCAGCAGCAGCGAAGGGACGGAGATCGCCAGGTTGCGCGTGGCGATGCGCCGGCCGGTGCTTGCCCAATAGGCCGGGTCCTCGGGACGCCAGTCCTGGATGATGCGGCCGCGGCCGCCGCCGGGATTGTGAGTTGCGACATCTGCTTGAACAGTCATGGCCGTCACCTGATGAATTGGACTTGCGGCAGATGCGGAGATACAGCTCCCATCGCCCCACGGCCATTGAGCCATCACCGCGGCACCAGGCCGTTGATCGAAATCAATCCCGCCGCCTCCAATCGGATATCCATGACAAATGTCAAACGGCGCCGTCGCCGGAAAAGTCGATCTGGATGCCGGTCACGGCCTGCGCTTCGGCATTGCGTCCGCGTGCGGTGCCGGTCCGCGTCCGCGCGCTGTCGCGCACATCCACTTCGAACACCATCCGCAGCGCGCTTTGGCCGTTTTGCTGCGCCGCCGCCTGGAACTGGAGCCCGTCGCGGCACGGCAATCGCCCGCAGTAGGCCTCCACCGCCGCGCGTGGCAGCGCCACCCGCCAGTGGGTCGGCGTGCCACCCATCGCCGCCGTTTCCAGTTCGGCCAATACCAGCGTCTGGCACAACGAAGGCCCGCCGGGGATGCACAACCGGTTCGCCACTTCTCCGCCCCCCAGCAGCACGGCCAGCTCCGCCTCGTCCACCCGGAACCGCAAGGTCTGTGCCTGGTGTTGCAGCTTCATGGATCGCTTCTCCACGTCAGTGATAGCGCAGCCGGGCGCATCGGCTCAGCGGTTGCGAAGGGATGGCCCCACAATCGACGCTCACTGCATCGCGCGCCGCAGCACATGGCGCCGTCAGACATCGGTCAACGCCATGCCGTCCGCGGCGACATCCCGGTCGTGGCGATGCGCATGCACGGACTCGCGCTCGGTGTCCGCCGTTGAGGCGGGAACCAGCGCCGATTCGCACAAGGTGCAGCCTTCGCTCCACTCGCTGCTGCCGTCCTGGTAGTGTTCCCGCTTCCAGATCGGGCTGGTGTGCTTGACCGCCTCGATCACCCGCCGGCACGCGCGGAACGCTTCGTCGCGATGCGGCGAGCCGGCCGCCACCACCACCGCCAGTTCGCCGATGGCCAGCCGCCCCCTGGCGTGCGCCACGTACAGTTTCAGCTTTGGCCCGATGTCGGCCAGCGCCTGCTGCATGATGCGCTCGAAGCCATTGAGCGCCAGCGCATCGAACATGTCGTAGCTGATGCCGGTCACGACGCGGCCATGATTGAAGTCGCGCACGCGGCCGATGAAGACGGCCAGCCCGCCGAAGCCGGGGTCGGATACGAAATCGATCGCTGCGGCCGGATCCAGCGCCGCCAGCGCGCGATCGACGACCTGCGCATGAAGGATGCCTGCATGTGCGTTCATCCCGCTCAACCTCCGCTCACCGGCGGCAGCACCGCCACTTCGCCATCGGCTGGCAGCGGATCGCGCTCGTGCAGGATCTGCCGGCTGTCGGCGAACGCCGAACAGCGCAGCAGCGCCGGGCGGAAGCCCGGAACCGTGGCCTCCAGGCGCTCTTGCAGCACCGCGCGCAGATCGGCCATGCATTGCCCGGCCGCAAGTTCGAATTCCAGCGGCTGGCCGGCGGCGTAATCGGAAAGCGCGCCGAACAGGCGCACCGAAATCTTCATGACTGTTTCTCCCAGGATAGTTGCACGGGCTGCCAATGGCCCAGGCCATACACTTGCACCGGTTCGTCCGCGGCCACGTCGGCCACGCCTTCCGGCACCACCAGCCACGCATTGGCCGCCAGCAGCGGCCGCAGCCGGAACGAGTGCTGCTGCGGCAGGATCGCAGCGCGCAATTGCCCGCTGCGATCGCACGCCACCACGCCGCTGCCATGGAAGCGCAGCGCTGCCGGCTTGGCGATCGGCATGCCCGCCGGCAACCACAGCGGCTTTTCCGCAGCCAGGCCAAGCATCGCGCGCAGCGCCGGTTCGACGAAGAAGCGCAGGCCTACCGCGCTGGACACTGGATTGCCGGGAAGGCCGAAGTACAGCGGCCCCTCCGCCAGGGTGGCGAACAGCAGTGGCTTCCCTGGGCGGATCGCCACCTTGTGGAACCCGATCCGCGCGCCGCGCTGGCGCAGCGCCTCGGGCACGAAGTCGTAGCGTCCCTGCGACACCGCGCCGCTGCTGAGTACCGCATCGGCGCCCGCTGCCAGCGCAGCGTCGAGGGCGGCATGGAACTGCGCAGGTTCGTCGCCGACGATGCCCTGCCAGACCACCTCGGCACCCGCCGCGCGCAGTTGCGCGGCCAGGAATGGACGGTTGCTGTCGCGGATCTGGCCCGAGGCCAACGGCTGTGCCGGATCGCCCACCAGTTCGCGCCCGGTGGCGATCACCGCCACCCGTGGACGCCGCCGCACCAGCACCTGCGCCACGCCCAGCGCTGCCAGCATGGTGGTCTGCGGCGCACCCAGGCGCTCGCCGGCGGGCAGCACCGGTTCGCCCACGCAGACGTCCTCGCCACTGCGGCGCACGTGCTGGCCCGGCTGCACCGCGGCCAGCAGGCGGATCGCCAGCGGCCGGCCCTCGGCCCGTGCAAGCACCTCCACCTGCTCCACCGGAATCACCGCATCCAGCCCGGCAGGCACGGGCGCGCCGGTCATCATTTCCCAGGCGCCATCGCCGGCGCGGCATTGCGTATCGCCGGCCGCCTGCCAGCCGCGCACGGCGAGTTCCACACCGGCAGCCAGTCCCGCGCTACTGGCATGCACGCCGAACCCGTCCATCGCCGAGTTGTCGAACGGCGGCAGCGCAGCGGCGCTGACCAGCGGCTCGGCCAGCACCCGGTCTTCGGCCGCAATCGCCGGCACGGCCTCCATCCCCAGCAACGGAACCGCCTCGCGCACCATCGACAGCGCCTGCGCATAGCCGATCATGGATGCCGCCCTCCATCGAGCATGCGCAGCGCGTGGCCGAGCACCGGCGCAAGGATGTCCATGCATTGCGCCGCCGCGCGCGGGCTTCCGGGCAACGCGAACGCCAGCATCCGGCCTACCTGCACGACCTCGGCACGGCTGAGCCAGGCCAGCGGCGTATGTTGCGCGCCGAGCGTGCGCAGCATCTGCGCCAGCGCCTCGACACGGCGGTCGGCGACGCATGCGAAGGCCTCCGGGGTCAGATCGCGCGGACCCAGCCCGGTACCGCCGGTGCAAAGGCACAGCCGCACGCCCGCGTCCGCCAATGCGCGCAGGCGCGTGGCCAGCGGCTCGATGCCGTCGGGCAGCACCTCGCTCGCGGACACCTGCGCGCCCAGATGCCGCAGCCCATCCACCAGTACCGGGCCGGACGCATCCGCATAGAGGCCGCCGGCGGCACGGTCGCTGAGCGTGAGCACTGCGCACGGCACGCCGTCCAGCGCCAGCGGCGCGCGCGGCCGGAAGCGCGCCTGCTCGGACTCGCTCATGCCATCCGGATGCCGCCACAGTCCGCGCTTGCCGCCCTCCTTGAACAACAGGCGGACGCCGCCAAAGGTCAGCGCCGGTTCGACCGGCTTGCTCAGGTCGTACAGCGTCAGCAACGCCGCGCTGACGCCGGCCAGCGCCTCCATTTCCACGCCGGTACGCGCCTGGCTGGCGCACTCGCAGTACACGCGGATCGCATACCGCTCCGGTACCGGCACGCACAACGTGCGTACCAGCTCCAGCGGCAACGGATGGCACAGCGGCATCAGCGTCGAAGCCGACTTGGCGCCCTGCAGGCCGGCGACTTCCGCCAACGCCAGTGCGTCGCCCTTGGGCAGGCGCCGTGCGACGATCATCGGGTACGCCAGTGGCCCGGCCATCAGCTCGCCGACCGCCACCGCACGGCGCGCGGTCGGACGCTTGTCGCGGATGTCGGCCATGTGGAAGGCCGCTGCGGAATCGCCGTTCATGGTTTCAACCTCCGATCGATGCCAGGTGCGGGGTCAGGCCCGTATGTCCCTGGTGCAGGCCGTGTCCGGCCGCCTTGAGCCCCAACTGCGTGGCGATACGCATCACCAGCGCATCGTGGTCCGCATCGGACTGCAGCAACGGCCGCAGCGCGATGCCGAAGTCGCCGAACAGGCACAGCCGCAGATCGCCGCGCGCAGTGACCCGCAAGCGGTTGCAACCGGTGCAGAAATCCCTCGAGTACGGTGCGATCACGCCGATGGTGCCGCGGAACTGGGGATGCGCGTACTCCCGCGCCGGCCCGGCGTCGGCGGCGCGCACGCGCAGGCGCCACCCCGCCGCCTGCAAGCGCAGCTCGAGCTCCTCCGCACGCAGATGGTGACGCTCGAAATACGCCAGATTGTCGCCGGTGCGCATCAGTTCGATGAAGCGCACGCTCAGCGCGCGCTCGCGCAGATAATCCAGCCAACACGGCAGCTCATCGTCGTTGCAGCCGCGCAGCAGCACCGCGTTGACCTTGACCGACTCCAATCCCAGCGTCAGCGCCTGTTCGATGCCTTCGTAGACCTCGGCAAAGCGATCGTGGCCGGTGATGGCGTGGAAGCGTCCAGCATCCAGGCTGTCCATGCTGACGTTGAGCGCGGTCAGCCCGGCCTCGCGCCATGTGCGCACGTGCCGCGGCAGCAGGCAACCATTCGTGGTCAAGGCGATCTTGCGGACACCGCGCACCGCCGACACCGCAGCGATCACCGCCGGCAGGTCCTTGCGCAGGCTGGGTTCGCCGCCGGTCAGGCGGATCTTGTGCATTCCCAGCGCGGCAAAACCGCCTACCAGCCGCCGGATTTCCGCGATCCCGAGAAAGCGGGATGCGCCGTCGGCGCGGTAGCCGTCCGGCAGGCAGTAGCTGCAGCGGTAGTTGCAGGCTTCGGTCAGCGACAGGCGCAGATAGGGAAAGCTGCGCCCGTAGCCGTCGGTGAGGCTGCCCATCATCTGTGCTCGCTCGTCTGATTCACTGGCTGGCCGCGCGGCGACGAGATCCCTCCGCCTTCCGCCCCTGTTCCCACTGCGCATAGCTTTGGGCATGCGACCGGCGTGCACCATGATCTTGATCAAGAAACCCTGTGGTTGCCGCGTGCATGCTGTAGGCGACCGCCATCACCCACGAGCACACCATGCTGACCAGTTTTTCCGACCTGTTGCGGGCCGCCGGCGCTCAGCAGGAGCCGCAACGCCTGTTGTTGGTCTTCGTTCGCACCGACCTGCCTGCCTCGGCGACCGAGGTGCAGCGGCAGCAACACCGATCGGGGCAGGGCGGCACTCTTGCACCCGTGCTGTGCGTGGACAAACTGCCTGCGGAGATCGCGTCGTTCCAGGCATTGCTCGCCGAATCGGAACGGACCGGCATCGCGTGGGATCTGCTGTTCGTCGGCGGCCTGGCTGGACGCGCAGGCGTGACGCCCTCGGCCGACGAGGCCATGCAGCCGCTGCGCTTCATGGTCAATGCGATCAACGAAGGCCGCATCGACCGTTTCGCCGCATTCGACCGCCAGGGCGTGCCGGTCCGCTTCGGCTGACGCCGCGCCATGCGGCGGCCGCCCTGCCGGCCGCGTGCGAAGACTAATACAGCTCGCGGTGCAGCCGCCCTTGCCCTGACAGCGCATGCCAGGGAGCCTGCTGCGATGCGTCCGCATCTATCAGCCCACCTACGGCCTGCTCCACCACGCCCTCAAGGTGTCGCTTGTTTCCGCACAGATAGATGTGCGCGTCGCGCCGCAGCAGCCCGGCGAGATAGTCGCCGTGTTCGGCCATGGCGTCCTGCACGTAGTACTTCGCGTCGGTGTCGCGCGAGAAGGCGGTGATCAGACGGTCCAGCACCTTGCCGTCGCGCAGCGCCTCGAGTTCGTCGCGATAGAGGAAATCCTGCTCGCGGCGCTTCTCGCCGAAGATCAGGCAGATCTCGCGGCGCCCGTCGCTGGCGGCGGCTTCGCGCATCAAACCCATCAGCGGCGCGACGCCGGTCCCGGTGCCGATCAGGATCAGCGGGCAACCCGGATCGGGCGGCAGGTGGAAGCCCGGATTGGCCCGGCTGAAGATACGTACCCGTTCGGCGCGATCGCTCAACAGCCAGCCGGTGCAGACGCCACTGCGAACACGGCCGCCGCGCGTATAGCGCACTTCGCGCACGCACAGGTCCAGGCTGTCCGGATCTGCCCGCGACGCGATCGAATAGGCGCGCGGCAGGCATCCAGGCAACAGGTCGGCCAGGCTCGCCAGCGGAACCGTGTCGGGCGTGCAGTGATCCTCGAGCACGTCGAGCAGGTCCGCCCCGTACAGATACGCTTCCAGCGCGGCGCGCTGGCTGATCTTGGTCAGGCCCTTGAGGATCTCGCTCCCGCCCAGCCGCGCCAGCTCGCGCAACAGCGGCTTGCCGATCTGGCGCAACTCCTTGCCGCGCAGAGTCGGTACTGCCTCGGGTTGCCCGTACCAGGACGCCAGACGTCCGAGCAGGTCCTCGTCGTTCTCCGGCACCACATGCAACGTGTCACCGGCCCGGTAGACGATGCCGCTGCCGGCGATATCCAGGCGCACATGCCAGGCCGCCGGATCGCTGGCGCTGAGCCTGCGTCGCTCCATCACCGTGGCCGCGAACGCGTTGGCCTCGCCATAGGCCTTGACCTGAAGGTGCAGGTCGCGGCCTGCCTGCAGGTCGCCATGCAACACCCGCTCGAGCACGGGCAGCCAGCGCTCGAAGAAGGCAGCGTAGTTGGCATCGGCATCGACCCTGTTGACCAGGGCGGTCGCCAGCCGCTCGGCGAGCAGCGCGTCGAGCGTCTTGCTGAAGCCGCAAAAGCGCGGATAGGCGGTGTCGCCCAGGCCGAAGACCGCATAGCGCAGGTCCGGCAACGTCCGTGTCTGCCTGAGCGCGTCCAGGAAGCGTTCGGCGTTGCCCGGCGGCTCACCGTCGCCGAACGAACTGCAGACGATCAGCAGGGCATCGTGCGGCCCCAGGCTGGCGAGATCGATCTCGTCCAGCGCCAACACCACGGGACCGTGCGGCTGCAGGAACGCTTGCGTGCCCAGGCGTTGCGCGAGTGCGCGCGCATTGCCCGATTCGGAGCCGTAGCCGACCAGCACGCGCGCGATGGGGGGCGCAGCGATCACTTGCCGGCGTAGTAGTCGTCGAAGTATTCCTTCGCCGCTTCCACCGCCTCGAAGTTCGTCATCAGATCGTTGACCACGCGGCGGATGCTGATGTAAGCGTTGATATTTCCCTGCTCGTCGTACAACGGCTGCACGGTGGTATCGACCACGTAGAGCACGCCGCCCTTGCCCAGATTCGGCACGATGCCGGTCCAGACCTTGCCGGCCTTGATCGTGTCCCACATGTCCTTGTA
The DNA here is from genome assembly GCF_035026585.1 of Xanthomonas sp. WHRI 7945. Taxonomy (NCBI): domain Bacteria; kingdom Pseudomonadati; phylum Pseudomonadota; class Gammaproteobacteria; order Lysobacterales; family Lysobacteraceae; genus Xanthomonas; species Xanthomonas sp. WHRI 7945. The sequence continues at coordinate 163,636 of NZ_JAYIQP010000001.1, forward strand.
GACCGCCTTGGGCACGTCCGGGTGACGCACGATGCTGTGCGGCTGCCCGATCAACTCTTCGCGCGCGAAGCCGGTCAGCTGGCAAAACAGGTCGTTGGCATAGGTGATGGTGCCCTGCAGGTCGGTGGTGGAGATCACCATCACCTTCTCGAGGGAAGACAGCAATTGTTCTGGAGCGAGCGCGATGCCCATGAGCGATTCCTTGGGAATGGAGTTCGGAAGAGCCGGCGTCCGGATGGCGGATCCTCGCCATGTTGCGGGGATCCGCATGCCCGACGCTGCCGGACTCTTGCTGAGAATCTTTATAGGCTGCCGGCTCAGGCGATGCGTTGATCTAGATCAAGCCCGAGCCGCTTGAGCCGCCGTTCGCCCGGCAGCGGCGGCGCGGCACGGGCAACGCATGCCGGCAGCGACGCGTAGCCGTTCATGCGATCACGCTGCCGGCTGCCGCTGCACAGCAAGCGCATTGCGCCAGTGGCCCCTCCGCATGACGCGAGCACCCTGGATGGCGTTGCGCGCGCCACGGCTTATTGGTGGGCCCACCAGGATTCGAACCTGGAACCAAAGGATTATGAGTCCTCTGCTCTAACCGTTGAGCTATAGGCCCGGAAGCGTCCGGAGCGGGCGGGCGATGCGTCGGCCGCCGGCTTGGCGCCTCTGGCGTGCATGCAGAGGAAGGCGCCGAGGCGGGCGTGAGTTTAACGTCCGCGGTGGCGCGCTGTCTGCCCGCCGCGGTAGACGCGGCGGGCGACGCCTTTGCTGATGGGACGGCGACGAAGGGTCGGACGGCGCCGCGCCGTCACTTGTCGTCCGGACCTGGCTCCCCTTCCCCGCCCTCAATCCATCCTCAGTCTTCCAACCCCAACACCAACACCCCCAACGGCGGGATGGTCAGCGACAGCGAGGCCGGATGCCCATGGGCGCCGATGTTTTCGGTGCGCACGCTGCCGCCGTTGCCGGTGTTGCTGCCGCCGTAGATCTCGGCGTCGGAGTTCAGCAGTTCGCGCCAGCGGCCGCCTCGGGGAACCCCGATGCGGTAGCCGTGGTGCACCAGCGGGGTGAGGTTGGCCAGCACCAGCAGCGGGGTGTCGCTGCCCTGGGCGGTGCGCAGGTAGGCGAACAGGCTGTTGCCGGCGTCGTCGCCGATGACCCAGGCGAAGCCGTCTGGGGTGTCGTCGCGCGCGTGCAGCGCGGGGTGTTCGGCGTACAGGCGGTTGAGGTCGCGGACCAGGCGCTGGATGCCGCGGTGGCGCGGATCGTCGAGCAGGTGCCAGGGCAGCGCGGCGTCGTGGTTCCACTCGGTGGGCTGGGCGATTTCGCAGCCCATGAACAGCAGTTTGCGCCCTGGGTGGGTGTACATGTAGCCCAAGTAAGCGCGCAGGTTGGCGAAGCGCTGCCAGTCGTCGCCGGGCATGCGCCCGAGCAGCGAGCGCTTGCCGTGCACCACTTCGTCGTGCGAGATCGGCAGCATGAAGCGCTCGGAATACGCGTAGACCATGCTGAAGGTCAGTTCGCCGTGGTGGTAGCGGCGGTAGATCGGGTCCAGTTCGATGTAGTGCAGGCTGTCGTGCATCCAGCCCATGTTCCACTTGTAGTTGAAACCCAGCCCGCCATGCGCCAGGTCGGCGGTGACGCCGGGCCAGGCGGTGGATTCCTCGGCGATGGTGATGGCGCCCGGCGCGTGTTCGGCGACGACCTGGTTGAGCCGGCGCAGGAAGGCGATGGTCTCGTAGTTCTCGCGGCCGCCGTGGATGTTGGGCACCCATTCGCCGGCATTGCGGCTGTAGTCGCGATACAGCATCGAGGCGACCGCGTCCACGCGCAGGCCGTCGACGTGGTAGCGCTGCAGGAATTCCAGTGCGCTGGCGATCAGGAAGCCGGAGACTTCGCGGCGCCCGTGGTTGTAGATCAGCGTGTTCCAGTCGCGGTGGAAGCCTTCGCGCGGGTCGGCGTGTTCGTACAGCGAGGTGCCGTCGAAATGGGCCAGGCCGTGGGCGTCGGTGGGGAAATGTGCCGGCACCCAGTCGACGATGACGCCGATGTCCTCGCGGTGGCAACGGTCGACGAAGCGGGCGAAGCCGTCGGGCGAGCCGAAACGCGCGGTGGGCGCGAACAGGCCCAGCGGCTGGTAACCCCAGGAGCCGCCGAACGGATGCTCGGTGACCGGCATCAGTTCGATGTGGGTGAAGCCCATGTCGGCGACGTAGGGAATCAGGCGCTCGGCCAGCGCGTCCCAGTCGAGCATGCTGCCGTCATCGGCGTGCATCCACGAGCCGGCGTGGATCTCGTACACGCTCAGCGGTGCGTTCGGGCCGTGGCGGCGCGCGCGCGAGGCCATCCAGGCGTCGTCGCGCCACTGGAACGGGGTGGGATCGGGCACGATCGAGGCGGTGCCCGGCGCCAGTTCGGCGCGGCGCGCGACCGGGTCGGCCTTGGCCGGCAGGTCTTCGCCGCGCGGGCCGCGCAAGGCGTACTTGTAGTGCGCGCCGGCCTCGACGCCAGGCACGAACAGCTCCCATACGCCGGCCTGGTGACGCAGGCGCATCGGGTGGCGGCGCGCGTCCCAGCTGTTGAAATCGCCGATCACCGCCACGCGGGTGGCGTTGGGCGCCCACACCGCGAAGCGGGTGCCGCGCACGCCGTCGACCTCGACCACGTTGGCGCCCAGCGCGTCGGCCAGGTGCAGGTGATGGCCTTCGGAAATCAGGTGCAGGTCGAAATCGCTCAGCTGCGGGCCGAACGCGTAGGCGTCCTCGGTCTCCTGTTCGCCGCCGGGCCAGCGGATGCGCAGCCGATAGCGGCCGTCGTCGGGCAGCGTGGCGGCGAAGAAGCCGGGGCTGGGGCCTTCCTGCAGCGGCACCTCGCGGCCGTCTTCGAGCACCGCGGTCACCGCTTCGGCGCCGGGCAGGTGGCTGCGCAGCACGCGCGCGTCGCCGATGCGGTGCGCACCGAGCACGGCGAACGGATCGCCGTGGCGGGCGTTGGCGAACGCACGCAGCGTTGCTTCGTCCCAGGTGTGGCCGACATCACTCATCGAATCGCCTCCTCAGGCGCAGGAAAGCGTTCGAGTATGCGCAACAGTCCCTGTATCGGCACCATGATCCAGGCCGGGCGGTTAGCAGCCTCGTAGCGAATTTCATAGCTGGCTTTCTCGATCAGGAACAACAAGGTGGTGGCCTCGAAGGCGGCCGGTGCCACCCACGGGTGCGGGCTGGCGTCGAGCACCTTGCGGTAGGCGGACAGGAAGGTGGCGCTGGCGCGGCTGCGGAATGCCGACAGGAACGCATCCAGCGCGCTGTCCAGGCCGACGCCGGCGCGCGCGGCGGTGCCTTCTTCGCCGCGGGCGGAGACTTCGCTGGCGTAATCCAGCGAGCGCAGGAAGCCGGCCACGTCGTGCAGCGGGCTGGCCTTGGCGCGGCGTTCGTCCAGCGACTTGGCTGGCTCGCCTTCGAAGTCGATCAGCACCACGTCGTCGAACGCGACCAGGATCTGGCCGAGGTGGAAATCGCCGTGCACGCGGGTCAGCAACGCACCGTCGAGCAAGGCCGGGGCCTGTTGCAGCCACGCGTCCAGGCGCGGCCGTTCCGCCAGCAGCGCGTCCACGGCGGCGCGCTCGCCGTCGTCGCTGACGTCGCGATGCGCGACCAGCGTGTCCCACATCGCCTGCACCTCGTGCGCCACGCCCGCAACCACCCGCTGCGCCGCGGCGACGTCCACCGCCTGCGGCGCGAACGCAGCGGCGTCGGTGGGCTGGGCCAGCACGTCGTGCAATTCCGCCAGGCGCCGGCCGACCACCTCGGCGAAGGCGTCGTAGCCGGCCACGCTTTCGTGCCGCGCGGCATCGTCCTGCGCGGCGGCGTACTCTTCGGCGCCGCGCGCCAGGTGATCCAGGGTCCAGCGCCAGGCATCGCCCTGGTTGCGCACGAAGCCCTGCAGCAGCGCCAGCGTGGTCTCCCCGCCCTGCACGTCAACGCGGGTGACGTGGCCGAGCAGCGGGGCGGCGTTGGCATAACCGATGCTGGTCAGGCGCTCGCCAATCTCGATCTCCGGATTGATGCCGGCGGAGACGCGGCGCAGCAGCTTGAACACCGCCTTGTCGCCGACGATCAGCGAGCTGTTGCTCTGCTCGGCCGACAGCCAGCGGATCTCGGCATCGTCCGCAATCGCGACGGCGGCCAGCGCCTGCGTGGCGCAGAAGCGGATCTGCTCGGGCGCGGCATCGGCGCCGGCATGGCTCTCGCCGTCGATCGACAGCACGGTGCGCTCGCGCAAGGCGCCGAGCATGGTGCGGGTCAGCGACTTCAGCGCGAAGCCGTCGGTGAGATAACCGACTTCGCGACCGTGGCGCACCCGCGCCAGCGCCAATTGCTCGGCCAGCACGCTTGGCTGTTCGCGGTCCCAGACGATGCCCAGCGGCAGGATGTAGCGCTCGTGTTCGCCGTGCTCCAGCTCCGCCTCGATCTCCAGCAGGGTCAGCCCGTCGGGACCGGGCAGCGGCGTGCGCCGCGCGATGCGCACGCCGCGCAGCGCGCGGTCCTTGGCCGCGAACCAGCGCCGCGTGGACAGCCAGGTCGGCAGGACGTCGCGTTCGAGCGTGCCCAGGTGCGGCAGCAGCGCATTGGCGTCGACCGCGCCGCGCAGCACCAGGGTCTGGTAGTCGGGCAGTGGCATCGGCGCGGGCACGTGCCAGTCCGGCAGCGTGGCGTTGCCGACCAACTGGAACGCATAGAAGCCGAACGCCGGCACGGTGAGCAGGTAGGTCAGCCGTCCGATCGGCGGGAAGCTGCCGCCGCCGATGATGTCCACCGGCACGCGGCCTTCGAATTCGGACAGGTCCAGTTCCACCGCCTGCAGCGTGTGCGACAGGTTGGCCACGCACAGCACGGTCTCGTCCTCGTGGCAGCGCAGGTAGGCGAGCAGGCGGCGGTTGCCCGGGTACAGGAAGCGCAGCTGGCCGCGGCCGAAAGCGCGGTAGCGCTTGCGCACCGACAGGATGCGCCGGGTCCAGGTCAGCAGCGAATGCTGGTCGCGCTGCTGCGCTTCGACGTTGACCGCCTGGAAGCCGTACAACGGATCCATGATCGGCGGCAGCACCAACGCGGCCGGGTCGGCGCGCGAGAAGCCGCCGTTGCGGTCGATCGACCACTGCATCGGCGTGCGCACGCCGTCGCGGTCGCCGAGGTGGATGTTGTCGCCCATGCCGATCTCGTCGCCGTAGTACAGCACCGGGGTGCCGGGCATGGTCAGCAGCAGCGAGGTCATCAGTTCGATGCGGCGGCGGTCGCGCTCCAGCAGTGGCGCCAGGCGCCGGCGAATCCCCAGGTTGATGCGCGCGCGACGGTCGGCGGCGTAGGTCTGCCACAGGTAGTCGCGCTCCGAATCGGTGACCATTTCCAGGGTCAGCTCGTCGTGGTTGCGCAGGAAGATCGCCCACTGGCAGGTCTCCGGGATTTCCGGGGTCTGGCGCATGATGTCGGTGATCGGGAAGCGGTCCTCGCGCGCGATGGCCATGTACATGCGCGGCATCAGCGGGAAGTGGAACGCCATGTGGCATTCGTCGGCGTTCTCGCCGAAGTATTGCTGGGTGTCTTCCGGCCACATGTTGGCCTCGGCCAGCAGCATGCGGTCGGGGTATTCGGCATCCAGCGTGGCGCGGATGCGGCGCAGGATGGCGTGGGTCTCGGGCAGGTTCTCGTTGGAGGTGCCGTCGCGCTCGATCAGGTACGGCACCGCGTCCAGGCGCAGCCCGTCCACGCCCAGGTCGAGCCAGAAGCGCATCACTTCCAGCACCGCTTCCAGCACCGCCGGGTTGTCGAAGTTCAGGTCCGGTTGGTGCGAGTAGAAGCGGTGCCAGAAGTATTGCCCGGCGACCGGATCCCAGGTCCAGTTGGAGTTTTCGGTGTCGCAGAAGATGATGCGGGTGCCGGCATAGTCCTGGTCGCTGTCGGACCACACGTAGAAGTCGCGCTCCGGCGAGCCGGCCGGCGCGTTGCGCGCGCGCTGGAACCACGGATGCTGATCGGAGGTGTGGTTGATCACCAGCTCGGTGACGATGCGGATGCCGCGCGCATGCGCCTGCGCCACCAGCCGTTCGAAGTCGGCGATGCTGCCGTAGTCCGGGTGCACGGCCATGTATTCGGCGATGTCGTAGCCGTCGTCGCGGCGCGGGCTGGGATAGAACGGCAGCAGCCAGATGGTGTCCACGCCGAGATCGGCGATGTAGTCGAGCTTGGAGATCAGGCCGGGGAAATCGCCGATGCCGTCGTCGTTGGAATCGAAGAACGACTTCACGTGCACCTGGTAGATGATCGCGTCCTTGTACCAGAGTGCATCGTGCGCGAGCGGGCTCGCCTCGCTATCGGCGGACAAGGGAACTGCAGCATTCATGAAGTGGCTCCGGCGCGGATACGCCATAGGGAAAACGGCCGCGACGGATCGAGGCGAATGGTTTGCTGCTTGCCGTGCCAGGCGAAGGCGTGGCCGTCCCACAGGTCCTGCATGGCGACGCTGGCGTGGTCGGGCAGGCCCAGTTCCCACAGCGGCACTTCGATCTGCGCCTCCTGCGCCGCGTGCGGGTCCAGGCTGATCGCCACCAGCACCAGGCTGCGGCTGCGCGCCAGATGCGCTTCGTCGAGGAACTTGCCGAAGTACAGCACCTGGTCGTTGTGCGCCACGTAGAAACGCGTGCCCAGGTGCGACTGCAGTTCCGGGTGCTGGCGCCGCAGCAGGTTCAGGCGGGTGATCTCGTCGACGATGTCGCCGGGCGCACGCTCGGGCCACACGCGCAGTTGGTACTTCTCCGAATCCAGGTATTCCTCCTTGCCCGGCGCCAGCGGCGTGGCCTCGCAAAGTTCGAAGCCCTGGTACATGCCCCACAGGCCCGACAGCGTGGTCGCCAGCGCGGCGCGGATCAGGTGGCCGCCGCGGCCGCTTCGCTGCAGGAACACCGGGTTGATGTCCGGCGTGTTGACGAAGAAATGCGGGCGGAAGCATTCGCGCGGAATGCCGGCGTTGAGCTCTTCGATGTAGGCCTGCAGCTCGGCCTTGTGCTGGCGCCAGGTGAAGTAGGTGTACGACTGCGAGAAACCGACCTTGGCCAGCCGATACATCGGCTTGGGCCGGGTGAAGGCTTCGGACAGGAACACCACCTGCGGGTGGCGGCCGCGCACTTCGGCGATCAGCCATTCCCAGAATGGGAACGGCTTGGTGTGCGGGTTGTCGACGCGGAACAGGTTGACGCCTTCGTTGACCCAGAACAGCACCGCGTCGCGCAGCGCGTTCCACAGCTCCGGCACCGCGCCGCTGGCGTAGAAATCGACGTTGACGATGTCCTGGTACTTCTTCGGCGGATTCTCCGCGTACGGGATCGAGCCGTCGGCGCGCCAGGTGAACCAGTCCGGATGCTCGCGCAGCCACGGGTGGTCCGGCGCGCACTGGATCGCGAAATCCAGCGCCAGTTCCAGGCCTTGCGAGGCGGCGGCAGCGCGCAGCCGGCGGAAGCCTTCCAGCCCGCCCAGTTCGGCGTGGACCGCGGTGTGCCCGCCTTCGGCCGAGCCGATCGCGTACGGACTGCCGGGCTCGCCAGGTTGCGCGGTGACCGCGTTGTTGCGGCCCTTGCGGTTCTTCTCGCCGATCGGGTGGATCGGCGGCATGTACAGCACGTCGAAGCCCATCGCGCGGATATGCGGCAGGCGCGCGATCACGTCGTCGAAAGTTCCGTGGCGCGCCAGGTCGCCGCTCTGCGAACGCGGGAACAGTTCGTACCAGCTGGAGAAGTGCGCGCCGCGGCGCTCGGCCTCGACGCGGAAGGTCATCGGGTATTCGGTGCGGAACGGCTTGTCGTCGGCGCGCGCCATCGCCTCGGCGGTGCCGGGCTCCAGCAGGATCTCCGCGCGTGCGGCCGGATCGTCGCTGCGGGTGATGCGCGCAACGATTGCCTTCAGCCGTGCCGCCAGCGCGCCACGGCTGCGCGCGCGCGCCGCCTCGACCTGGGCCAGCGCTTCCTGCACGTCCACCGGCAGCAGCGTGCCGGCGGCGCGCTTCTTTTCCAGGTCGGCGTGGGTGGTGGCGAACACGTCGCGCCAGGCCTCGATGCGGAACTCGTAGCGGCCCAGCCGCTCCAGCGGAAACTCGCCGCGCCAGCGGTCGTTGCCCAGCGCGCGCATCGGCGCGCTGGACCAGGTGCGCGCATCGGCGGCGCGCCACAGCAGCGCCACCGCGATGCGGTCGTGGCCGTCGCAGAACGCGTCGGCCTCCACGCAGATGCGGTCGCCGACGGTGCGCTTGATCGGAAAGCGGCCGTCGTCCACCGAGGGCGTCACCGCCTCGATACACACACGCGCCGCGCCGGCGGCGACATCGGCTGGCGTGCGGGCGCGCGCGGCGGCCAGCACCGGGCGCGCCGGCACGCTGCGGTAGACCCGCACTTCGCCCGCTTCCAGGGTGCCCCCCTGGTCGCCCTGGATCGGCTCGCCCTGGTCGCTGAGCAGCGCCTCGCTGTCGCCGAGCAGGCGCAGCAGCGCCGAGCCGGGCACCGGCAGCAGGTGGTCGCGGTCGCTGTTGAGCAGCACCAGCCACGGCGCGGCGCCGCGCGGTTCCACCGCCACGGCGGTCAGCGCGCCATCGCGCAGCAGCGGGCGCAGATGCAGATCGGCCATGGCCTCGGTCGGCGCCACCGGGGTGGCATCGGCGGCATCGTCGGCGTCGGCCGGCACCGGGAGTTCAGTCGGCGCGGCGATCGCCCAGGCATCGCCAAACGCGGCGGCCAGCTTGGCGCGTTGCGCGCGCTGCAGCGGCGGCGGCGCGTCGGACGGCGCATCGGGATCGATGGTAGCGACGACCCGGCGCGCCAGGCTGCGCAGTGCCACGTCCTCGTCGAAGAACCAGCTGCCGCGTCCGTCCCACCAGGCCAGCGACGAGAACGCCGCATCGAAGCCTGCGCCGTGCAACCCACGCAGGGCCTCCAGGCCCAGGCCCGGGGTCCAGGCCAGGAACGTCGTCGCCGGCAGCTGCGCGTGCACGTCCTCGATCAGGCTGCGCCACAGCGTGGCCGGCACGCGCTGCGGCTGCAGCACCCGGAACCCGGCCAGGCCGCCGCGCAGCCAATCGCGCAGGCGCACGCTCCACCACTGCGCCAGGCCCGCGCCTTCTTCGGCATAGGCGAAGCGGCCCTGGGCGATCTCCGGCGTGCCGCGCTGGGCGCGCGGATCGGGCAGCGCCGAGGTGCGCGCGCGGAACCAGTGCGGATGCTCCTGCAGCAGGCGGCTGCCGCCGCCGATCTCGTCGATGCGCAGGTCGACCAGCAGCTTCAAGCCGTGCTTCTGCGCCAGCGCCAGCCACTGCTGCAGCCGCGCGTCGCCGGCAGCGTCGTCGGCGGCCGGATCGGCCAGCCGGCCTTGCGGGTCCTGCGCGAACGGGTTGGGCAGCACCACGTGGTCGCAGCCATTGGCCTGTGCGGCCGCCATGGCCGCCTCCAGCGCGGCCGCATCGTGGTGGGTCAAGGGGGACAGCAGGCAGACATGCATTCGGAGATCCCGTTCGCGTGATGGGGAGTGCACGATCCAGACAGCGGCGCTTGCCATCGGCAGCCGGATCGGCCGTCGCACAGGACGGAGACGGAATGCATCTGCACGATGTGCCGCATCCGCAAATCGGATTCGGTGCCGGGCGCCGATGCCGCTCGATGCGATGCGACGGCGCCACAAGACCACAGGCGATGCCAATGAAATGTGTTCATGGCATTAAGCAGACGCATACGCGGCGCCCGATGCATGCGCCACCGGCACGGAGCGGCATCGGCGCCAGAACACCGCTGTCCGGACGTGTGCGAAGGAAAGCGAGGCGCGCCTGCAACGGCGAACATGTCTTAACGTCATCGCACGTTCACGCGCTCGCCACGGGATTGCGCACCGCGGCGTCACTGCCGTCGGGCTGTGGGGCGCGTGCATTGCGGACGGCGCGACTGACGCGGCCGACGTAGCGATGTGCGCGTCGTCCAGGCCCCTGGACGATCAGGCCGGCGCTGATCAGCGCCGGTGGGTACGCGGCAGGAAGCGCTGCCAGGGACGAGGCCGATGACGAGCGCGGCACTCATGGCTGATTCGGAAGCCGCTGACCCGACGCTACCGCCATCCGCGTTCGATCATGCTCCAGCCTGGCCCAGGTCCCGATCGAGCAGGCAATCTATGAACGCGCGCAATGCAGGGAGCATGTAGCGGCGGCTGGAGTAGTAGAGGTACAAGCCGGGCACCGTCGGCGACCAATCCGCCAGCACGCGTTTCAGCCGGCCGTCCCGCAAGGCCTCGGCGATGCCGTCGTCGTTGTAGGCGTAGGTGATGCCCAGCCCCTGCAGGGCGGCGGGGACGACGATGTCCTGGTGATTGGCGATCACCTGGCCTTCGCCGACCACCTCCGTACTCCTGCCCTTCTTCCTGAACTCCCAGCCCGCGATCCTGCCGCTGCCGGGAAAGCGCCAGTTGATGCAGGCGTGACGCGCCAGGTCGGCCGGGGTCTTCGGCTCGCCATGCCGCGCGAGGTAGTCGGGCGAGGCCACCGCGAGCAGCGCGACGTCCGGGGTGAGGCGGACCGCCACCATGTCCTTCTGCAGGCGTCCGCCCACGCGGATGCCGGCGTCGAAGCCCTCGCCGGCGATATCGCTCAGGCCGTCGTCGATCACGATGTCCAGCACCACCTGCGGATGCGCGCGCGCAAAGCGGCCCAGGCGCGGCGCGATCACGTTCTTCGCCGCCATGCTGAGCGTGTTGATCCGCAAGGTGCCGGCAGCGCGCGCGTTGCTGCCGACCGCCTGCGCGACGGCGTCGTCCATCTCGCGCAGCATCGGCGCGATCCGTTCATGCAGGCGTTGTCCCGGTTCCGTCGGCGAGACGCTACGCGTGGTCCGGTTCAACAGGCGCACGCCCAACCGCGATTCCAGTTGCCGGATGACCTGCGAGAGGGCGGACCGCGACAAGCCCAGATGATCGGCCGCGCGGGCGAAACTGCCGCGTTCCACCACGGCCACGAATGCCTTCAGTTCCGCAAACTCCGCCCCGCGCATTGTGAATCCATTTCTACATGGCCTGATCGGATAGTAGGCGATTCTCTTATCGATGCGGTCGCGCCACTCTGCGTCCATGGACCCAGAGGGAGCACAACCGATGAACGCACTGAACCTGCCCGAGCCGATCGCCGCCTACTTCCAGGCGGACACCCAGGACGGCCAAGCCGTCGCCCGCTGCTTCACCCCGAACGGCAGCGTGCGCGACGAGAGCAAGACCCACCAGGGGCAAGCGGCGATCGAGGCCTGGAAAGCGGACACCTCCACCCGCTACACCTACACCACCGAACCGCGCACGTTGCAGCGGGACGGCGAGCGCTACATCGTGACCGGACACGTCGCCGGCGACTTCCCCGGCAGCCCGGTGGACCTGCGCTACGTCTTCACGCTCGAGCGCGGCAGGATCGCCTCGCTGGAGATCGCGCCATGAGCTTCGATCTGCGCCTCGCCGGCCGGCGCGCGCTGGTCACCGGCGGCACCCGCGGCGCAGGCGCCGCCGTGGTCCGCGCGCTGACCCAGGCCGATGTCCAGGTGGTCGCGACGGCGCTCTCGCCACCGGCGCAACCGGTCGCCGGCGTCCACTATCTCGCTGCCGATCTCGCCACGGCCGACGGCGCCCGCCAGGCCGCCGATGCGGCGCTCCAGCATCTCGGCGGGATCGACATCCTGGTCAACGTGGTGGGCGGTTCGTCCGCGCCGGCGGGCGGCTTCGCCGCACTGGACGACACGCAATGGACGCGGGCGCTCGATCTGAACCTGATGTCGGCCGTGCGGCTGGACCGCGCGTTGCTGCCGGCGATGCTGGCGCAGGGCGCCGGCGTGATCCTCCATGTCACTTCGATCCAGCGCCTGTTGCCGCTGCCGGAGGCGACCATGGCGTACGCGGCGGCGAAGGCGGCGCTGTCGACCTACAGCAAGGCGCTGTCCAAGGAGGTCACGCCCAAGGGCGTGCGCGTCGTACGCGTGTCGCCGGGCTGGATCGACACGGAAGCCTCCGCCGCGCTGGTCGAACGCGTCGCGGCCCAGGCAGGCACGGATCGCGACGGCGGCAGGCAACTGGTCATGGATTCACTGGGCGGCATTCCGCTGGGGCGCCCCGCCACGCCGGACGAAGTCGCCGACCTGATCGCCTTCCTGGTCTCGCCGCGCGCGGCCTCCATCTCAGGCGCCGAATACATCATCGATGGCGGCACCGTGCCGACCGTCTGACGCGTACGGGCGACGTCGCAGGACGGCCCACACCCACTCGAGAGGAAACGCCCATGTTCAAGGTCGTCCGTTCCATGCTGGCCACCGCCGTCGCCGTCGCCGGCCTTGCCTCGGCCCACGCTGCCGATCACGCGTCCGCGCCGCTGCGCGGAGGCGTGCACAACGTCGTCCTGGTGCATGGCGCGTTCGCCGACGGTACCGGCTGGCGCGCGGTGCACGACGACCTGACCGCGCGCGGCTACCGCGTCTCCATCGTGCAGAACCCGCTGACCTCGCTGGCCGACGACGTCCAGGCGACGCGTCGCGTGCTCGACCGCCAGGACGGTCCCGCCATCCTCGTCGGCCACTCCTGGGGCGGCACGGTGATCACCGAGGCCGGCGTCCATGCCAACGTGGCCGGCCTGGTCTACGTCTCGGCCCTGGCGCCGGACGCGGGCGAAACCACGGCGCAGCAGTACGCCGGTTTCGCGCCCACGCCCGAGTTCGTCATCGAGACCGGTCGCGACGGCTACGGCTTCATCAGCCCGAAGACGTTCAAGGCCGGCTTCGCCCACGACACGACCGATGCGGATGCGGCCTTCCTCCGCGACGCGCAGGTGCCGATCAACATGACGGCCTTCCAGACCCCGCTCGCGCACGCCGCATGGCGCAGCAAGCCCAGCTGGGCGGTGATCGCCACCGAGGACAAGGCGTTCGACCAGGCCATGCTGGTGCACATGGCGGAACGCATCGACGCGACCATCACCCGCGTCGCCGCCAGCCACGCCGTGTTCATGACCCAGCCGAAGGTGGTGGCCGACACCATCGATCGCGCGGCGAAGGACGTCGCAGTGAAAGCGGAGTAGCTCGCCGCCCGCCCGGCGCGCGCCGGCTGAGCCAAAGGATCGGTCCTCTGCTCCAACCCTTGCGCGACGGGTCCGCTGCAGCCCACGCCCTCGGCACGAACCATTGGCAGGGCGCGTTTACTGGCTCGGCTGCGCGCCCTCCCCACCTTCGCTCATCGAGTACGCGCGCTGCGCGCCCTCGCCCGCAGCCCAGGCGGTGTTCGGCTCGGCCTGCAGGGTGAAGCGCAGTTCACCGCCGGCCATGATCTCCTCGTGGCGCAGGAAGGCGCGGTCCAGCGGACGGCCGTTGAGGGTGACGCTGCCGATGTAGGGATGCGCGTCGTCCAGGCCCTCGGCCACCACGCTGAAACGCTTGCCGTTGGGCAGCGCCAGGGTGGCGTGCGGCAGGAACGGGCGGCCGATGATGTACTGGTTGCTGGCCGGCGCCACCGGATAGAAGCCCAGCGCGGTGAACACGTACCACGCCGACATCTGCCCCAAGTCGTCGTTGCCGGCCAGGCCGTCGGGACGCGCCGCGTACTGGCTGCGCATGATCTGCTGCAGCCGCGCCTGGGTGCGCCAGGGCTGCCCCGCGTACGCATACAGATACGCGACGTGGTGGCTGGGCTCGTTGCCATGCGCATACCAGCCGATCAAGCCGGTGATGTCTTCCATGTGTTCGAACACCTTGGGATCGACCTTGGCCTCGAACACCTGGTCCAGCCGCGCCAGCAGCTTGTCTTCGCCGCCATGCGCGCGGGCCAGGCCGGCCACGTCCTGCGGCACGTACCAGGAGTATTGCCAGGCATTGCCTTCGGTGTAGTCGCTGCCGTAGCCACTGGCGCTGGGATCGAACGGCTCGCGGAAACTGCCGTCGCGCTTGCGCGCGCGCATGAAGCCGGTCTTGGCGTCGAAGGCGTGGCGCCAGTTGCCGGCGCGCTTTTCGAATGCGCTGGCCACCTCGGTGCGGCCCATCGCCTGCGCCATGCGCGCGATGGTCCAGTCGTCGAACGCGTATTCCAGGGTCTTGGACGCGGCCTCGCCTTCCTCGTCGATCGGCACGTAGCCCAGTTCGCGGTATTGGGCGATGCCGTCGTACGGGCCGTAGTCGGCGCTGGCGACCATCGCCTCGAGCGCGGCGTCGGTGTCGTAGCCGCGGATGCCCTTCATGTAGGCGTCGGCGATCACCGGCACGGCGTGGTAGCCGATCATGCACCAGGTCTCCAGGCCCTGGAACGACCACACCGGCAGCACCCCGTACGGGCTGTGCTGGCGATGCGCGAGCAACGAGTTGACGATGTCGTTGGTGCGCTGCGGCGGCTGCACCAGGGTCAGCAGCGGATGCAGCGCGCGGTAGGTGTCCCACAGCGAGAACGTGGAGTAGTTGGTGTAGCCCTGTGCCTGGTGCACGGCGTTGTCCGGCCCGCGGTAGCGGCCGTCGCTGTCCATGAACAGGGTGGGGCCGAGCAGGCTATGGTACAGCGCGGTGTAGAACTGGGTCCGCTGTTGCGGCGGCGCATCCACTTCCACCGCGCCCAGGGCCTGCGCCCACTGCGCGCGTGCGGCCTGGCGCACGCCGTCGAAGTCCCAGCCCGGCACCTCGGCCTCGAGATTGGCGATGGCGCTGTCTTCGCTGACCGGCGAGATCGACACCTTCACCAGCAGCGGCTCGCGGCCGGCGTCGCCGAAATCGAAGCTGCCCACCAGCTGGCGGCCTTCGATCTGCGCGCGCTGCGCCGGGTCGTTGTCGCCCGGCGGCGGGAAACCCTTGTACGCAACGTCCTGCTCGGTGTTGTGGAAGGCGTGGCCGCGCAGCGGTTGCGAGAAGCGCATGGCGAAGTACAGCTGCCGGCCCGGCGCCCAGCCGCGGGTTTCGCGGAAGCCGGTGACGGTGCCGTCGGCGCGCAGGCGTAGCCGCGACCAGCTGATCTTGCCGGGGTAGTCGTACATGCTGGTGCGCAGGTCCAGCAGCACGTGCGCCGGCTGGCCCTTGGGGAAGGTGTAGCGGTGCACGCCGGCGCGGGCGCTGGCGGTGAGTTCGGCGCGCACCTTGTAGTCGTCCAGGGTCACCGCGTAGTAGCCGGGCTCGGCGCGTTCGTCGTCGTGGCGGAAGCGCGAGCTATAGCCGCTGCCGGGCTTGTCCGGGTCGCCGCGCTCCAGCCGCACCGCGCCGCTGATCGGCATCAGCAGCACGTCGCCCAGGTCGGAATGGCCGGTGCCGGAGAAGTGGGTGTGGGAGAAGCCGAACAGGCTGCGGTCGTCGTAGCGGTAGCCGGCGGCCCAGCCGTAGGCCTCCTTGCGCGGCTGGATGCGGGTGTCCGGGCTCAGCTGGACCATGCCGAACGGCACCGTGGCACCGGGATAGGTATGGCCTTCGCCGCCGGTGCCGATGAACGGGTCCACCGCGGCGACCGCACGCGCACCTGGGTCGGTGGCGGCCTGTTTGGTGGCGGCGTTCGCCGCCGGCCACAGCACGGCCAGCAGCAGCGCGGCGGCGGCGCGCTTGGTCAAGGTGCTACGCATGGAGTCCTCCCCGGATCGAATCGGTCCAAAACGGATACCACAAAAGCCGCCGCGCCTTTTGCTGCACTGCAAAATGCGCGGTGGGTCACGACGGCGCAGGATGGGCGGCCTTTTGAACCGGTCTAATCGCCGTGCCGTCGTCCCCCGCCGACAAACGCGTCACCGTGTCCGACATCGCCGCCGCCTGCGGCGTGTCGCGGGCGACCGTGTCGCTGGTGCTGCGCAACAGTCCGCTGGTGCATGCGGACACGCGCGCGCGGGTAGCGGCGGAGATCGCGCGGCAGGGCTATGTCTACCACCGCGGCGCGGCCAGCCTGCGCGGGCGCGCCTCCAACGCGGTGGCGCTGGTGGTCAACGACCTGGCCAATCCGTTCTTCGCCGAATTCGCCGGCGGCGTGGACGCGGCGCTGGCCGAGGCCGGCTACGTGATGCTGATGGGCAGCACCGGCGAATCGCCGGAGCGCCAGCACACCGTACTGGCCTCGCTGATCGAGCACCAGCCGGCGGCGCTGATCCTGTCGCCGACCGAGAACACCGACGCGGCGCGGCTGCGCCAGCTGCTGGGCACGCGGCTGCCGGTGCTGCTGTTCAACCGCGCGCTGGACGGCGACTGGCCGCTGCTGGCGCTGGACAACCGCCGCGGCGCGCGCCTGGCCACCGAGCACCTGCTGGCGCTGGGCCACCGCGCGATCGCGTTCTTCGGCGGCCACCGCCAGTCCAGTTCCTGCGCCGAACGCCGCGCCGGCTACCGCGACGCGCTCGCCGCCGCCGGCATCGCCGCCGATCCGGACTGGCTGATCGAATGCGCGCCGACCCGGCTGGAAGCGGCGCGCCAGGCCGGCGCGCTGTGCGCGCGCGATCCATTGCCGACCGCGCTGGTCTGCTACAACGACGTGGTCGCGCTGGGCCTGGCCAGCGGCCTGGCCGAACGCGGCCGCCACGCCGGCCGCGACTACGCGCTGATGGGCTTCGACGACATCGCCGAAGCCGCCGTCGCCACCCCGCCGCTGTCCACCGTCGCCGTCGCCCCGCGCGAATGCGGCATGCAGGCCGCACGGCTGGTGCTGGACGCGCTGCGCCAGCAACAGGCGCTGCCTGCGCTTACCATCGCCCCGTCCCGGTTGTGCCTGCGTGCCAGCAGCCGTGTCGCCCTATCGCCCGTTCCCGGAGTCGCTGCATGAGCCGTCGTCCGCTGTCCAACACTGCCGCCATCGCGGTGGTCAGCATGATCTTCTTCACCTGGGGCGGCCTGACCAGCCTCAACGATGTGCTGATCCCGCATCTGAAAGCCGTGTTCCAGATGAACTACGCGCAGTCGATGCTGATCCAGTTCACCTTCTTCGGCGCGTACTTCCTGATGTCGCTGCCGGCCGGTGCGGTGGTGGCGCGGGTGGGCTACAAGAGCAGCATCGTCATCGGCCTGGTGGTCGCGGCGATCGGCGCGGCGATGTTCTACCCGGCCGCGCGGCTGCCGTCGTATCCGTTGTTCCTGACCGCGCTGTTCGTGCTGGCCAGCGGCATCACCCTGCTGCAGGTGGCGGCCAACCCGTACATCAGCCTGATCGGCAACCCGGACACCGCGCCGAGCCGGCTGAACTTCGCGCAGGCGCTGAACTCGTTGGGCACCACCATCTTCCCGCTGCTGATCGGCCCGCTGATCCTGGCCGGCGCGGTGCTGTCGGCAGACAAGATCGCGGCGATGAGCGCGCTCGAGCAGGCCGCCTACCGCGGCGCGCAGGCGCAATCGGTGCAGGTGCCGTACCTGCTGCTGGCCGGCGGCCTGTTGCTGCTGGCGGTGTTCGTGCTGGTGATGCGGATCCCGTCGCTGCGCGAGGACGACGCCGGCAGCGTCGAGTCGCATCACAGCTTCGGCGACGCATTGCGCCAGTCGCACCTGCTGTGGGGCGTGGTGGCGATCTTCATGTACGTCGGCGCGGAAGTGTCCATCGGCAGCTTCCTGATCAACTACATCTCCGGCCCGACCACCGGCGGCCTCAGCGAGGCCACCGCCAGCCGTTACCTGGCGTTCTACTGGGGCGGCGCGATGGTCGGCCGCTTCGCCGGCGCCGCGCTGCTGCAGGTGATCCCGGCGCGCAGACTGCTGGCCGCGTTCGCCGGCGTCGCTTCGCTGCTGCTGATCGTGACCATGATCAGCACCGGCCACGTGGCGATGTGGAGCGTGATCGCGATCGGCCTGTTCAACTCGATCATGTTCCCGACCATCTTCACCGTGGCCATCGAACGCCTCGGCCCGCTGACCAGCAAGGCCTCGAGCCTGCTGATCATGGGCATCGTCGGCGGCGCGCTGGTGCCGCTGGCGCAGGGCGCGCTGGCCGACGTAGTCGGCATCCAGCACGCCTTCGTGATCCCGCTGCTGTGCTACGCCTACATCCTCTGGTACGGCCTGCGCGGCTCGCGGCTGTCGGCCAACCTGCCGGCCGAGGCGCCGGGCGCCACGCCGGTGGCGCGCGCGATGCATTGACGCGCGAAACGGTGCGGCGGCGCGTTGCCGCCGCGCCTGCGCGTGTCTGTTCTCCCCTTCCCCACCCACATGACTCCCAGCGACCGCATGAATCTGCCCGCCACGCCCCTGCCCGACTTCGCCGACGCCGCCGTGCTGCGCGCGCATATCGCCGACACCATGGCCTTCTACCACCCGCGCGCGATCGATCCGGCCGGCGGCTTCTTCCACTACTTCCGCGACGACGGCAGCGTGTACGACGCCGGCCATCGCCACTTGGTCAGCAGTACCCGCTTCGTCTTCAACTACGCGATGGCGGCCAACGAGTTCGCCGATTCGGCGCTGGCCGCCGAGTATCTGGACGCCGCGCGCCACGGCCTGCGCTACCTGCGCGAGGTGCACCGCGACACCGCCAGCGGCGGCTACGTATGGACCCTGCGCGACGGCGTGGCCGAGGACCGCACCCAGCACGCCTACGGCGCCGCCTTCGTGCTGCTGGCCTATGCCACCGCGAAGAAGGCCGGCCTGGATACCGACGCGTGGATGGACGAGACCTGGCAGTTGCTGGAAACCCGCTACTGGGACGCGGCCGCCGGCCTGTACCGCGACGAGGCCACGCCCGACTGGCAGTTCTCCGGCTACCGCGGACAGAACGCCAATATGCACCTGTGCGAGGCGCTGATCGCCGCCTACGAGGCCAGCGGCCAGGCGCGCTACCTGCAGCGCGCGCTGCTGCTCGCCGACCACATCACTCGCCGCCAAGCGGCGCTGGCCGGCGGCCTGGTGTGGGAGCACTACGACGCCAACTGGCAGGTGGACTGGGACTACAACCGCGACAACCCCAAGGACCTGTTCCGGCCATGGGGTTTCCAGCCCGGTCACCAGGTGGAATGGTCGAAGCTGCTGGTGCTGTTGCACGGGCATCTGCAGGCGGCCGATGGCGCTGCGCCGGACTGGCTGCTGCCGACCGCCCGGCACCTGTTCGACACCGCATTGGCGCACGGCTGGGACGCGCAGCATGGCGGCATCGTCTATGGCTTCGCCTCCGGCACCGAAGCCGAGCCGGTGGTCGGCGTGCCCGACGTCGCGCAGGGCCCGACCTACTTCTGCGACGACGACAAGTACTTCTGGGTGCAGGCCGAAGCGATCGCCGCCGCCGCGCGGCTGCTGGCCGCGAGCGGCGACGCGGGCTACCGCGCCGCCTACGACAAGTTGTGGGCGTATTCGTGGGAACACCTGGTCGACCACCGCTACGGCGCCTGGTTCCGCATCCTCAGCCGCGACAATCGCAGCTACAGCGACGAAAAGAGCCCGGCCGGCAAGACCGACTACCACACGATGGGCGCCTGCCACGATGTGCTGGCGGTGATGCGCGGCAGCCGGGCGTTCGCGTAGGCGGACCACGCGAGGCGCCGTCGATCCGGCGCCTCTGCTGCTTCCTGTAGGAGCGGCTTCAGCCGCGATCGGGTGTTACCGGTGAGACCCGGTCGCGGCTGAAGCCGCTCCTACAGAGATGCTGCGCACCGCTTGATTCGGTATCTGAGCCCATAAAAAAGCCCCGCACATGCGGGGCTTTTTCGTTGCCGCGAACCGCGCTCGATCAGTCGATATCGAGGAAGCTGCGCAGCTGCTCGGAGCGGCTGGGGTGACGCAGCTTGCGCAGCGCCTTGGCCTCTATCTGCCGGATCCGCTCGCGGGTGACGTCGAACTGCTTGCCGACTTCCTCGAGGGTGTGGTCGGTGTTCATGTCGATGCCGAAGCGCATGCGCAGCACCTTGGCTTCCCGCGGGGTGAGGCCGGCCAACACGTCGCGCACGGTCTCGGACAGGTTGATGTTGGTAGTGTTCTCGATCGGGGACTCCACGTTGGTGTCCTCGATGAAGTCGCCCAGATGCGAATCCTCGTCGTCGCCGATCGGGGTTTCCATCGAGATCGGCTCCTTGGCGATCTTCATCACCTTGCGGATCTTGTCCTCCGGCATGTCCATTTCCTTGGCCAGCTCCTCCGGCGTGGCCTCGCGGCCGTACTGCTGGAGCATCTGCCGGGAAATGCGGTTCAACTTGTTGATCGTCTCGATCATGTGCACCGGGATACGGATGGTGCGCGCCTGATCGGCGATCGAACGGGTGATGGCCTGGCGGATCCACCAGGTCGCATACGTGGAGAACTTGTAGCCGCGGCGGTATTCGAACTTGTCCACGGCCTTCATCAGGCCGATGTTGCCTTCCTGGATCAGGTCGAGGAACTGCAGGCCGCGGTTGGTGTACTTCTTGGCGATCGAGATCACCAGGCGCAGGTTGGCCTCGACCATTTCCTTCTTGGCCTTGCGCGCCTTGGCTTCGCCATAGGCCATCGCCCGGCTGATTTCCTTCAGCTCGGTCAGGCTCAGGTAGGTCGCCTGCTCCACCGCCACGGTGGCTTCCTGCTCGGCAACGATCTGGTCCTTGACGTCGCGCAGCGCCGAAGACCACTTCTGCTTGCGCTTCAATGCGTCGTCGACCCAGGCCACGTTGGTCTGGTTGCCTTCCCAGGAGCGGATGAAATCCTTGCGCGGCATCCGCGCCACATGCGTGGCCAGGTGCAGCACGCGACGCTCGTGATCCTTGACCTGGGCCATGGTGTCGCGCAGCTTGCGCACCAGCACGTCGGTCAGCGGCAGCGGCAGCTTCAAGGTGACGAACACCTCGGCGATGTCGGTGCGCAGCTTGGTGACCAGCTTGTGCTCGGCGCCGTTCTTGGCGTGCGCCTTCTTGAACTTGGCGTACTCGGTGGCCAGCACTTCCATGCGCCGCGCGACCTCGGCCGGATCCGGACCGGTCGGGCCGGCCTCTTCCTCGGCGGCTTCGACTTCCTCGTCGTCGTCGTCGGCATCGGCATCGGCGGCGCTGTCGTCGTCGCTGGCGACCACGGCCGGCGCCGGCTCTTCCTCGATCAGGTCGTTGAAGCCGACCACGATCTCGGCCAGGCGCTTCTTGCCTTCCTTGTGCTGTTCGTAGTCCTCGAGCAGGGTCTCCACCGCCAGCGGGAACGCGCCCAGCGCGGCCTGGACCTGGCTGAGGCCTTCCTCGATGCGCTTGGCGATGGCGATTTCGCCTTCGCGGGTCAGCAGCTCGACCGTGCCCATCTCGCGCATGTACATGCGCACCGGGTCGGTGGTCCGGCCACCTTCGGTGTCGAGCGCGGTCAGCGCCGCGGCGGCTTCTTCGGCCGCGGTGTCGTCGACTTCGCGGTTGCCGGTGTTGCCGTCGTTGAGCAGCAGGGTCTCGGCGTCGGGGGCGACTTCATGGACGTCGATGCCCATGCCGTTGATCATGCTGATGATGTCTTCGATCTGCTCCGGATCGACCAGGTCGTCGGGCAGATGGTCATTGACTTCGGCGTAGGTCAGATAGCCCTGTTCCAGGCCCTTGCTGATCAGTAGCTTGATGTCGGATTGCTGGGCAGGACGTTCGTTGGCCATGAGTGCTCGCGCCACCGGCAGGTAGATGAATGAGTGAACCTAGCATTATAACAGCCCGGACCGCCGCTTGCCGGACGAGGAGCGAATCGCTCCGCCAGGAGCGCCCCGGATTAAGGCCGGAGCAGGAAGGTGACCGGGCCGTCGTTGACCAGGCTGACGATCATATGGGCACCGAAGCGCCCGCTTTCCACCCCCGGCGGATGCCGTTCCCGACAAATTTCCAGCAATCGGTTGAAGCCGCGTTCAGCCTCGGCCGGCGGCGCGGCGGTAGTGAAGCTGGGGCGCATCCCCGAGCCGGTGTCCGCGGCCAGGGTGAACTGGCTGACCAGCAGCAAACCGCCGCCGGTATCGCGCAGCGAGCGGTTCATGCGCCCGCTGGCGTCGGCGAATACGCGGTAGCCGAGCAGGCGCTCGGCCATGCGCTGCAACTTGGCCTCGTCGTCGCCCGGCTCCACCGCGACCAGCGCCAGCAGGCCGGGACCGATCTGGCCGACGACATGGCCATCGACGCTGACCGAGGCCTGGGTGACGCGCTGGATCAGGGAGAGCATGGGCGGGACTCGGGACTCGGGACTCGGAAGCATCCGGGTTCGGCGGACTGCTGTCATCCCGCCGCATGATGGCCGAGCCGCGGCGGCTGGCGGAAGCGGTCGCGATCCGTGACCACGATTCGGCCCTGTGATCGCGCGGGCCTGGCGCGACCGGCGCAGCGGATAAACTGGGGCGATGAAACCTGCAACGCTTGCGACCCTGCTGTACCGCTGCGCCGCCGCCGTGGCGCGCCTGCCCTGGCCGTGGCTGCGGCGCCTGGCCGACGGCCTGGCCTGGCTGTGGCTGCGCCAGGACGCGCGCGAGAGCCGGGTCACCCGCCGCAACCTGGAGCTTGCCTATCCGGACCTGTTGCCCAGCGAGCGCATCGCGCTGCACCACGACGTGCTGCGTTCCACCGCGCGGCAGGCGTTCGAGACGCTGGTGCTGTGGACCCGGCCGCCGGCGCAGAACCTGGCGCGGCTGCGCCAGCGCTACGGCCAGGAGCTGTACGACGCGGCGCTGGCCTCCGGGCGCGGGGTGATCGTGGCCGCGCCGCACTTCGGCAACTGGGAACTGCTCAACCAGTGGCTGGCCTCGCGCGGGGACATCGCCATCGTCTACCGCGCGCCGGCCTCCGACGTCGGCGACGCCTTCCTGCAGAAGGTGCGCAGCGGCGACAACGTGCGCCAGGTGCGCGCCGAAGGCCCGGCGGTGCGGCAACTGTTCAAGGTGCTCAAGGACGGCGGCGCGGTCGGCATCCTGCCGGACCAGCAGCCCAAGGCCGGCGACGGCGTGTTCGCGCCGTTCTTCGGCGTGCCGGCGCTGACCATGACCCTGGTCAACCGGCTGGCCGAGCGCACCGGCGCGATCGTGCTGTTCGCCTGGTGCGAGCGGGTCGGCAACGATCTGGAATTCGCGCTGCAGGTGCAGCCGGCGCCGGAGGCGATCGCCGACCCGGACCCGCTGCGCGCCGCGACCGCGCTGAACGAGGGCGTGGAGCGGGTGGCGCGCCGCGACCCGGCGCAGTACCAGTGGACCTACAAGCGCTACACGCTGCGCCCGGATCCGGCCGAACCCAATCCCTACGCCACGGCCAAACATCCGCATTAGCCGCAGCCGCAGCCGCAGCCGCTAATCGTCGTGCGGCTCGGCCGGGCTGGCGAGAATGCGCTGGTAGAACGCCAGGTCCAGCCAGCGCCCGAACTTGAAGCCGGCCTCGCGCACCGTGCCGGCGTGCACGAAGCCCAGTTGCTCGTGCAGCGCGATGCTGCCGGCGTTGCTGGCGTCGATGCCGCCCACCAGCACGTGCACGCCGCGTTCCTGCGCCGCCTCGACCAGCGCCAGCAGCAGGCGCCGCCCCAGGCCCTTGCCGCGATGATCGCGATGCACGTAGACCGAATGCTCGACGCTGTACTTGAACGCCGGCCAGGCGCGGAAGGTGCCGTAGCTGGCGAAGCCGAGCAGGGTGCCGGCCGCATCCTCGGCCCCGATCACCGGGAAGCCGCCGGCGCGCTTGGCTGCGAACCAGCCAGCCATGCTCTCCGGCGGCCGCGGCCGGTAGTCGTACAGGGCGGTGGAATGGACGATGGCCTCGTTGAAGATGTCCAGGATCGCGCCGGCGTGGCGCTGTTCGGTGCATTCGACGAGGTGCATGCGCAGGTCCTGGGGAACGGGTCTGGCGTAGTAGAAAACAATCGACCGCGCTTGAACATGCCCGCCCCCACCTGCCGGCGATCGCGGCCACGATCCAGTGAGTGACCGCGCGCCGGCCAGCGGTTGCATGCGATGCGTGGCGGCGCGGCGCACAGTGCGTTCCATCCTGCGCATGCTGGCGGCACGGCCAAACCACGCGACAATGGCCGGCCGGAACCGCCGCCGCGCCCGGCCCACAGCCGCGCGGGCCGGGCGCTGCGGCGCCGGCAAGCCTTGAAGCGGCGCCGGAGATCCCCATTTGGAGTCGTGCATGACCAGCCCCGTCCCCACCTCCGTGCACGCCTTCGGCGACCCCGCCGCGATCCGCAGCGAGCGCGCGGCCTCGGAACTGCGTGCCGGGCGTCCGGTGGTCATCGAGGACCGCCACGGCCATGCGCGGGCGGTGCTGGCGCTGGACAGCAGCACCGCGCAGTCCTACCAGAGCTTCGCGCAGGCCGCGGCGCAGCGGCACTACCTGTTCCTGACCCCGCCGCGCGCGCAGGTGCTGGGCCTGGCCGCGCCGCAAGGCGCGCGCATCGCCCTCGCCGGCCAGTCCTACGACGCGCTGGCGGCGCTGGCCTACCTGCGCGACGGCCCGGTGCCGGCGCACTGGGTGCCGGGCGATGCGCTGGACGCCGGCGCGGTGGAGATCGCGCGCCTGGGCCTGCTGCTGCCGGCGATGATCGCGGTGGACCTGGGCGCGGACACCAGCGCCTTCCAGGGCTGCCAATCGCTGCAACTGGACGACCTGGAGCACGGCTGCGCGCTGAGCGCCGCCGGCAACTACGAACTGGTGACCCGCACCCGGGTGCCGCTGCGCGACTTGGGCAACAGCGAGTTCGCGGTGTTCCGCGGCGGCGTGGCGCAGCGCGACCAGGTCGCGATCCTGATCGGCGAGCCCGACCTGTCCGCACCGGTGCCGGTGCGGGTGCACTCCTCCTGCCTCACCGGCGACCTGTTCGGCTCGCTGAAGTGCGACTGCGGCGACCAACTGCGGCATGGCCTGGCCAAGCTCAAGGAACTCGGCGGCGGCGTGCTGCTGTACCTGGACCAGGAAGGCCGCGGCACCGGCATCGCCACCAAGATGCGCGCCTACGGCTACCAGCACGACGGACTGGACACCATCGACGCCGACGCGCAACTGGGCTTCGGCGCCGACGAGCGCCGCTACGGCAGCGCGGTGGCGATGCTGCGCGGACTCGGCATCCAGCGCGTGCGCCTGCTGACCAACAACCCCTCCAAGGCCGAGCGCCTGCGCGCGGCCGGCATCGAGGTGGTCGAACGCATCCCGATCACCGGCACGATCACCGCCGAGAACGAAGGCTATCTGCGCACCAAGGCGGCCCGCGCCGGGCATGCGCTGGACGTGGACGCGCTGATCCGCGCCGTGCGCTGATCTGCGGCCGTGGGACCTGCGCGACGGCGGGGATTCCGACCGGCCAGGCGCGTTCCATGCCGGCACCTGCGCGCTTCGTGCCCGGCGACAACGCAGCCGGGCGTCGCCCGCGTTACGATCGGAGCCTGCCGGCGCGCATGCCGCGCCGTCCACCGCTTCGAGAACCCGCCGTGACCGCACCGCCGTCCCTGGATCCCCCCGCCGCCGCGCTTGGCGCCGATGCGCCGTCGGTCGACGCGGGCCCGGCCGACGACGGCTGGCAGCCGCTGCCGGTGCGCGGCGCCTGGCTGGCCGCGCTCGGCGGCGGCAGCATGCTCGGCTGCAGCATCCTGATCGGCGCGGCCATCTTCGGCCTTGGCCTGCACAGCGCGCAGGCGCTGCCGATCGGTGCCGCGGCGGCGGCACTGGGCGCGCTCGGCGGCGCCTGGGTGGGGTTCAAGCGCCATCGCCTGATCCGCTGGCGGCTCGATGCGCAGGGCCTGGCGCTGCGCCGCGGGCGCTGGTGGCAGAGCGAGGCGCACATCCCGATCTCGCGGGTGCAGCACCTGGACCTGCGCCAAGGCCCGCTGCAGCGCGCCGCGCGCCTGTCCACGCTGGTGGTGCATACCGCCGGCACCCGCCACAACGCGGTGGCGGTACCGGGCCTGGACCAGGCCGACGCCGAGCGCCTGCGCGAACGCCTGGCGCACCAGCTCGACCACGACGACGACGCGCTGTGAGCGCGGCCCTGGACGCCGAGGACATCGCGGTCCGGCGCCTGCATCCGTGGTCGTGGCTGTTCGTGCTGCTGCAGCACCTCAAGCAGTTCCTGCTGCCGCTGCTGGTGCTGGCGGTGTTCGGCGGCCGCGACGGGCGCAACGACCACATCGACCAGTTGGTGATGCTGGCGGTGGCCAGCGCGCTGATCGCCGTCTCGCTGCTGCGCTACCTCACCTACCACTACCGGATCGGCCGCGACAGCCTGAGCATCCGCAGCGGCTGGCTGCAGCGCAGCCTGCGCGAGATCCCGTTCGCGCGCATCCACAACGTGGTCGTGCACCAGTCGCTGCTGCACCGCCTGTTCGGCGTGGCCGAGGTCCGCCTGGAATCGGCCGGCGGGGCCAAGCCGGAAGCGGAGATGCGGGTGCTGCGGCTGGACCAGGCGCTGGCGCTGGAACGGCAGATCCGCCACCGCGCGCAGGCCGACCCGGCCAGCGCCGATGCCGCGTCGGCCAGCGACGTGCTGCTGGCGCTGCCCACTTCGGAAGTGCTGCGCCAGGGACTGATCTCCAACCGCGGCATGGTGGTGGTGGCGGCCGCATTCGGCGCCACCTACCAACTGTTCCCCGAGCGCATGGTCTCCAACGCGATCGAGCACTACGGACGGCAGTTGTTCGGCTACGCCAGCCACCTGCACCTGGGCTGGATGGCCGGCGGGGTGACCCTGGCGCTGATGCTGGCGACGCTGCTGCTGAGCATGCGCGTGCTGTCGATGGCGCTGGCGCTGCTGCAGTACCACGGTTTCCGGCTCAGCGAGAGCGAACGCCGCCTGACCGTGGAGCGCGGTCTGCTGGCGCGGCTGCGCACCAGCGTGGCGCGGCGCCGCATCCAGGCCTGGACCCTGCACGAAGGCGTGCTGCACCGCCTGCTGCGGCGGCGCAGCCTGCACATCGACACCGCGGTGATGGACGGGCATGGCGAGCAGGGCCGTGCGCTGAAGGAACTGGCGCCGCTGGCGACCCCGGCCGCCTGCGATGCGCTGCTGCATCGGTTGCTGCCGCAGATCGCGTGGCCGCCGCCGCAGTGGCATGCGATCGCCACGCGCTGCTGGTGGCGGCTGTGCCTGCCGGCAGCGTGCCTGGTGCCGCTGGCCTGCGCCGCGCTGTGGCGCCCGTTCGGCGCCTGGGCCGCACTGTCGCTGCTATGGCTGCCGTGGTCGGCGTTCAAGGCCTGGCGCCAGGCGCAACGCATGGGCTATGCCGTGGACGCGCGCTACGTGGCGGTGCGCGGCGGCTGGTGGACGCGCTGGTGGCGGCTGGCCGAGATCGACAAGCTGCAGGCGCTGCAGCTGACCCGCTCGCCGCTGGACCGCTGCTGCGGCACCGCCACGCTGTGGCTGGATACCGCCGGCGCCCGCCATGGCGAGCCGCCGTTGCGGGTGCGTCTGGTGCCCGAGACCGAAGCGCAGGCGCTGTACCTGCAACTGAGCCGCGCGCTGGCGCGGCGCCGGCTGCGCTGGTAGCGGCGCGCGCCGTACCCGGCCACGCGCCGGCTCAACGCACGCCGCGGCCCCAGTAGCCGATGCGCCGGCGGATCTTCAGCTTGCGCCAGAAATTCCACGGCTTGCGCCGCGGGTTGCGCGCGCCCTCGGCGACGAAGTCGTCGATCGCGCGCAATACGCGCTCGCTGGACTGGCCGTCGCGGTAGGGATGCAGGCCGTCGGCGAATTCGCGGATCGCCGCCATCAGTTCCGGCGGCCGCGCCAGCGCATGGCGGATCGCCGGCTCGAACTGCGCCGGATCGTCGATGTCGATCAGCTGCGGGCCCGGGCGCCGGTTCTTGAACGTCACCACCGGCTTGTAGGTGAGCAGGAATTCGTTGAGCGCCGAGGAGGTGTCCGAACACATCAGGTCCACCTGCGGGAACAGCTCCAGGATGTTGTCGTTGTCGGCGAAACGCAGGTACTCGTTCTCGAGCGCGCGGTAGCGCGCCACCATCTCCGGATCCATCTTCGGATGGAAGGTCACGATCCAGCGCCATTCGCCGCTGCGCGACAGCCGCGCGACCTCGTCGTAGAGGATGCCGGCCGCGCTCCACGACGGCGAGAACGTGGAGTGATACAGGATCACCGGCGGTTGCCGCACCGGCGCCAGCTCGCCGCCGATCTCGCGCATGAACGGATCGATCTTGGGAAAGCCGGTTTCCTTCACCGCAAAGTGGCCGAGCCTGCGCGCCAGCGCACCGAACGCGGCGGTGTCGCGCGGGCCAGTGGTGCAGTACAGGTCGAAGAAGCCGCGCACGTAGATGTGCCGCGGCTTGCCGGCATCGAACCCATGGAAGGTCTCGACCTTTACCCCGGGGAAGAAATGCGGCACCGCGTTGCTGGAGGTGATCACCGCGTACGGATTCCACGCCAGCACCTCCTCGACCGTGGCCAGATGGCGCTCGTCGGCGCTCAGGTCGGCGGCGCCGGGGCCGTCGAAGAACCAGGCCGCCTGGTCGCCGCGCGCGCGGATCGCCGCCTGCAGCGGGCGCAGGATCGCCAGCGCATAACGCTCCGATCCGTACAGCAGGTAGTGCTTGCTCATCAGTGCTCCAGATCGTGGCGTTGCAGTTGCGCCCGCGCCTGCTCCACCGAGGCCGGGTTGTACTGCATCTCGTAGTAGCGCATGCGCTTGTACAGCGCGTAGCTGGCCGCGGTCTGCGCCACCACGAAGCCGCGCCAGCCGTCGAGCACCGCCAGGCGCAGCAGGTAGTCCTTGAGGAAGGCGCCGACGAAGACGAACGGGCTCTGCCACATTCTCACCGGCTTGCGCTTGTCGCGCCAGCCGAGCGCCTTCAGTTCGGCGTAGCGCAGCACCTTGAGCTGCTTGTGCACCAGGGTCGGGTTGTGCAGATGGTTGAACGGCGGCGCGAATTCGGCGCTGGCGCCGTCGAAGCGCAGCGATTCGTGCACCCGCGCATCGCTCCAGCGCGCGCGGCCGCGGTGGTACAGCCGCGCCAGGCGCTCGCCGACCATCGGCCGGTACCAGCGCATCGGCGCGCCCATGTACCAGGTGCTGCGGCGCAGCCACACCGCGTCCAGCCGGTCCTCGGCCAGCACCTGCGGCAGCCGCGCCAGGCATTCGGCGCGCAGCGCATCGGACAGGAACTCGTCCGCGTCCAGCACCAGGATCCAGTCGTGCGCGGCCTGGGTGGAAGCGAAGTTGCGCTGCGCGCCGAAGCCCAGCCAGGCCTGCTCGACCACGCGCGCGCCATGCGCGCGCGCGATCGCCACGGTGTCGTCGCTGCTGCCGCAGTCCACCACCAGCTTGTCGGCGGCGAACGGCACGCTGTCCAGGCAGCGCGCGATGTTGGCGGCTTCGTTGTAGGTCATCACCACCAGGCTGAGCGGCAGGGTGGTCGCGGCGGCGTCGGCCATGGCGCTCGGTATCCGAAAAGAGCGGTGCAAGCTGCGGTCGCGGCGCGGACGGCGCCGCACCGCTCGGCGATGCGGGACCGGCAGTCTACCGGCTTCCGGCAGCCCGTTCAGCGGCACCGTCGCGCACACGCGGCGCGGCGGCATCGCAGGCCGCCAGCCCGATCAGCACGCCGACGAGGGACACGTAGAAGCCGGTGGTCACCTGGTGCGCGAACATCGACTGGGTCATGCCGCACAGGATGTAGGCCGCGACCACCATGATCCCGGTCGCGGCCGGACCATGGAACTCGCGGTGCGGGCGGCGCCGGTACAGGCGCACCAGCAGCCACAGCGGCACGCCGTAGACCAGCACGATCAGCAGCGTGCCGGGCAGGCCCTGGGTCGCGCTCCATTCGGCCAGGTCGTTGTGCGCATGGCCCAGATGGCAACGCTCCACCCATGTGGTGCCGCGGCAATCCGGCAGGCGCAGCATCGCGTTGTCGAAGCGGCCCACGCCGACCCCGACCAGCGGATGCTCGACGAAGGTCGCGGCCGCCACCTGCAGGCGCTCGATGCGCGCGCCGGCCGAGGAATCGCTGTCGCCGCGCTCGTAGCGCTGCACGTCGTGATGCAGCTCGGCCAGGCGGGTCTGCCGGGTCAGCGCCGGGACGCTCAGCACCAGGGTCGCCGCCAGCGCGGTGAGCATGCCCAGGATCACCAGCCGCGCGCCGCCGCTGCGCCAGCGCACGCACAGCGAGGTGGCCACCAGCAGCAGCAACATGCCCAGCCACACGCCGCGGCTGCCGCTGAGCAGGATGGTCGCGCAACCGGCGGCGATCGCGACGATCGTCCACGGCCAGTGTCCGTGCGGCCGGCAGAATACCGCCACCACCATCAGCATCAGCACCACGTCGGCCAGCACGATCGCGTTGGTCCAGCCTTCGGCGCGCGGCTCGCCGTGCAGCACCTGCACGACCGCCACCGCCAGCGTGGCGAAGATGCCCAGCAGCGCGCCCCACCACAGCAGCTGCCGCGGCGGGCGCAGTGCGTAGACCCACAACGCGGCCCATGGCAGCACCAGGAACCGGGTGCGGTTGTCGATGTCCTTCAGCGGCTGGCCGAAGTACAGCAGCGAGACCACCGACAGCCCGATCACCAGCAGCGCCAGCACGCCGAGCCAGCGCAGCGACGGCTGCAGCCCGGCCGCGGCGCGGCGCATGCGGCCCAGCGCCAGCAGGCTGGTCGCCAGCAGCAGCAGGCCGAACGGCAGCAGCCCGCCCGGCATGCTGACCACCAGCGCCGGCAGGCACAGCATGCCCAGCGCCGCCGCCCGCTCGACCAGCACATGGCGAGAGGAGGAGGACGCGGCCAGCGGCGATGCGGCGCGATGCGATGCGGCTTCTTCGGTCATCGGGAAGACGGATGGAAAGACGTTGGTGGGCGATGATCCAAGCGCGACCCCTAACCCGACCTGACCTGCACGCGGCCGCTGCTGGCCGGCGCCGACGTGGCCGGCGGCGGCGCATCGCCGAGCAGATCGGCCACCGCCGCCTGCAGGCGCTCGCCGAACTCGCGCTGGCGCGATTCGAAGAAGCTGCGCGCCGCGGTGCCCAGTGCATCGCACTGCATCGGCGCCAGCGTCAGTGCCTGCGCCATCGCCCGCTCGATGCCGGCCGCGTCGATCTGGTAGCGCACGCCGAAGTTGTCCGCACGTTCGCCGACCGGCGCGATCAGGATGCCGCGTTCGGCGCCCACCAGTTCGTTCATCGGCGCACCGTCGGTGGTGATCACCACCGCGCCGACGCTCAGCGCTTCCATGATGTAGTGGCCGAAACCCTCGACCTCGGACGGGCACAGGTGGAAGCGGTGCGCGTTCTGCAGCCGGCGCAGCTCGCGCTGGTCCAGGTAGCCGGTCAGGTAGTCGATGTTCGCGGCTTCGATCGGACGCGACTTCTTGGCGCTCTGCACCACGGTCAGCCGCGGCCATTCCGGGTGGCGCGCCCAGGTCTGCAGCAGCACCGCGGTGCCCTTGGCCGAACTGCGTCCGGCCACGTGCAGGCAGGCGCGCTCGCGCGGCACCTCCGGGCGGTAGCAGTCGTCGCTGCAGAAACCGATGAACGCGGTCGCCGGACCCAGCGTGGAAAAGCGCTGCTCGGCCTGCCGGGTCTTGCACAGCACCCGCTCGAAGCGCGGCAGCCAGCGCAGCCACTTGCGGCGGAACCATTCCGGATTGGGCACCAGCACGTTGCGGCGGCCGGCGCCCAGGCAGCGCGGATAGACCCGCTCCAGGAAGATCTGCAGGTCGGCGCGGCCGCGCAGCAGGCTGCGCAGGGCCAGGCGCAGTTCGCGCAGGTGGTTGGCGAAGCGCACGGTGCCGAAGCCGAGCACCTCGACCCGGTAGCGGCCGCTGTTGCGCAGCGTCTCGGCGACCACCTGCAGGTCGCGGCTCAGGCCGCCGCCGTTGTCGCGGCTAATGACCCGGATCAAGCGCATCGGCACGCTCGCCCTCCTGCGCGCATGGCGCCTGCGTTGCGAGCGAAGCAGGCGCGGCCGCGGCTCACTCGAAGCGGTCCTTGTCCTGCTCGCGTAGGCGATCGCGGTCGCTGCCGGTGACCACGCATTGCCCGTGCACGGCGCCGGCCGGCACCAGCCACCAATTGCGGCGGTTGGACACGCCGGCCAGAGTGCTGGCGCCACGATCGATGCAGCCGAGCATCGCCGCTTCCTGCACCAGCAGCCAACGGCGCTGCGGCGCCTGCGCCTGCCAGGCCACGCCGCGGCGCAACTGCTGGTCCCACGGCACCACGAAACCGAACGTGGTCGCGGCGCGGTCGGCCATCAGCAGGTTCTGCTCCTTCCATGCGACCAGGCCCAGCTCGGCATCCGGGCCGATGCGGCGGCCGGCCGCTTCCATCACTCCGCGTGCGGAGCTGGAGAGATTGATCAACGGATACACCATCAGCCCGACCAGCACCCACAGCATGCTCAGCGTCGACGCCATCGCCAGGTGCGGGCGGCGGCGCGCGAACACCGCCAGGCTGGCCACGCCCCACAGGCCGATCGCCAGCAGGATCCAGCCCAGCGCCTGCACGGTCGGCAGGTCCACGCCGCGCTCCTGCATCATCTGCGCGCGGAAGCCGTGCCCGGCCAGAACCGCCGCGCCGACGGCGCCCAGCGCCACGGTCAGCAGCACGGTGAACGCCAGCAGCAGGCGCTTGACCCCGGTCCTGCGCAGCAGCCCGGGGATCAGCGGCGCCATCGCCAGGCACAGCATCGGCAGCGCCGGCAGGATGTAGACGTCGCGCTTGCCGGTCGGGATCGAGAAGAACAGCACGATCAGCGCCCACCACGCCAGCGGCAGCAGATAGCGCGGATCGCGCCGGCGCAGGCGCCGCGCCCAGGCCGGGATCGCCCATGGCAGGGCCAGCAGCAGCGGCAGCCACATGCTCGGCATCACCCCGAAGAAGTACAACGGCCCGTGCGGGTGGTCCCAGGACTTGGTGTAGCGCCCGGCGGTCTGCCGGAACAGGATGTCGTCGAGGTAGGCGCGGTATTCGGGCTCGTGCGCCGACAGCGCCGTGGCCACCATCGGCACCAGCCAGATCGACACCGCGCCCAGGAACGCCAGCGGCCCCAGCCAGAAGCGCGGATCGCGCGCACCGACCCTGACTCCGCGCCACTGCGCCAGCGACGCGGCCGCGGCAGGCAGCAGCATCAGCAGCGCCAGCGCGCCCACGCCCTTGGTGATCGTGCCCAGGCCGGCGGCGAACCAGCCCAGCGCCCACATCCGCCAGTCCGGTCCGCGCAGCACGTGGCGCAACAGGCCGTAGTTGGCCAGGGTGATGTAGAACACCACCAGCGGATCGATCTGCGCCTTCTTCGCCTGGTAGGTGAAGTGGAACGCGAACAGCAGCGCGTACGCCGCGTACATGCCGACCCGGCGCGTCCACAGCCGCCGGCCCAGGTCGTAGACGCAGGCCAGCGTGCCCAGCCCGGCCAGCAGCGACGGCAGCAGGAACGCCACCCGCCAATTCTGGAACAGCTCATAAAACGCCGCCTGCAGCCACATCAGCATCGGCGGCTTGTCCGAGTACAGCTCGGTGCCGCGGTGCGGGAACAGCCAGTTGCCGCTGTCCACCATCTGCTTGGCGACCAGCGCGAAGCGCGGTTCGTCGGCCGGGTGCGGGTCGCGCAGGCCGAGCCCAGCACCGAGCACCAGCAGCGCGAGCAGGGCCAGCAACCAGAATTCTCGGGACGCGCGGGTCTTCAGCATGGGTCGGGATGATACCGGGGCCGCTTCACGCCGTCTTGCGCAGCCGCGCATAGAAGAAACCGTCGCGGTCCTGCTCGCCGGGCAGGCGCTGGCGGCCGCCGCCGTCCGCGTGGCCGCAGGCGGCGCCGGGATCCTCGGCCACGGCATCGGCGGTGCGTGCCAGGAACGCCTGCAGCTGCCGCGCGTTCTCGTCCTTGAGCAGCGAACAGGTCGCGTAGACCAGCACCCCGCCCGGCCGCAGCACCTGCCAGCCGGCGTCCAGCAGCCGCGCCTGCAAGGCCTGCAGCGCGACGACGTCCTCGCGCCGCCGGTGCAGCAGCACGTCGGGCTGGCGGCGCACGATGCCGGTGGCCGAGCACGGCGCGTCGAGCAGCACCGCATCGAACGCCACGCCATCCCACCAGGCGTCGGGCTGCGCCGCATCGGCCGCCTGCAGCACGGCTTGCGCCCCGGCGCCGGTACGCGCGAAGGTCTCGCGGACCCGCGCCAGGCGCCGCGCGTCCACGTCCAGCGCGGTCAGGCGCAGCGTCGGATCGCGCTCGAGCAGGTGCGCGGACTTGCCGCCGGGCGCGGCGCAGGCGTCCAGCACGCGCGCGCCCGGCGCCGGCGCCAGCACGTCGGCGACCTGCTGCGCCGAGCCGTCCTGCACCGAAACCCAGCCGTCGGCGAAGCCGGGCAAGGCGCTCATCGCCACCGATTCGGCCAGGCGGATCGCATCGGCCAGGTCCGGCACCGCCTGCGCGCCGATGCCCGCCTCGGCCAGCTGCTGCAGATAGGCCTCGCGGGTGCCGCGCTGGCGGTTCACCCGCAGCCACAGCGGCGCCGCCTGCTGGCTGGCGGCGAAGATCGCCTCGGCCTGTTGCGGCCAGTCGGCATGCAGCGCATCGCGCAGCCACAGCGGCCAGCCGGCGTCGGCGGCGACCGCCGGCAGGCCGTCGCGCAGCGCGCGGCGCAGCAAGGCATTGACCATGCCGGCCTGGCGCGGCCGGTCCAGCGCCCGCGCCGCCTCCACCGTCGCCGACAGCGCCGCGTGCGGCGCCAGGCCGAGCACGTCGAGCTGGGCGAACCCGGCCATCAGCAGCGTGCGCAGTTCGGCGTCGCGCTGCGGCAGCTGCTTCTGCAGCCACAGCCGCAGCGCCGCCTCGTAGGCCGGGCGCCGGCGCAGCACCGCGAAGCAGATCGCCTCGACCAGGGCGCGATCGCGCGGATCGGGCAGCGCCGGCAACGCCGTGGCCAGTTCGGCCTTCAGCGAACGGCCGCGGTCGATCACCGCGGCCAGCACGCGCGCGGCGGCGACGCGAGGCGCGACGCCGGGCGGCAGGGCGGCGGCGGCAGGCGCCTGGGTCACGGCCGGTGGCGCCGGTTCAGGCCAGCACCGGCAGATCGCGCCGGGCGTTGAGGTAGTCGGCGGCGGTGATCGCCTTGCCGCCGTCGCGCTGCAGCACGCGCAGGCGCAGCGCGCCCTGGCCGCAGGCGATGTCGATGCCCTGCTTGGAGGCGGCCAGCACCGTGCCCGGCGGCTGCGCGTGGGCCAGGTCCAGCGCGATCGCGCCGTGCACGCGCACCCGCTCGCCGGCCAGCACCGCTTCGGTGATCGGCCATGGATTGAACGCGCGCACCCGCAGCGCCAGCTGCGCCGCCGGCTGCTGCCAGTCCAGCCGCGCCTGCGCCTTGTCCAGCTTGTGCGCATAGGTGACGCCGGCCTCGGGCTGCGGCTGCGGCAACGGACGGATGCCGGCGCGCAGCAGGCCCAGGCCGTCGGCCAGCACCTGCGCACCGAGCGCAGCCAGACGGTCGTGCAACTGCCCGCCGGTCTCGCTGTCGCCGATCGGCGTGCGCTGCGACATCAGCACCGGGCCGGTGTCCAGGCCCGCTTCCATCTGCATCAGGCAGACACCGGTTTCGCTGTCGCCGGCCTCGATCGCGCGCTGGATCGGCGCGGCGCCGCGCCAACGCGGCAGCAGCGAGGCATGCACGTTCCAACAGCCATGGGTCGGGATCGCCAGCACCGCCTTGGGCAGGATCAGGCCGTAGGCCACCACCACCAGCAGGTCCGGCTGCAGCGCGCGCAGGGTCTGCAGCGCGTCCGGCGAACGCAGCGTGTCCGGCTGCAGCACCGGGATGCCGCGCGCCACCGCCTCCAGCTTGACCGGCGACGGGGTCAGCCCGCGGCCACGCCCGGCGGGCCGGTCCGGCTGGGTATAGACCGCGATCACCTCATGGCGCTGCGCGGCCGCGCGCAACGACGGCACGGCGAAGTCCGGCGTACCGGCGAAGACGATTTTCATTGGGCGGGGATTCGGAAGTGGGGAGTGGGGATGCGCAACGGCGGGTTCGGCGACCGGAAGGGATCCGATTCGCTGTGACGAATCCCCACTCCCGAATCCCGAATCCCGGCCTTCAGGCCACGTGCTTGCGCGCCTTGGCCAGCTTCTTGCGCACCATCTCGCGCTTGAGCGGGGACAGGTAGTCGACGAACAGCTTGCCGTCCAGGTGGTCCATCTCGTGCTGCACGCACACCGCCAGCAGGCCGTCGCTGGACAGTTCCTGCGGCTGGCCCTGGCGGTCCAGGTAGCGCACCACGATGGCGTCGGCGCGGGCCACGTCGGCGTAGATCCCGGGCACCGACAGGCAGCCTTCCTGGTACACCTGCTCGCCGTCGCGCTGCACGATCTGCGGGTTGATGAACACCTGCGGGGTGTTCTTCTCCTCGCTGACGTCGATGACCATGAAGCGCTTGTGCACGTCCACCTGGCTGGCCGCCAGGCCGATGCCGGGGGCCTCGTACATGGTCTCGAACATGTCGTCGAGCAGGCGCTGGAACGCCGGGGTGGTCACTTCGGCAGGGTCGACCGGCACCGCCTTGGTGCGCAGGCGGGGATCGGGGAATTCGAGGATGGGGAGCAGGGCCATAGCGGTACCCAGTTGGGGGCGCCGGACAATTCGGCAAGGCCGGCCAATTCTACTCCGTTCTCGCCGGCGCTTGCGCCGCGCCCTGGGTTCTGGACTATAGTGCGCGGACCTGTTGGGGAATCAGGCTTCGCACTCATGTTCAATCGACTCCGTACGGTCGTCGCCGTGGCGATGCTTACCGTGGCGACCTATGCCGCTTCCGCGAGCATGGCTGCCGAACACCCTGACACCTACGTGGTGCGCAAGGGCGACACGCTGTGGGACATCGCCGGGCGCTTCCTCGGCAAGCCGTGGCTTTGGCCGGAAATCTGGCAGGCCAACCCGCAGGTGCAGAACCCGCATCTGATCTACCCCGGCGACGTGCTCAGCCTGGCCTACCTGGACCGCGTGGCCCGCGGCACGGTCAAGCCCGGCCCGCGCCAGGACGCGCCGATCGACGCGATCCCGCTGTCCGACGTCGAGCCGTTCCTGAAGAACCTGCGCGTGGCCGACAGCATCGACGAGCTGCCCTACGTGGTCGGAGTCGAGGACAACCGCCTGCGCGCCACCATCGGCCAAACGGTCTACGCGACCGGGCTCGGCGACGCGCAGGCCGGGCAGCGCTACGCGGTGGTCCGGCCGACCGTCCGCTACGAACTGCCCCGGCTCAGCGACGACCTGAACAACGAAGGCCGCAGCACCCCGGGCACCGGCAACCTGTGGCAGACCTTCGTGGCGCCGGACAACAAGCGCCGCGAGACCCTCGGCTACGAACTGGCCCAGGTCAACATCGGCACCGTCACCCGCGTCTCCGCCGACGGCAGCCAGGCCACGTCCCTGCTGCTGCAGGACAGCGCCCGCGAAGTGCGCGCCGGCGACCGCCTGATCGCGGTCGAGGCGCAGCCTTACGACCTGCAGTTCGTGCCGCATCCGCCCTCGGCGCAGGCGCTCGAGGCCGGGCTGCGGGTGCTGGCGGTGGCCGACGCGTTCAGCGCCGCCGGCCCGCACGACGTGATCGCGCTCTCCGGCGGCAGCCGCGAAGGGATCGACAATGGCACCGTGGTCTCGCTGTGGCGCCACGGCACCCGGGTCAACGACCGCGTGCACCGCCCGAACACCTCGCGCGCCGACGACGGCTTCACCGGCGGCCGCGGCACCGTGGCCCTGCCCGACGAGTACGCCGCGCACGCGATGGTGTTCCGCACCTTCGACAAGGTCAGCTACGCGCTGGTGATGGACGGGATCAAGCCGATCCGGATCGGCTACGACGCCAAACACCCGGACGCGCGCTGACCCGCGCACGCGGGCAAGTCCTACATCCGCAACAGACGGCGCCCGAGGGCGCCGTCTGCGTTTGCGGCCTAGCCTGGGGACGTCGCCGCCCCGGGAACCGGTCCATGTCCGCCCTGCCCAGCCACGCCCCCTCCACCGGTGCCGACCCGGCGCTGCTGGCGCTGTCGCTGGCCGGCGGCGCCAGCGCCCCGCGCCGGCGCCTGCTCGAACGCTGCGGCAGCCCGGCCGCCGCATTGGAGGC
This sequence comes from Xanthomonas sp. WHRI 7945, assembly GCF_035026585.1. NCBI lineage: Bacteria > Pseudomonadati > Pseudomonadota > Gammaproteobacteria > Lysobacterales > Lysobacteraceae > Xanthomonas > Xanthomonas sp. WHRI 7945. The sequence goes on from NZ_JAYIQP010000001.1 coordinate 201,586, forward strand.
CGGCGCGGCCACCTGGCGCGACGCCGGGCTGGATGCGGCGCAGATCGCGGCGCTGCGCCATCCCGACCGCGCCGCGATGGACACCGCACTGGCCTGGCTGACGCAGCCGCGCCGGCACCTGCTCGGCTGCCACGACCCGGACTACCCGGCGCTGCTGCTGCGCGCGCCCAACCCGCCGCTGGCGTTGTACCTGGAAGGCGATCCGGCGGCGCTGTGGCATCCGGCGGTGGCCGTGGTCGGCAGCCGTGCGCCCAGCGCCGGCGGCCGCGACAACGCATCCCGCTTCGCCCTGGCGCTGGCCACGGCCGGGCTGGCGGTGACCAGCGGCATGGCCGCCGGGGTCGACGCCGCCGCGCACACGGCCGCGCTGTCGCGCCAGGACGGGCTCACCGTGGCGGTGGTCGGCACCGGCGCCGACCTGGCCTATCCGCGCCAGCACGCCGCCCTGCGCGAACGCATCGCCGCGCACGGCGCGGTGGTCAGCGAGCATCCGCCGGGTACGCCGCCACGGCCCAGCCACTTCCCGGCGCGCAACCGGATCATCGCCGGGCTGGCGTTGGCCACGCTGGTGATCGAGGCCGCCGCCCGTTCCGGCGCGCTGATCACCGCACGCCTGGCCGCCGAGGCCGGGCGCGAGGTGTTCGCGGTGCCCGGCTCGATCCACAACCCGCTGGCGCGCGGCTGCCATCGCCTGATCCGCGACGGCGCCGGCCTGGTGGAGAACGCCGAGGAGGTCCTGGCCGGGGTCGCGCCGCTGGCCGCCGAACTGGCCGACGCCTTGCGCGGACGCCTTGCCGCCCCCACTGAGAGGATCGCCGACGACCCCGGCGTCACGCCGTCCTTCCCAGATCCCGACTACCAGCGCTTGTGGCAGGCGCTGGGTCACGACCCCACCTGTATGGATTCAGTGATCGCGCGCACCGGATTGACGGCCGCGGCGGCCTCCTCCATGCTGCTGGCCATGGAACTGGATGGCTACGTGGCGGTCGAACGAGGTCGTTACACCCGCAAACCCTAGTTTCTTCACCTCCACAGCGTCTAGCGACGCAGGCCGAGGGGCAATGAAAGAGAGCATTCTGGATGTCCTGCTGTACCTGTTCGAACACTATTTCAGCGAGGATGCGGACCCGGTCCGCGATCGCGACTCCCTCCAGAATGGCCTGATCCAGGCCGGCTTCAGCCCCACCGAGATCAGCAAGGCGTTCGACTGGCTCGACGCCCTGGCCGACCAGCGGCCGGCGGTGGCGCAGCCGCGCGTGGACGGCCCGATCCGCATCTTCCACGGCCCCGAGCTGGACAAGCTCGACGTGGAATGCCGCGGCTTCCTGCTGTTCCTGGAACAACACGGCATCCTCGACAGCGACCAGCGCGAGCTGGTGCTGGACCGGGCGATGGCGCTGGACCAGGACGAACTGGACCTGGACGACCTGAAATGGGTGGTGCTGATGGTGCTGTTCAACCAGCCCGGCGCCGAGGCGGCCTACGCGTGGATGGAAACGCAGATGTTCGTCGACGAGCCGGAGCCGGTGCACTGAGCCACTGACCGGCCATGCACGGATGCACGAGGACCCCGCCCTGAGCGCGTGGTATTACGCCGACGCGGGACGCCACCGGCACGGCCCGTTGAGCACGGCCGAGCTGCGCGAGCGGGTGCGCGACGGGCTGCTGGAACGCACCACCCTGGTGTGGCGCGAGGGCATGCCGGAATGGCAGCCGCTGCAGGCGCTCGCCGCGGAACTGGGCCTGCCCGCGGCGGTGACGCCGCCGCCACCGCCGCCACTGCCACTGCCTCCAGCAGCGAGCACTGCCGCGGCCATGCCCACCATGGCGCCGCGCAACAGCCTGTCCGGCTGCGGCGTCGGCGCGCTCGTGGCGGTCGTGGCGGGCGCGGTGTTGCTGTCAGTGGCGGGCATTCTCGCCGCCATCGCCTTGCCCGCGTACCAGGATTACACCCTGCGCACCAAGGCGACGCTTGCGATCGGCAGCATCGCCCCGCTGAAGCCCCAGATCTCCGGCTTCGCCACGCAGCAGGGGCGCTGTCCGGTGAACGGCGATGCCGGCTTCGGCACCCCGCAAAGCTACGCCAGCGAGTTCGTCGCACAGGTACGCATCGGCCGTTTCGACAACAGCCATTGCGGCCTGGAAGCCACGTTGCACGCGCCCGGCAAGGACAAGCTGGATGGCAAGGCGCTGTGGCTGGATTACGATGCGCAGGCTGCGGCCTGGAACTGCAGTTCCGAGCTGGACGACCGCTACCTGCCCGCGCATTGCCGCGGCGGCTGAGCGGAAACGGATTTTTCGATCGCAACCTGGGGAACAGGAATGAGTGAGTGGTACTACGCCGACGCTGCGCAGCAGCGCCATGGACCGATGCCGGCCGACGAACTGCAGCAGCGCTTCCAGCGCGGCGAAGTGGGCCTGACCACGCTGGTCTGGCGCGACGGCCTCAGCGAATGGCATCCGCTGGCCGATTTCGTCGACGAGCTGGGCCTGACCCAGGCACCGGCCGCGCTGCCGCCCAGCGATCCCGCCGAAGCGCCGCCGGCGCCGCCCGCGCAGGCCTTGCCGGCGGCCTGGACCTCGCCCGACACCGGTGCCACGGTCCATTCGCCGTACGCCGCTCCCGCCGCCACGCTCGGCGAAGAACCGCGTTTCGTCGCCGGCGGCGAAGTGGTGCAGGCCGGCTTCTGGAAGCGCACCGCCGCCTACCTGATCGACGGCATGCTGGTCGGCATGGTCGCGCAGGTGATCCAGTTCGCGATCATGCTGGCCTTCTTCGGCTTCAGCAGCCTGGGCGGCAGCCCCGACTTCAGCACGCCCGGCGGCATCATCATGCTGGTGCTGGTGTACCTGGTGCCGCTGGCGATGTCGGCGCTGTACTTCGGCCTGTTCCATGCCTCGACCAAGCAGGCCACGCTGGGCAAGATGGCGGTCGGCATCAAGGTGGTGCGCACCGACGGCAGCCGGATCAGCGTCGGCCGCGGCATCGGCCGCTACTTCGGCTTCCTGCTGAGCAGCCTGACCATCTTCATCGGCTTCCTGATGGCCGCCTTCACCGAGCGCAAGCAGGCCCTGCACGACATGCTCTGCGACACCCTGGTGGTGGACAAGTGGGCCTACACCGACCACCCGGAATGGCAGCAACGCAAGCTCGGCACGGTCACCGTGGTGATCCTGTCGCTGTTCGGCGTGCTGATGGTCGGGGTCCTGCTGGTGGTGCTGCTGCTGATCGGGGTGGCTGCCAGCGGCGATTGGCACTGACGGACGGCCGGGACTCGGGACCCGTGTCGGTCGGACGATCCATGTTGACGATCGAGGGTCGTGGGATTCAGGTGGCGTCGGCAAGGTGCGACGCCAATGTTGGGACTCGGGACCGGAAGAACGGAAGTCGGCAGAGCCCCCGGGAGCTTGGCAATTCCGGCGTGGCGGGGAGGTGGCGCTTGACAGCCGCCGCCGGACATGTCCACTAATAAAAAGAGACGCAGCTGAACGCCCGGGGTATCCGCCCCGGGCGTCGGCCGCTCTGAACCACCGCAACGCTTCACTAACCGGAGCAATTGCGCCACCCTACCGCCCCCAGGGCGCCCGCCCCGCCCATTCGAAGTCCACCTCATCATGTCCAAGCACCTGCTCATCGTCGAATCGCCCGCCAAGGCCAAGACGATCAACAAATACCTCGGCAAGGACTTCCACGTCCTGGCCTCGTATGGGCACGTGCGCGACCTGATCCCGAAAGAGGGTGCGGTGGATCCGGACGACGGCTTCGCGATGCGCTACGCGCTGATCGAGAAGAACGAAAAGCACGTCGAAGCCATCGCCAAGGCCGCCAAGGTCGCCGAAGACATCTATCTGGCGACCGACCCGGATCGCGAGGGCGAGGCGATCAGCTGGCACATCGCGGAGATCCTGAAGGAGCGCGGGCTGCTCAAGGACAAGCCGCTGCACCGGGTGGTGTTCACCGAAATCACCCCGCGCGCGATCAAGGAAGCCATGGCCAACCCGCGGCAGATCGCCGTGGACCTGGTCGATGCGCAGCAGGCGCGGCGCGCGCTGGACTACCTGGTCGGCTTCAACCTGTCGCCGGTGCTGTGGCGCAAGGTGCAGCGCGGCCTGTCCGCCGGCCGCGTGCAGTCGCCGGCGCTGCGTATGATCGTCGAGCGCGAGGAAGAGATCGAAGCCTTCGTCGCCCGCGAGTACTGGAGCATCGGCGCCGACTGCCTGCATCCCTCGCAGCCGTTCGCGGCCAAGCTGGTCAAGCTCGACGGGCAGAAGTTCGAGCAGTTCACCATCACCGACGGCGACACCGCCGAAGACGCGCGGATGCGCCTGCAGAAGGCCGCGCAGGGCGCGCTGCACGTCACCGACGTGGCCAGCAAGGAGCGCAAGCGCCGCCCGGCGCCGCCGTTCACCACCTCCACGCTGCAGCAGGAGGCCTCGCGCAAGCTCGGCTTCACCACCAGCCGCACCATGCGCGTGGCGCAGAAGCTGTACGAAGGCGTGACCCTGGGCGACGAAGGCACGGTCGGCCTGATCAGCTACATGCGTACCGACTCGGTGAACCTGTCGCAGGACGCGCTGGCCGAGATCCGCGACGTGATCGCGCGCGATTTCGGCACCGGCGCGCTGCCGGACAAGCCGAACATGTACCAGACCAAGTCCAAGAACGCGCAGGAAGCGCACGAGGCGATCCGTCCGACCGCCGCGCTGCGCACGCCGACGCAGATGGCCAAGTACCTGGACGACGACGGCCGCCGCCTGTACGAGCTGATCTGGAAACGCGCGGTGGCCTGCCAGATGGTGCCGGCGACGATGAACACCGTCACCGTGGAGCTGGCTGCCGGCAACGAGCACAGCTTCCGCGCCAGCGGCACCACGGTGATCGACCCGGGCTTTCTGGCCGTGTACGAGGAAGGCAAGGACCAGAAGGCCGCCGAGGACGAGGACGAAGGCCGCAAGCTGCCGGCGATGAAGCCCGGCGACCGCATCCCGCTCGACCGCATCCATGCCGACCAGCATTTCACCGAGCCGCCGCCGCGCTACTCGGAAGCCTCGCTGGTCAAGACGCTCGAGGAATACGGCATCGGCCGTCCCTCGACCTACGCCTCGATCATCCAGACCCTGCTGTTCCGCAAGTACGTGGAACTGGACGCGCGCCGCTTCCGTCCGTCGGACGTGGGCCGCGCGGTCAGCAAGTTCCTGTCCGGCCACTTCACCCGCTACGTCGACTACGACTTCACCGCCAAGCTCGAGGACGAACTGGACGCGGTGTCGCGCGGCGAGGAGGAATGGCGGCCGCTGATGGAGAAGTTCTGGGGCCCGTTCAAGGAACTGGTCGAGGAGAAGAAGGAATCGGTGGACCGCTCCGAGGCCACCGGCGCGCGCGAACTCGGCACCGACCCCAAGACCGGCAAGCCGGTCAGCGTGCGGCTGGGCCGGTTCGGGCCGTACGCGGCGATCGGCAGCACCGCCGAGGACGCCGAGGACAAGCCCAAGTTCGCCTCGCTGCGGCCGGGCCAGAGCATGCACACCATCACCCTGGAAGACGCGCTGGAGCTGTTCCTGATGCCGCGCGCGCTGGGTGAGGACAAGGGTGAGGACGTCAGCGTCGGCATCGGCCGCTTCGGGCCGTTCGCCAAGCGCGGCAGCGTCTACGCCTCGCTGAAGAAGGAAGACGATCCGTACACCATCGACCTGGCGCGCGCGGTGTTCCTGATCGAAGAGAAGGAAGAGATCGCGCGCAACCGCATCATCAAGGAATTCGACGGCAGCGACATCCAGGTGCTCAACGGCCGCTTCGGCCCGTACATCAGCGACGGCAAGCTCAACGGCAAGATCCCCAAGGATCGCGAACCGGCTACGCTGACCCTGGAAGAAGTGCAGAAGCTGCTGGAAGAGACCGGCAAGCCGGCACGGCGCGGTTTCGGCGCGAAGAAGGCCGCAGCCAAGAAGGAAGCCGCACCGAAGAAGAGCGCGGCCAAGAAGGCCGCGGCCGACGCCCCGGCTAAGCCCGCGGCGAAGAAGGGGGTCAAGAAAGCAGCGAAGAAGACCGCGAAGAAAGCCGTCAAGAAAGCGGTCAAGAAGGCCGCGGCCAAGCCGGCCTGATCCGGCCACGCTCCCGCCGGATGCGACATCCGCGGGAGCGACGCAACGCCAGGGCGACCTGGCGAAACCCGATCCCGACAACGCCCCTTGTGGGAGCGACTTCAGTCGCGACGGGCGTTGCCGGAAAGGCCCGTCGCGACTGAAGTCGCTCCCACATGGCGAAGGCGCATGTGCGTGCCATCGCGGCAGCGCGCTACTGCCATGCGGGATGACCCCATGCCACGCTGCGAACGACGCCAGGCGATCTGGCGCAACCGATCCAGGCGACGCACCTGCACGAGCGACTTCAGTAGCGACGGGCCTTCGGACGGCCTAACGGGAAATCCGCCAAGGCAAGAGCTCCAATAGCGCCGCAATCTAAGCCCCCGGACGCCCTGCACTTGCACCGCGGCAGATACAGAAAGCCCTCGATCGCTGCAGCTACGCGGCAAGCAACCCCCGCCTGCCCGCATCGCGCCACAAAGCTCGAACCACCAGAAAGACGTGCTTCGCTCTTCGCTCTTCGCTCTTCGCTCTTCGCTCTTCGCTCTTCGCTCTTCGCTCTTCGCGAATCCCGAATCCCGAATCCCGAATCCCGAGTCCCGAGTCCCCAGCCCATCATTGCCCCCCGGCAACCGCCTGCCGCATCATGCGCACATGACCGATCTGTCGCTCAGCCAAGCCGTCGCCGCCCTGCAGCAGGGCGGAGTGATCGCCTATCCGACCGAAGCGGTGTGGGGCCTGGGCTGCGATCCGCACGACGAAGCGGCGGTGATCCGGCTGCTGCGGATCAAGCAGCGCCCGGTGGAGAAGGGCCTGATCGTGGTCGCCGCCGAACTGGAACCGTTGCGCCCGCTGCTCGACCTGGCGGCGCTGCCACCGGCGCGCCTGGCCGCGGTGCTGGGCAGCTGGCCCGGAGCGCATACCTGGGTGCTGCCGGCCGCGGCGCAGGCGCCACGCTGGGTCACCGGCGCGCACCGCAGCATCGCGGTGCGGATCAGCGCGCATCCGCAGGTGGCCGCGCTGTGCCGCGCCTGGGGCGGTGCCCTGGTTTCGACCAGCGCCAACCGCGGCGGCGAGCCGCCGGCACGGCAGCGCGCCGACCTGGACCCGCAGCTGCTGGCCGCGCTCGATGGCGTGGTCGATGGGCAGACCGGCGACCTTGCCCAGCCGACGCCGATCCGCGACGCGATCAGCGGCGAGATCCTGCGCGCCTGAGCGCGTCACGAGGCCTGCCCGCCCCTGCTTTCCATGGCCGGCGAAGGCGCGCAAGATGCGCGCATGCCTGCCATCGTCCGCCCCGCCCTGCTCCTGACCGCGCTGTTGCCGCTGGCCGCTGCCGCCTGGGCGCAGAGCAAGCAGACCACCAGCAGCGACGGCGCCCAGGGATCGGTGCGCATCTACCGCTGCGTCGGCAACGCCGGCGCGGTCAGCCTGCAGAACGCGCCCTGCGAGAACGCGCGCCAGCAACAGGTGCTGGACATGCAGCGTCCACGCGATCCGCCGCCGCGCCCGACCACCACGCTCAGCACCGATCCGGCGCGCGCCGCTGCGGCACCGGCGCCGCTGCCGCAGCGCGAGATCCGCATCATCACCGTGCAGCCGCCGCAGCCCATGTACGAATGCGTCACCAGCGAGGGCGAGCGCTATACCAGCGACGACAACGAGGGCAATCCCCGCTGGGTGCCGCTGTGGGCGATCGGCTATGTCGGCGGCTACGGCAGCGGTCCTCGCCATGGACACGGTGGTGGCCACGGCGGTGGCGGTGGTGGTGGCCCGCGGCCGCCGCGGCCGGAGTATCCAGTCGGCGGCAGCGTGGTGGTGCCGGCCGGCAGCACCCTGGTCCGCGACACCTGCAACGCCTTGCCGCCGCAGGAAGTGTGCGCGCGCCTGGCCGACCGCCGCTGGGAACTGATCCGTCGCTACAACAGCGCGCTGCAGAGCGAGCGCCGCGCACTGGAAACCGAACAGCGCGGCATCGATGCGCGCCTCGACCGCGACTGCGGCGGCAGCTGAGATGCGCAGCGTCGCCTGCCTCGCGGCGCTGCTGGCCTGCGCCGGCGTCGCGCATGCCGAGGACGTGGTGTTCTATCGCTGCACCGATGCGCACGGCGGCCTGACCCTGCAGAACCAGCCCTGCCCCAAGGGCATGCGCCAGGAAAAGAAGATCATGCAGGGCGTCGGCCGCGCGCCCGCCTCTGTGCCGAGCGCTGCGCCCGCCGCGGCGGCACCCTCGCCGGCACCGGGAGCCGCATCTGCAACGACGGCTGCTCCCGCAGCGACGGCCGCAGCCGCTGCCGTCGCGCCATCCGATCCTCCACCAACGCCGCCCACGCCGGCCACAGACGCCGCACCGCGCCTGCCGCCGCCTCCGCTGTATGCATGCGTCACCCGTGAGCAACAGCGCTATGTCGGCGAAGTCGCCGAGCCGACCCCGCGCTGCGTGCCGTTGCGCACCGTCGGCCTGGACGGCAGCCCCGACAAGGCCGGCGGCAGCGCCTGCGAAGTGATCCGCGACCGCTGCGAAGCGCTGCCCGAGGCCGGCGCCTGCGATGCCTGGACGAGCTACGTGGCCGAAGCCGAAACGCATTGGCGCTTCGCCGTCCCCGACCACGCCGAGCAGCTGCGGCAGGAATTCCTGCGCCGCCAGCAACTGTTCGACGCGAGCAGTTGCGGCGCGCCGAAGTAGCGCGCGCGCACCTTCGATCCCGGCGAGGCTCCCTGTAGGAGCGGCTTCAGCCGCGACCGGGCATTGCTGGGAAAGCCCCGGTCGCGGCTGAAGCCGCTTCTACAAGGGCTACCCGCGCGGCAGGACCTGGTTGAGGCACTGCTGCAGCAATGAGCGGGCAAGAGAAAAACCCTAGAACCCGTAGCGCAAGAATCCGCCGTCCACCGCGATGCATTCGCCGGTGATGTAGCTGGCCGCCGGCAGGCACAGGAAGCCGACCGCGGCCGCCACTTCCTCCGGTTCGCCGATGCGGCGCATCGGCGTGCGCTCGATCACCTGTTCGTAGTAGTCCGGATCCGACAGCGGGCCTGACGTGCGGCGGGTGCGGATGTACCACGGCGCCACCGCATTGACCCGGATCCCGTCTTCGGCCCATTCGGCGGCAAGGTTGCGGGTCAGCTGGTGCAACGCGGCCTTGGTCATGCCGTACGGCGCGCCACTGCGCACGTGGGTCAGTCCGGATACGCTACCGACGTTGACGATCGCCGCGGCCGCATGCTGCGCCAGCAGCGGATGCGCATAGCGCGACAGCTCGAACGCGGAGAACAGGTTGGTCTCGAAGATGCCGCGCCACTCGTCCTCGGTGTAGTCCACCGCGGCCTTGCTGAGGTTGCCGCCGGCATTGTTGACCAGCAGGTGCAGGCCGTCGGCATGGTCCTCGACCCAGTCCAGGATCTCGCGGCGGTCCTCGTCGTCGGCCACGTCCGCGGCCAGCGCCAGGATGCGGCGCTCGGGATAGGCGTCGGCCAGTTCGTCGCGCGCCGCTTCCAGCGCATCGATGTCGCGCGCCACCAGCATCAGCTCGGCGCCGAAGCCGAGCAGTTCGCGCGCGATCGCCAGGCCGATGCCGGCGCTGGCGCCGGTGATCAATGCGGTCTGTCCGTCCAGCCGCCAACGTTGCTGCATCGCCTTGCCTGTCTGCGCCGGGGTGGGCGTAGGATAACGCCCACGCTCAACGAGGTCGCCCCTATGCACGGATCATTGCGCTTGCTGACGTTGGCACTCTCGCTGCTGGTCGCGCTGGCCGCATGCAAGCCGGCGCCGCCGAAACCGGCGGACAAGCCGCCCGAGCCGCAGGCCGGCGCGCTGCGCGCGGCGATCGCGCAGCCGCTGGACCGCGCCAAACAGGCGCAGGCCGGCACCGAGCAGGCCGCGGCCGCACAGAACGCGGCGATCGACGCCGCCACCGGGCAATAAAAAACGCCGGCATCGGCCGGCGTTCTGGGTCGCTCGCAGCGCGCCCGCCAGCGGGCGGACGCGCTTGCGTCATGCCTGGATCACAGGCCGCAGAAGCAGTAGGCCAGCGCCTTGACCGGTGCGCCGTTGCGCTTGTCGGTGGCGTCCTGCACGAAGCGCAACTGCGTATCCAGCTCCGGCATGTTGCGCGCCAGTACCGCATGCGCCAGCGCCGAATCGCCCAGCATCCAGGCGCCCATGCGGCTGCTGGCGAAGCCGCTGACGAACTGCGCGAACGGCGTGGCCGGCTTCTCGATGTAGCGCACGCGGTACTTGTCGCGCTCGCCCAGCTTGGCCCGCGCGGCGGCATCGGCCACCGCGTCCTTGAAGCCGCCGAACGCGTCCACCAGGCCGCGTTCCTTGGCCTGCGCACCGCTCCACACGCGGCCGCGCGCGACCTGGTCGATCGCCTCGACCGGCTTGCTGCGCGCCTGCGCGACCTTGCCGGTGAAATCGGCGTAGCCCTTGTTGATCACCGACTGGATCACCTGCCCCACCGCCGGATCCATCGGCCGGGTGACGTCGAACGCCCCGGCGAACCGGGTGGTGCCGACGCCGTCGGTGTGCACGCCGATCTTGTCCAGGCTGCGGGTCAGGTTGGGGATCATGCCGAAGATGCCGATCGAGCCGGTGATCGTCGACGGGTCGGCGTAGATGCGGTCGGCGTTCATGCTGATCCAGTAGCCGCCGGACGCGGCCAGGTCGCCCATCGACACCACCACCGGCTTGCCGGCCGCCTTCAGCGCCACCACCTCGCGGCGGATCTGCTCGGAGGCGAACACTTCGCCGCCCGGCGAATCCACCCGCAGCACCACCGCCTTGACCGCCTCGTCGTCGCGCGCTTGGCGCAGCAGTTCCGCGGTCGACTCGCCGCCGATACGTCCGGCCGGCTGCTCGCCGCCGCTGATCTCGCCCGCCGCGACCACCACCGCCACCTGCGGCCGCGAATCCACCGGCGAACGGCGCAGGTCCAACTGCTGCAGATAGGCGTCCAGATTGACGTTGCGGAAGCCGCTGTCGGCATCGTCGTCGGCGACGCCGCGCTTGGTCAGCAGTTCCTCGACCTCCTCGCGGGTCTTCAGGCCGTCCACCAGCTTCTGCTGCAGCGCGAACTTGGCCATGTCGCCGCCGGCCGCGGCGATACCCTCGGGCATCGTGTCGATGCCGGCGGATATCTGCTCGGGCGCCAGCTTGCGCGCCTTGGCGATGTCGGCAACATAGCGCTGCCACACGTCGTTCATCCAGAACAGGTCCGCTTCCTTGGACGCCGGCGACGCCGCGTCGAGCACGTAAGGCTCGGCGGCGGACTTGTACTCGCCGACCTTGAACAGGTGCACGTCGACGCCGAGCTTGTCCTGCAGGCCTTCGCGGAAGTACTGGCGATAGCGGCCCAGGCCTTCCAGCACCACCGAGCCCATCGGGTCCAGGTAGACCTCGTTGGCCTGCGCGGCCAGCAGGTACTGCGACTGGCTCAGGCTGTCGCTGTAGGCCACGACCTGCTTGCCGGAGGCGCGCAGGTCCTGCAGCGCCGCGGCCACTTCGCGCACCGAGGCGAAACCGCCTGGCTGCAACTTGTCCAGGCGCAGCGCCACGCGCTCGATCTTCGGATCGGTCTTGGCCGCTTCCAGCGCGCGCAGCAGGTCGCGCAGCTGGATCTCCTCGGCGCCCTTGTCGCCCATCGCCTTGGTCAGCGCGCGGCTGACCGGGTCGGCGCTGAACTGCTCGACCACGGTGCCTTCCGGCGCGATCAGCAGCGTCGTACGGTCGTGCAGCGTCTTGGCGCCGTCGCCGCGCCCCATCGCGAACACGATCAGCAGCAGGAGCAGCAGCAGGAAGCCGAAGAACACCAGGTTCAGGATCAGCCGGCGGGTGAAGTTCATCACATCCCATAGGCCAACGAAGAAGTTGGCGATGGGGCTGCGACGCACGGGTTGGTTCATGGAAAACTCCGGAAGGGAAGCGTCTTGCGCGTGTGCAGCATACCGGCTGCGCCGGCGCCGCACATGCGCCTGAAGTCAGGGTGCCGTGGCGGCGAGCAGGCGCCCGCTGCTGAGCCGGAAGCGTGCGGCCATCATCACCGCCGCCGCGCTCAGGCCCAGGATCAGCCCGATCCACATGCCCTGCGGCCCCCAGCCCAGCCACAGGCCGAGCCCGGCGCCCAGCGGCATGCCCAGGCCCCAGTAGGAGCACAGGGCAAGCAGCATCGGCACGCGGGTGTCCTTGAGCCCGCGCAGCGCGCCGGCCGACAGCACCTGCACCCCGTCGGGGAACTGGAACGCGGCCGCGTACAGCAGCAGCGTGGAGGCCAGCCCGGCCACCGCGATGTCGCGGGTGTAGACGCCGACGATGGCGTCGTGGCCGAACAGCAGCACCAGCGCCGACAGCGCCTGGGTGGCGAGCACGATGGTGTAGCCGGCCCACGCCGCGCCGCGCACGCCCACCGCATCGCCGCCGCCAGCGGCGCGGCCGACCCGCACCGTGGTCGCCTCGGCCACGCCCATCGGCACCATGAAGCACAGCTGCGCCACGTTGATCGCGATCTGGTGCGCGGCCGCCGGCACTTCGCCGAGCCGCGCGATCAGCAGCGCGGTGACGATGAACAGGCCGCCTTCCATCAGGATGGTGATGCCGATCGGCAGCCCGGTCTTCAGCAGCCCGCCGATCGCGCGCAGGTCCGGCGCCTCGAAGGTCGCGAACAGGCGCAGCGGCGCGAACCGCTTGGAACGCGCCAGGTAGACCGCGAAGCACAGCGCCTGCAGCCACATCATGATCGCCGAGGCCATGCCCAGCCCGCCGGCGCCGCGCTCGCGCAGCCCGAACAGGCCGAAGGTCAGCACGTAGCCCAGCGGCGCCAGCACCAGCAGCCCGCCGAAGCCGAGCAGCATGGTCGGCAGCGTCCAGTGCATGCCCTCGCTCAGATAGCGCATGCAGAAGTACAGCACCATCGCCGGCACGCCCCAGCGGATCGCATGCAGGAAATCGCGGGCGCCGGGCACGATCTCCGGCGCGATGCCCAGTTGCGGCAGCACCATCGGGGTCACGCTCAGGAACGCGAACATCAGCAGGCCCAGGCCCAGCGACAGCCACAGCGCCTGGCGGAACATCGGCCCGATCTGCGCGTGGCGCTTGCCGCCGTCGAGCTGCGAGACCGACGCGGTCAGCGCGATCAGGGTGCCGATCGGGATCATCATCGGCAGCCACAGCAGCGCGGTGCCGACCGTCACCGAGGCCAGCGTGCGGGTGCCGTGGTGCCCGGCGATGACGTTGTCGACGAAGCTGATCAGGCCGGCGGAAATGTGCCCCAGGACCAGCGGCAGGGCGAGCCGCGCGGTGCTGCGCAGTTCGCGGCCCCGGACCGAGGCCGGGGTGGAGGACGAAGACATTGCAAGACTCTAGCGATCCCGCCGACTGCGGCCGCGCAGGAAAGCGCCGGCGCCGGGTGGCGGAGGGCCGGCATTTTACCCTGTGATGCAGGGATTAGGGATTAGGGATTGGGGATTGGGGATTCGGAGCGCGGAGCGGCAGGACGCCGCCGACGCTGCAGTTCAGCGGGCGCTGCGTTGGCGCAGCCAGGCCGCGCGCGTCTCCGGCGCTTGCGCCAGCAGTTCGTGGCGCAGCGCCGCGCGCTCCTGCGGCGGGGTGCGCTGCGACAACAGCGCCAGGTGCTCGCGCTGCTCGGCCGGCAGCGTGCGCAGCAGGTCCAGCAGCGGCTGCCGCTGGGCGTCGGGCACGTAGCCGAACAGCGGCTGCAGCGCCCAGTATTCGCTGCCCAGTTCCGGCCCCAGCAGCCAGCCATTGCGCTCCAGCGCATCCAGCGCCGCGAACTGCGCGCGCAGCGCGTGCTGCTGCTCCACCGGCAGGCCGGCGAAGGCGCTGGCCACCTGCCGCAGGCGTGCCTGCACCGTGGCGTGCAGCGCGTCCCAGGCGGCCTGGCGCTCGCGCAACTGCGCCGGGGTCAGCGCCGGCGGCGTGGCGGCAGCGGTGGTGGCGGTGGCCGGCGCGGTCGCCATGCCCGTGGCCGGGTTGGCCGGGTTGGCCGCGGCGGCTTCGGCGGCCTCTTCCGCGCTGGGTGCGCTGCGCTCGATCCGCGCCGGCGGCGCGCCGGCGGCGTACCACGCGAAGAAGTCCAGGTCGTAGACCGCCGGTTCCGGCAGCGGCGCCGGCGGCGCGGCCGGCACCGGCGGCGCCGTGGCCACGTCGGACTCGGCCGGCAGTTCCTCGACCTGCACCGGCCCGGTATCGCCCAGCGCCAGCCCCGAATCCGTGCCGGCGCCATCGGCCGCGCGCCGCGACGGCGACCGGTCCCACCACAGGGTGCCGACCAGCGCCAGGGCGACGACCACGATCACCGCCCCCGCCAGGCGTGCCCGGGTCGGGCCGCGCCTGCCTGCACCGCGACGCGTGGGGACCTGCGCGGGCGGCGCGGACCTGAGCGGCGCCGTCGGCGCGCTCGGTGCCGCGCCGGCGATGGCCGCGTCGCGCAGCTGGGCCAAGGCCTGCAGCCGTGCCGGCGGCAGCTCGCGCAGGTGCTGCTGGGCGGCCTCGGCCAGCGCGCGCCAGCCGGCGGCGTCCGGGCGGCCGGCGGCATCGCGCGGACAGGCCCGTGCCAGCGCCTGCTGGTAGTCCTGGGTGGACTGGTGCAACACCTGCGCCGCGATCGGCTCGTCCAGCCCGGCCACGATCCGCAGCAACAGCGCCAGGCGGTCGGCCGCCTCCACCTCGCCCAGGTGCGCGAGCGGCGCCGGCCAGCCGCTGCCGGCCGCGGTGGCGGCCTGGCGCAGGGACGGCACGGCGGCGAGCAGCTTCCAGAAGCGCAGCGGCCAGTCGGCCATCGGCAGGGTCGCGGCATGGCTGCGGAACGCGCGCATCGCCGCAGCCAGTGCCGGCGCGCCGCGCTCGACGCTGCCGCTCTGCAACTCGGCCAGCACCGCGGCACGGCGTTCGATGCCGCGCAGGAAGGCGGCCAGGGCGGGCGCGGCGACCGCGCCGTCGGAGGGGGGCGCGGCGGTCATCGGAACTCCATCATCGGCGCGATGATAGCGATGCCGCCGCCGCGCCGCGCGCTTGACAACGGCGCGCCGATCGGCTGCTTCAGGCGCCAGCGGGGCGGATCGCGGCGGCGGGTTGTGCACAGCGCGCCGGGAGCACGCCCACAGCCCCTGTCAAGCCCACCGCGAAATCATGTTGCAGCCATGTTTCACGGCCAAGTCGTTGTTATTCATAGCGTTTATTCGATTGGCGCTTTTTTGTCCAACTTGTGGCAGAAGCTTGTGAATCCGTCTTCACGGCGTGGAGCATCCCCTTCATGCACAGCTTTATCCACAGCACGTGTGGATAAATTCGATTCTCCAAGCGGGGCAACGATTTACGACTTGTTTATCACTTTGGCGGCAGCTGTCGCGCCCAACTGACGGCGCCGCCGATCACGGCCGGGAGACCGCGGGCTCCGGTTCCCCGGCCGCTAAACTAGGGTCGATGTTGCCCCCCGTCGCCACCCTCCGCGTCGCTCTGCCGCTGCCGCTGCCGCAGCTGTTCGACTACCTGCCGCCGCCCGGCAGCGCCGCCGTGGCCGGCGACGTCGGCCGCCGGCTGCGGGTGCCGTTCGGCAACCGCGAGCTGAGTGGGGTGGTGGCCGCGCTCGGCCAGGTCGAGGACGGCGAGGGCCTGCGCGAGGCACTTGCCTGGCTGGACCCGGTGCCGCTGCTGCACGGCGAACTGGCCGACTCGCTGCATTGGCTGGCCCGCTA
The DNA here is from genome assembly GCF_035026585.1 of Xanthomonas sp. WHRI 7945. Classification (NCBI taxonomy): domain Bacteria; kingdom Pseudomonadati; phylum Pseudomonadota; class Gammaproteobacteria; order Lysobacterales; family Lysobacteraceae; genus Xanthomonas; species Xanthomonas sp. WHRI 7945. The sequence goes on from NZ_JAYIQP010000001.1 coordinate 217,378, forward strand.
CAGCCACGCTCCGCTGGGCGAAGTGCTGGCGACCGCGCTGCCGGTGACCCTGCGCCGCGGCGAGGCGCTGCCCGACACCCACTCCTGGGCCTGGCGCCTGACCGAGGCCGGCGCCAGCCATCGCGCCCGCCCGGGAACCCGTCCGCACCGCTTCGCCGAACTGCTGGCGGCCGGAGCGGTGGACGAAGACCGGCTCGACCAGGCCATGGACGACTGGCGCAGTGCCGCGCGCAGCCTGGCCAAGCGCGCCTTTGCCGAACGCATCGCGGTGCCGGCCAGCGCCACGGCGCCGCAGCCGCAGCCCGGCCCCACCCCGAACGCGGAACAGCAGGCGGCGATCGACGCGGTCGTCGCCGTGCCCGGTTTCGCCCCGTTCCTGCTCGACGGGGTCACCGGCAGCGGCAAGACCGAGGTCTACCTGCAGGCCATCGCCGCCTGCCTGGCGCGCGGCCGCCAGGCGCTGGTGCTGGTGCCCGAGATCGGCCTGACCCCGCAGACCCTGGCGCGGTTCCGCGCGCGCCTGGGCGTGCCGGTGCACGCGCTGCATTCCGGGCTCACCGACAACGAGCGCGCGCGGGTCTGGGCCGCGGCCTGGCGCGGCGAGGCGCGGGTGGTGGTCGGCACCCGCTCGGCGGTGTTCGTGCCGCTGCCGCAGGCCGGGCTGATCGTGGTCGACGAGGAACACGACGGCAGCTATAAGCAGCAGGACGGGATCCGCTACCACGCCCGCGATTTCGCCCTGGTGCGCGGCAAGGCGCTGGACGTGCCGGTGCTTTTGGGCAGCGCCACCCCATCGCTGGAAAGCCTGCACAACGCCGCCGGCGGCCGCTACGCGCACCTGCGCCTGACCCGCCGCGCCGGCGATGCGCGGCCGCCCACCGTGCGCGTGCTCGACGTGCGCAAGCGCCCGCTGCAGGACGGCCTGTCGCCGGAGGTGCTGGCCGGCATCGGCAGCGCACTGGCCGACGGCGGCCAGGTGCTGGTGTTCAAGAACCGCCGCGGCTACGCGCCAGTGCTGCTGTGCCACGACTGCGGCTGGACCGCGCCGTGCCAGCGCTGCAGCACCCCGCTGCACGCCACGCCGATGACCGTGCATGCCGGCGGCCGGCGCCTGCAGTGCCACCACTGCGGCGCGCGGCAACCGGCGCCGCTGGCCTGCCCGGATTGCGGCAGCCTGGCGCTGCAGCCGCAGGGCATCGGCACCGAACGCCTGGAAGAACGCCTGCTGCAGGCCTTCCCCGACGTGCCGGTGCTGCGCATCGATCGTGGCACCACCCAGCGCCGCGATGCGCTGGAGACGCAACTGGCCACGCTCGGCACGCAGCCCGGGATCCTGGTCGGCACGCAGATCCTGGCCAAGGGCCACGACCTGCCGCAGCTGACCCGGGTGGTGGTGGTCGGCATCGACGAAGGCCTGTTCTCGGCCGATTTCCGCGCCAGCGAGAAACTGGCACAGCAGCTGATCCAGGTCGCCGGCCGCGCCGGCCGCGCCGCGCGCCCGGGCGAGGTCTGGCTGCAGACTCACCATCCCGGCCATGCGCTGCTAGAGACCCTGGTGCACGGCGGCTACCACGCCTTCGCCGAGGCCGAACTGGCGCAGCGCGAAGCGGCCGGCTTCCCGCCGTTCGCACACCTGGCGCTGCTGCGCGCCGAGGCCAAGCAGGTCGAACACGCCAACGCCTTCCTCAGTGCGGTGCGCGCGCTGCTGCCGGAGCAGGCCGACGTGCAACGTTTCGGGCCGATGCCGGCGCCGATGCCGCGCCGCGCCGGTTTCCAGCGCACCCAGTTGCTGCTGTCGGCGCCAACCCGGCGCGCGCTGCATGCGGTGCTGGACGCCGCGATGCCCGCGATCTACGCGCTGCCGCAGGCGCGGCGCGTGCGCTGGTCGCTGGATGTGGATCCGCAGGATCTGTACTGAGGCGAGCGCGGCGTCCGCCACACGCTCGCCTCAGCCCGGCAAGCCCAGCACGGCGATCAGGTGCGCGCGCAGCGCGGCGCTGTCGCCGGCGTCCACGCAGCGCCAAGCGCCGGCGTCTGCGCCCAGACCGCAGGCGGCGGTGGCGATCACCGGCTTGCCCAGCGCCAACGCCAGCAGCGCGCCGCGCGGCTGCTGTTCGATCCACGCCGGCAACACCACCACCGCGGCCGCCTGCACACCGTCGGCCATCGAGGCGACCCGGCGTACGTCGATGCCGCTCCAGAACTGCGGCGTCTCCTGCGCGCCGGGCGGCAACAGCAGTTGCACCGACAAACCGTGCAGCGCCTCGCGCAGTTCGAACGCGCCCTTGCGCGCCAGCGCCGACGCCGCCAGCAGGACCTGCGCCGCGCCGCCGGTGCCACTGGATGGCGCAGGATCGGACGGCGGCTGTCGCCATTCCAACGCGATGCCGCGACTGCCGGCCAAGGCCAGCAATTCGCGATGCGGGGTGATCCAGTGCCGCGCCTGCGCCAGCGCCGCGCGCTCGGCCTCGACCAGCAGCGGATCGGCACGGAAATCGCGCAGCGTGGCGCTGTCGGGATGGCGTTGCGCCGCCACGTCCAGCCGCGCCTGCAACAGATGCATCGGCAACGCGGTCATGCACACGTCCCAGCGCCGGCCCTGCAGTTCGCCGGCCAGCCACAGGCCCGGCAACAGGCTCTGCGGCACCACCAGCTCGACATCCTGCGCGCCGAGCCGACGCTGCAGCGCGCGCAGGCGGATGCGTTGCGCGCGCTGCCGCACCTGCGGCAGCGGCAGCCCGCGCCGCAGCCACCAGCGTTGCAGCAACGCCGCCTGCACGGCGGCGAGGCTGCTCCGGCGCAGCGCCAGCACCCGATCGCCCGGCTGCATGCGGCGCCGGCGGTCCTCGGCGAATTCCGGCCAGTCCTCGTCGATCAGCCAGGTGCGGCGCACGCCGGCGGCGGCGGCCGGCACGTGCCGATGGCATGCCTCGCGGCCGCAGCGGGTGCAGTCGTTCGGCGCGGTCGCTGCCGGCGTGCGCCGCAGCGGAGACAACGGCAGCGCAGCGGCCGCCGGCGCACCGCCGAGAATGCGCACGTGCAGGTCCTCGCCATCCAGCCACACTTCCAGGCGCCACGCCGAGGCCGCACGCAGGCGCAGATCGACGTAGTTCCAGAACACCACCGCATCGCGATCGCGCTCGGCCAGCGAACCGGCGATCACCTGCGTGTGCCGATGCCGCTCGACGATCTCCAGGCCCTGGCGCAACGCCGCGTCGTAGATCGCGTTGGACAGCTGGCACAGGCCGCCGCCGATCGACGGCACCAGGCAGCCTTCGCGCAGTTCGCGGCCGGCGGCGAAGCCGCGCCGGCGCGTGGCCCGGCCCAGTTGTCGCCAGAAACCGAAGGTCGCTCCGGCCGGCACCTCGACCCCGTGCAGCAGGCGTGCGGCCACGCGCAGGTTGTGGATCTTGCCGGCGACCAGCAGCGGCGAGGTTTCTTCCGACTCGGGCCATAGCGCGGTGACCGATTCGGAGACCGCCGCCGCGGCGATCGGCAACCCCGTGTCGCGGCGATGCCGGCGCGGTCCGCCGCGCAGGTCTCGCAGCGCGCGGCGCAGTTGCAGCACCCGGGTCTTCGCCGCGAACAGCAGCGCACCCAAGCGCGACGGCACCGCGCCGGGCGATGCGAGAGGTCGATCCGTCGCTGTTGCTGTCGCTCGCACTACCATGCGCCCCCCGCATCCCTGCCTGCGCCTGCCATCGCGCTACTATAGGGGCATGCGGTTCCAACCCCCAGTTCCTGCATGCAGCGTCGGCCGCCGCGAACGCGCCGCTCGCCCGGCGCGCGCCGCGCATGCCGCCGTCGCTGTCGCCTCGCCGGCAGCATGCGTTTCGCCTTCCCGTCCGCTTGGAATCCCGCATGGCTAGCGCACCCGTGCCGCACCTGATCGTGGTCGGCGGTGGTTTCGCCGGCCTGTGGGCCACCCGCGCGCTGGCCAAGGCGCCGCTGCGCATCACCCTGATCGATCGCCGCAACCACCACCTGTTCCAGCCGCTGCTGTACCAGGTCGCCACCGCCGGGCTGTCCTCGCCGGACATCGCCGCGCCGCTGCGGCAGATCCTGCGCAGCCAGGACAACGTGGAGGTGCGACTGGGCGAAGTCGTGCGCCTGGACAAGCAGGCCCGGCAGGTGCAGCTGGCCGGCGGCGAGACGCTGGACTACGACTACCTGCTGGTCGCCACCGGCGCCACCCATGCCTATTTCGGCCACGACGAGTGGGCCGCGCACGCGCCCGGGCTGAAGACCCTGGACGATGCGCTGCACCTGCGCCGCCACCTGCTGCTCGCATTCGAGCGCGCCGAAGCCGAGACCGACCCCGCCGCGCGCGCGGCCTGGCTCAGCTTCGCCATCGTCGGCGGCGGCCCGACCGGGGTGGAACTGGCCGGCACCCTGGCCGAGATCGCGCGGCATACGCTGAAGCACGAGTTCCGCCGCATCGATCCGGCCGAGGCCAGGGTGCGGCTGATCGAGGCCGGCCCGCGCGTGCTGGCCTCGTTCCCGGAGCGGCTGTCGGCCAAGGCACAAAAGCAACTGGAAAAACTCGGCGTGGAGGTGCTGACCGGCGTGCCGGTCGCCGACATCGACGCCAGCGGCTACCGGCTGGGCAGCACCTTCGTGCCCGCGCGCACCGTGGTCTGGGCCGCCGGCGTGGCCGCCTCGCCGCTGGCGCGGACGCTGGAGGTACCGCTGGACCGCAGCGGCCGCGTGCAGGTACAGCCGGACCTGAGCGTTCCCGGGCATCCGGAAGTGTTCGTCGCCGGCGACCTGGCCGCCTTGCAGCAGGCCGACGGCAAGCCGGTACCCGGAGTGGCGCCGGCGGCCAAGCAGATGGGCCGGCACGTGGCCGAGAACCTGTCGAAGCGGCTGCGCGGCTTGCCCGGCGATGCGCCGTTCCGCTACGCCGACTACGGCAACCTGGCGACCATCGGACGCATGGCCGCGATCGTGCATCTCGGCCGCCTACAGCTGTCGGGCCTGCTGGCCTGGTGGTTCTGGCTGGCCGCGCACGTGTTCTTCCTGATCGGCTTCCGCAACCGCCTGGTGGTGCTGCTCAATTGGGCCTGGGCGTACTGGAGCTACCAGCGCGCAGCGCGGATCATCCTCGGCGACGACGCGCGCGATTCCGATCCGGCGCCGACCACGCCCAAGCCGCCGCCGGCCGCGTGACACCCCGCGGCGCGGCTGCGATCCTAACCGCCCCTTGCCGCTGCGCAGTGCCGTCTTGGCGACCTTCCTGTTCCTGCTCGACCTGCTCGGCACCTTCGTGTTCGCGATCAGCGGCGCCACCGTCGGCGTGCGGCACCGCCTGGACCTGTTCGGCGTGCTGGTGCTGTCGTGCGCGGCCGCGGTCTCCGGCGGCATCGCCCGCGACGTGCTGATCGGCGCCACCCCGCCGGCCGCGCTCGGCGATGCGCGCTATCTCGGCGTCGCCTGCCTGGCCGGGCTGCTGACCTTCTACAGCCACAACACGGTCGAACGCCTGCGCAATCCGGTGCAACTCTTCGACGCGCTGGGCCTGGCGTTGTTCGCGGTCTACGGCACCAGCAAGGCGCTGGCGTTCGGCCTGGGTCCGCTCAGCGCGACCCTGCTCGGCATGCTCAGCGGCATCGGCGGCGGCATCGTGCGCGACCTGCTGGTGGCGCGCACGCCGGTGGTGCTGCAGGCCGAGCTGTACGCGGTGGCGGCGCTGCTCGGCGGCGGCGTGGTCGCCGCGGCGCACGTGCTGCAGCTGCCGCAGCCGTGGGGACTGGCGGTCGGCGCCACGCTCTGCTTCGGCCTGCGCTTCATGGCGATCCGCTACGGCTGGCACCTTCCGGTGGCACGGCCGCCGCCGGAGCCGTAACCGGCAACGCGCGCAGTCGCACGGAGGCTCGGCGTGCCCGTCTGCGCACGCATCGGCGTAAACGAAAAAGGCCCGGAAACCCGGGCCTTTTTGCTTGGCGGATCGATCATCCGCCCATGCGCGCCATACCGACGATCACGCCACGAACAACGCCTTCATCTTCTTCAGCGCATTGGCCTCGATCTGGCGGATGCGCTCGGCCGACACACCGTACTCGTCGGCCAGCTCCTGCAGCGTGATCTTGCTGTCGGCATCCAGCCAGCGGCGCTTGATGATGTCGCGCGAACGCGCATCCAGTTCGGCCAGGCCCTCGCGCAGCAGCTGCAGCTGGTTGTCTTCGCTGTCGGCGCGCTCGTAGGCCTGCGAGGGATCTTCCTCGGCGGCCATCAGGTAGGCGGCCGGCGATGGCGGCGCGTGGTCGTCGTCGTCGTCGGACGGCGCATCGAAACCGATGTCGCGACCGGACAGGCGCGACTCCATTTCCAGCACCTCGCGCTCGGACACGTTGAGGTCCTTGGCGACCGCGGTCACTTCCGCCGCGTTCATCCAGCCCAGGCGGGTCTTGGACTTGCGCAGGTTGAAGAACAGCTTGCGCTGCGCCTTGGTCGTGGCGACCTTGACGATGCGCCAGTTCTTCAGGATGTACTCGTGCATCTCCGCACGGATCCAGTGCACCGCGAAGCTGACCAGGCGCACGCCCATTTCCGGGTCGAAGCGCTTGACCGCCTTCATCAGGCCGATGTTGCCTTCCTGGATCAGGTCGCCCAGCGGCAGGCCGTAGCCGTTGTAGCCGCGGGCCACGTGGACCACGAAGCGCAGATGCGAATGGACCAGTTCGCGCGCCGCATCCAGGTCTTCCTGGTCACGGTAGCGCACCGCCAGCGCGCGTTCCTCTTCGGACGTCAGCACCGGGATCTGGTGCACGGCGCCGATATAGGCATCCAGCGAACCGAGCGGACTGGGGATCGGGAGGTTGTTGGCCACCAGCGCGGTGGCAGGCATGGTCTGGTTCATAGGGGCTCATCTTAGCAGTCAAGTAATTGGACTGCTGGGTACAGTAAAAAGTTCCTGCGTTCCGCTGATGGAACACTCGATCAGGAATGAGACTGTGACAGAGACCACTGGAACGCTGTGGGGAGGCAGCCGTAACCGGTTACGAGGGTCAAACCTAGCACCTGTCCTGCGAAATTTCCGTACATCCGGCGGGTGTCGCGCGCCTCCGGCGAACCGCGGTTCAGCCGCCGGCCAGCGCCGCGTCGAGCGCCGCGCGCGGCGGCAGGCTCCAGTCGATCGGCTGGGCGCCGCGGCGGCGCAGGTACTCGTTGGCCGCGGAGAAATGCTTGCAGCCCAGGAAGCCGCGGTGCGCCGACAGCGGCGAGGGATGCGGCGCCTTCAGCACGCGGTGGCGGCGGGTGTCGATGACCTTGCCCTTGGCCTGGGCGTAGCTGCCCCACAGCAGGAACACCAGGCCTTCGCGCTCGCGGTTCAGGGTCTCCACGACGTGGTCGGTGAAGCCCTCCCAGCCCTTGCCCTGGTGCGCACCGGCGCGGCCCTCCTCCACCGTCAGCACCGCGTTGAGCAGCAGCACGCCGCGCTGCGCCCACGGCAGCAGGCAGCCGTGGTCGGGACGGCGGATGCCCAGGTCGTCCTCGATCTCCTTGTAGATGTTCAGCAGCGACGGCGGCACCGGCACCCCCGGCAGCACCGAGAAGCACAGCCCGTGCGCCTGACCGTAGCCGTGGTACGGATCCTGGCCGAGGATCACCACCTCGACCCGGTCGAACGGGGTCGCCTCGAACGCGGCGAAGATCTGCCGCCCGGGCGGGAACACGCGCGCGCCGGCCGCCTTGCGCTGGCGCAGGAACACAGCCAGCTCGCGCATCTCCGGGCGCAGCAGCCAGTCGCCGACCTGCGCCTTCCATGAAGGTTCCAGTTGGATCCGGGTGTCGTCTTCGCTACTCATGCAGGGTCCGGCAGTCGATCGATCAGAACGTCACGGCGTTGTCGCTGAGCTTGGCCAGGCGCAGCTGGAACAGCACCTTGGTGACCAGCAGGCGCTCCTCGATCGGCTTTTGCACCAGATCGTTGGCGCCGGCGCGCAGCAGCTCGGACTGGTTGTGCGGGTTGCTGTCGCCGGTCATCACCAGCACCGGCATGCGCCGCTTGCCGTAGGCGAAGTCGATGCGGATGCGCTGCACCACGTCGCGGCCGTTGAGCTCGCCCTTCAGGGTGACGTCGGTCAGCACCAGGTCGATGCGGCGGGTGGTGCGGCCCAGCGATTCGGCGGTCAGCAGCGCGAATGCGTCCTCGGCGGTCAGCACGTGCACCACGTGCAGCTCCTGGCGCTCGAGCATGCGCTTGGTCGCCTCGGCCACCACGCGGCTGTCCTCGACGTAGAGGATGGTGGCGCCGGCCACCGGCTGCGGCTGCACGTAGCCGCGGATGAAGGTCGCCAGCGCCTCGTGACCCAACGCCTTGTCGAAGTAGTCGGTGACGTATTCGGTGAAGCGGCGTTCGACCAGGTGCTGCTGGGCATCGCCGGAGACCACGATCACCGGCACGTATGCCTGGCCGGCGGCCTCGCGCACGCTGCGCGCCAACGCCAGGCCGTCGCCGTCGGGCAGCGCCAGCGAGGTGGTGACCAGGTTCACCGGGCCGGCCTCCAGCGCGGCGCGCGCCTCGGCGATGCTGGCGCAGCCGACCACTTCCACGTCCGGCAGTTCGCGGTGCAGCACGTCGGCGATCAGCTTGCGCACCAGCTTGGAGCCGTCCACGACCATCACCCGCGGGGCGTCGCTGATCAGGTGCTTGAGATCGTGCCGGGACATGCGCGCCTCAGGTGTCGGTGGGACGCGTCTGGCGCAGGAAGTGCCCGGTCACCAGCCAGGCGCCGAGCCAGCCCAGCAGCAGGGTGCCGAGCAGCACGAACGCCGAGTGCAGGGCATCCAGGCCGTGCAAGACGAAATGGCTGCCGTAGCTGTCGGCCAGTTCCGCCAGCGGCGGCCCCAGCGCCAGCCCGGAGGCGGCGATCAGGCCCAGCGCCATCACCCCGGCGCCGAAGCCGTACCACGCGCCCAGGTACAGGAACGGGCGGCGGATGAAGCCGTCGCTGGCGCCGAGCAACTGCAGCACGCCGATCTCCTCGCGCCGCGACTGGATGTCCAGGCGCACTGTGTTGCCGACCACCAGCGCCGCGCCGGCGCCGAGCAGCACCGACAGCACCTGCACCAGGCGCTCGCCGAAACGCAGCCAGCCATCCAGGCGCTTGCGCCACAGCGCATCGTGCTGCACCAGGTCGGCCTGCGGCAGCGCGCTCAGCGACGCCGCCAGCGGCGCGTCGTCGGCCGCGGCCGGGGTGACGATCAGCAGCGTCGGCAGCGGATTGTCGTCGAGCGCGTCCAGCGCCTCGCCGAGCCCGGCGCTGTCGCGCAGCTCGGCCATGCCCTGCTCGGGGGTGCGCAGCGCTACCGCGGCGACGTCGGCCCGGCCGCGCAGGCTCGCCGCCAGCGTGTCCGCCGCAGCGGCGTCGACGCCGGTCTTCAGGAACACGTTGATGTCGCGCGACTGCTGCACGCTGCCGGCGAAATGCTTGAGGTTGTCCAGCGCGATCGACAGCCCCAGCGGCAACGCCAGGGCCAGCGCCATCACCGCCATCGTCAGCAGCGTCGCCCACGGCTTGCGCATGGCGCGGCCGAGGCTGTAGACGATGCTGTGCAGGTGGTGGTCCCACCACACGCCCAGGCGCGAGGGCGCAGCGGCGCCGGCGGCATTGCGTGCGCTCATTCGGCCAGGTCCTGCGGGGAGATGTCGTCGACCAGGCGGCCGTGGTCCAGGATCAGTACGCGCTTGCGCATCTGCTTGAGCAGCGCCAGGTCGTGGCTGACCACCAGCACGCTGGTGCCGCGCGCCGGCAGTTCGGCGAACAGCTGCATGATCTCCGCGGCCAGGGCCGGATCGAGGTTGCCGGTCGGCTCGTCGGCGACCAGCAGGCGCGGTTCGCCGACCATCGCCCGGGCGATGCCGACGCGCTGCTGCTCGCCGGCCGACAGCTGCGACGGCAGCGCCTTCTCGCGATGGCCCAGGCCCATCCGCTCCAGCACCGAGCGCACCCGCTTGCCGATCTCGGCGCGGCGGGTGCCGCGCAGGATCAGCGGCAGCGCCACGTTCTCGGCGATGCTGCGGTCCATCAGCAGGCGGTGGTCCTGGTACACGGCGCCGACCTCGCGCCGATGCAGCGGCACGCGCCGCCCGCGCACCTTCAACAGGTTGCGCTCGCCGAACAGCACCGCGCCGCGCGACGGACGCTCGCTGAGGTGGATCAACTTGAGCAAGGTGCTCTTGCCCGCACCGGAATGGCCGGTGACGAACAGCATCTCGCCCTCCTCCACCTGGAAGCTGACGTCCACCAGCGCCTCGTGGCCACCGGCGTACTGTTTGCTGACATTGTCGAACCGCAGGACGCTCATCCGGCGATTATGCCGGAGCGGCCCGGGTTTTCGTCCACCGTGCGCACGCCGCGAACGGTGGAGCGCCGGTTCATCAGGAGCTGGAGACCAGCGAACGCAGCTTGCGGCCGAGGCGGGTCAGGAACGAATCGTTCGCCGCCGCGGCCGGCGCGGCGGCACGCTCGCCCTGGCGCGCGGCCCTGACCTGCACCGGCTTGGCCGGCGCGTCGGTCGGCACCGACGCTGCCGCGCCTTCGGCGCCTTCCAGCGGACGGCCGCCACGGCGGCGCCGGCGCTTGCGCGGCGGACGCTCGCCATCGACGGCGGGCGCGCCCTCGGCGGCCGCGCGTACCGGCTTCGGCGCGGGTGCGGCGACCGGAGCCGCGACGGCTTCGGCAGCGACGGGCGCCGCCGTGACCGCCGCGGCCGCGGCATCGCCCTCGGCCGGACGCGGGGTGCGCGGACGCCGCGGCTTGCCATCGGCACTGCGCGCTTCGCCACTGGGGCCAGCGCCGCCCGGGCCGCTACGGCCGGCGCCGGGCTTGCCGCGGCTGCTGCCGCCGCCACGCCGCTGCTCGTCGGCCTCGCGCTGCGCGCGCGCCTCGCGGAAGATGTCGCCGATGCTCTCGTCGGCATCCGGGTCGACCTCGACCGCTTCGCCTTCGACCACCGCGCGCGGGGTGCGCGGCAGCGCCACCAGCAGTTCGGCGGTGACCGGCTCGACCGGGATCTTCTGCTCGATGTAGGCCTCAATGTCCGGCAGGCTCATCGCGTAGCGCTCGCAGGCGAAGCTGATCGCGTCGCCTTCCTCGCCCAGCCGCGCGGTGCGGCCGATGCGGTGCACGTAGTCCTCCGCGTCGAACGGCAGGTCGTAGTTGTAGACGTACTTGACGCCATCGATGTGCAGGCCGCGCGCGGCCACGTCGGTGGCGACCAGGATCTCCAGCTGGCCTTTCTGGAAGCGGTTGAGCAGGGTCTCGCGCTTCTTCTGCGGCACGTCGCCGGACAGCACGCCGACCCGGTAGCCGTTGCGCTCCAGCGAACGCGCCACGCGCTCGACGAAGGCCTTGGTGTTGACGAACACCATGGTGCGCGCGCCCTCGCTGCGCGACAGCAGGCCCAGCAGCAGGGTCAGCTTCTCCTCGTCGGAGGGGAAGTAGATGCGCTGGCGCACGCGCGCGGCGGTGATGCTCTCGGTCTCGACCACTAGCTTTTCCGGCTCGTTCATGTGCTCGTAGGCCAGTTCCAGCACGCGGTGGCTGAGCGTGGCCGAGAACAGCAGGGTCTGCCGGGTGCCGCGCTCGGGCATGCGCCGCAGCAGGAAGCGGATGTCCTTGATGAAGCCCAGGTCGAACATGCGGTCGGCTTCGTCGAGCACGCAGATCTCGCAGGCGTGCAGCGACACCACTTTATGCTGCTTGACGTAGTCGATCAGCCGGCCCGGGGTGGCGATGATCACGTCCACGCCCTGCTGCAGCAGTTCGCGCTGCTTGTCGTAGTCCACGCCGCCGTAGACCAGCGCGAAGCGCAGGCCCAGGTCGGCACCGAACTTCACCGCATCCTTGTGGATCTGGATCGCCAGTTCGCGGGTCGGGGCCAGGATCAGCGCGCGCGGATCCTCGGGCTTGCGGTCGGCCAGCGCCGGGCGGCTGAGCAGGCGGTTCATCACCGTCACCAGGAACGCCAGGGTCTTGCCGGTGCCGGTCTGGGCCTGGCCGGCCACGTCGCGGCCCGGCAGGGCCACCGGCAGGGTCAGCGCCTGGATCGGCGTGCAGCGGGTGAAGCCGGCGCCTTCGAGGCCGGCGAGCAGCGCCGGTTGCAGCTCGAACGCGGAAAAAGTCACATCGGTCAGCGGTTTGTCGCTCATCATTCCATCTTCGTCAGGCCACCCCGCCCGAAGCGTAAGGTCGCGGCTTGCATCGGCCCCGGCAGCGTCGCACACTGGCTACTTCCATGCCGGGTCGCGCGACAGGGGGAATCCCTTGATTTCGCCGCGCAATGCCCCAGTTTACCGCAATAGCGGCGGCCACCCGGTCCGGCCCGTCGCATTGCCCCAGGAGATACCCTAGTGAGCGACAAGGTCCTACACGTCGGCGACGCCGATTTCGATACCGCCGTGCTGCAATCCGGCGAGCCGGTCCTGGTGGACTTCTGGGCGGAATGGTGCGGCCCGTGCAAGATGATCGCCCCGGTCCTGGACGATCTGGCCGACACCTACGACGGCAAGCTCAAGGTGGCCAAGGTCAACGTCGACGAGAACCGCGCCACCGCGATCAAGTACCACGTGCGCTCGATCCCGATGCTGCTGCTGTTCAAGGATGGCCAGGTCCAGGCCACCCAGATCGGCGCGGTCGGCAAGGGCCAGCTGACCCAGATGATCGACAAGACCCTGGGCGGCGCGGCCGCCTGAGGCGCCGGCACGCGGCCGCTCCGGATCGGAGCGGGCCGCTGCCGTACCGGCCCGCAGCGCCGCTGCCGGCCGGCTGAATCGCCCGGTAACGCCTGCTTGCCGTGGTTGCGCGGCGATGATAGTGTCGGCGTATCCGGTGGCATTCGCGCACCGCACCCCCTCTGGAAGATTCTCTTCTAGACCCCTTCCCAACCCGTTTGCCCCCACGCTGGGCGCTCGCACTCATAGCGAGGAATCACCACTTGTCCGATAACACCACCACCGAACCCGGGAGCGTCGACGCCCCCGCCGAAAAGCGCGCGCGCAAGCCGCGTGTCAGCAAGGCCGTCTCCGGCGCTGACGGCGGAGCCGAGCACGGCGCGCCGGCGCAGCCGAACCTGCCGCTGAACCAGGCGCCGGCCCAGGCCGACGCGCCCCGCCCCGCGCCGCAGGAACGCCAGGAACGTCAGGAACGTGCCGCGCCGCAGGAACACGCGCAGGCTCCGTCCTCGTCGTCCCAGCCCCAGCCCGCTCCCGCCTCCGGCGGCGATGCCCAGGGCCAGGGCGGCGGCAACCAGAATGACGGCGGCGAATCGCGCGAAGGCGGCAATGCGCGCTTCAACAACCAGAATCCGCAGAACCAGAACAACCAGCAGAACAACCAGAACCAGCAGGGCAATCGCCGCGACCGCTTCCGCAATCGCCGCGATCGCGGCGGCGGCGGTGGTGGTGGTGGCAATGGCGGTGGCCGTGAGCGCTACCCGGACAACGGCCTGCCCAACGACACCGGCGCCAACGAAGTGTTCGTGCCGCGGCCGCACGCCAACGTGCCGGAAGGCTTCCCGATCTACTCGCTGAGCGACCTGAAGCGGATGCCGGCGCAGAAGCTGCTGGACATCGCCGAGCAGCTCAACATCCAGGACGGCGTGGCCCGCGCGCGCAAGCAGGACGTGATCTTCGCGCTGCTGAAGGTGCTGACCCGCCACGGCGAAGGCGTCGCCGCCGACGGCGTGCTGGAGATCCTGCCGGACGGCTTCGGCTTCCTGCGCGCGGCCGAGGCCAGCTACCTGGCCGGCCCGGACGACACCTACATCTCGCCCAGCCAGATCCGCCGCTTTAACCTGCGCACCGGCGACCACCTGTCCGGCCGCATCCGCTTCCCGAAGGACGGCGAACGCTACTTCGCGCTGTCGATCGTCGACACGATCAACGGCGAGCCGCTGGAAGCGAGCAAGAACAAGGTGCTGTTCGAGAACCTGACCGCGCTGTTCCCGCGCAAGCGCTTCACCCTGGAACGCGGCAACGGTTCCTCGGAAGACATCTCCGGGCGCATCCTCGATCTGATGGCGCCGCAGGGCAAGGGCCAGCGTGCGCTGATCGTGTCCCCGCCCAAGGCCGGCAAGACCATGCTGATGCAGCAGGTGGCCACGGCGATCACCACCAACCATCCCGACGTGCACATGATCGTGCTGCTGATCGACGAGCGGCCGGAAGAAGTGACCGAAATGCAGCGCACCGTGCGCGGCGAGGTCATCTCCTCCACCTTCGACGAGCCGGCCGCGCGCCACGTGCAGGTCGCCGAGATGGTGATCGAGCGCGCCAAGCGCCTGGTCGAGCACAAGAAGGACGTGGTGATCCTGCTCGACTCGATCACCCGCCTGGCCCGCGCCTACAACAACGTGGTGCCGTCCTCCGGCAAGGTGCTCAGCGGCGGCGTCGACGCCAACGCGCTGCACCGCCCGAAGCGCTTCTTCGGCGCGGCGCGCAACGTCGAGGAAGGCGGCTCGCTGACCATCATCGCCACCGCGCTGGTGGAGACCGGCAGCAAGATGGACGAGGTGATCTACGAGGAGTTCAAGGGCACCGGCAACAGCGAAGTGCACCTGAACCGCCGTATCGCCGAAAAGCGCGTGTACCCGGCGATCGACATCAACCGTTCCGGTACCCGTCGCGAAGACCTGCTGATCGAGCCGGAGCTGCTGCAGAAGATCTGGATCCTGCGCAAGCTGCTGCACCCGATGGACGAGATCGCGGCGATGGAATTCCTGCTGGACAAGATGAAGAACACCAAGTCCAACGACGAGTTCTTCGGTTCGATGAAGCGCTGAGTCCGGCGCGGCCTCGAACGCGAAACGCCCCGCTTCGGCGGGGCGTTTTCGTTTGCGCGTCCCGGTGGGCGGCGCCATCGCCGCATGCCTGGGCGATGCTCAGCCCGGATGGAAGCGCATGCCCGCATAGGGCTGCAACCGGCATTGCGCCAGACGCGAGGCAAGGTCGCCCACGTGCGCTTCCAGCCGATGGCCATCGGGGTCGAGGAAGTAGAACGAATCGCCTTCGCTGCGGTTGCGCTGCCACTCCACCACCGCGTGCGCGCGCAGCCGCTCGACGAAGCCGGCGAACGCGTGCTGCGTGATGGAGAACGCATAGTGGGTGTAGTCGGCCGCCGGGCGTGGCCGTCCGGGTGCAGCCGCCACGGCCAGGCACAGCCACAATGGCCCGCACTCCAAGTACGCGCCGTTGTCCCAACGTGCGGCCAGGCGCATTCCCAGCAGGTCGCGGTAGAAACCCACGCTCCGCTCCAGGTCGGCGACCGCCAGCGTCAGATGGCTCAGACCGGCAAGCACCGGATACCTCAGCCGCCTTCCAGCGCAGTCAGCAGCCGCGGACCGGCGTTGCGCCCGGCCATGTACACGCCGCTGCCGGGCAGCGCATCGGGCGAAAACTGCGCGCGGTCCTGCGGAACCGGCCACGGCGCCGGTTGCCGCGGCCCGGGCACGTAGCTGACCCAGCGGCCATAGTCGTCGGGATTGCCTTCGTTGGGGTTGCCCTCGAGCGAGTAGCTCACCGGCACGCGCACGATCCAGTAGGGCTCGGCGGCCGCCTCACCTTGCGCCGGCGGGCGGAACGTCCACTTCTTGGCCGCCGCCAACGCGCTCCTGGTGAAGATGTCGCGCAGCCGCTGCATTTCGTTCCCCGACGCCACCACCTGCAGGTTGACCTGCTCGGCGAAGGCCTGTTCGGGCTTGCCGTCGCGGCCGACCTTGACGATCAGGTAGACCATGCCGCCGGCGCCGGCGCGGAACGCCGCTTCGGGGTAGGCCGGCGGGGCCATCTGCAGCATGGCCACCGCGGCCGGGTCGCGTTCGTCATAGGTATCGAAGCTGACGTTGCGAATGGCGATCTGGTAGCTGTCGCCCTCCTGGCGCTTGGCCACCACGCGCACGCTCATCGGCGCACGCGCGGCCACCGGCTTGCCGTCGCGGGTGACCGGTTCGAACGTCCACTGCAGCGCCGAACTGCGCACGAAATTCACGACGCCGGACGGCAGCCTCTCTTCTTTGTCCAAGACGACCCGGCTGACCGAGCCGTCCGCTTCGATGTCGACCTTGCCCTGCAGCAACAGGCTGCTTTCGATCTGCTTGCGCACCGCGCCCGGTCCTGCGGCGAGCGCGCTGCCGGCGAACAGTGCCAGCGCCAGCAACAGCCATCCGCGCAGTGCCATCCCCTGCATGTTCCTTTGCATTCGTCATTCCTTTGCGAGAAGTCGTAGCCGTCAATTACAGCGCAGCGGCACGACGCCGACAAGTCAGGCCAGGCGCAGCGACTCCGGGTACGGCGGCGCGTCCGGGTAGTCGTCCTCGCGCAGCCGCGCCTGCAGGTCGCGCCACCATTGCGGATCGAACAGTTCGCCATGGGCGCGCTTGACCGCGTCCAGCGAGGCGGCGGGCAGACCCATGAACAGCGCGAAGCGCTCCGGGAACACGTCGCGCGCGGCGACGTGGAACCAGGGCTCGGCGGACATCGCTTCCTCGTCGTTGCGCGGCTGCGGCCAGTCGCGGAACGTGCAGTCGGTGACCAGGCACAGTTCGTCGTAGTCGTAGAACACCGCGCGCCCCTGCCGCGACACGCCGAAGTTCTTCAGCAGCATGTCGCCGGGGAAGATGTTGTTGCGCGCCATGTCCTTGATCGCCTGCGCGTAGTCCAGGGCCGCCTCGCGCGCCGCGTCGGCGGTCTGCTCGCGCAGGTACAGGTTCAGTGGGCGCAGCCGCCGTTGCACGTAGCACAGCTCGAAGATCAGGTCATTGCCGTCCTCGCGCAGGCTGCGCGCGCAGCCCTGCAGCAGTTCGGCGAGCAGCGCCGGGGCGAAGCGCGCGCGCGGGAAGCGCAGCGAGCGGTACGGCTGCGCGTCGAGCAGGCGGCCGACCCGGTCCAGGTTGAACACCAGCGCGTACTTGTCCTCGACCTGCTCGCGACTCATCGTCTTCGGGTAGGCGAAGCGGTCGCGGATCAGCTTGAACACCAGCGGGTAGCTGGGCAGGGTGAACACCGCCATGACCATTCCGGGCGTGCCCTCGGCATGCACCAGCTGCTCGTTGGGCTGCGCCTGGAAATGGCGGAAGAAGGTGCGGAAGCGCTCGGTCTTGCCCTGCTTGGCGCGGCCGAGCATGGTGTACAGCTCGTCGATCGGCTTGTGCGGCAGCAGGCTGCGCAGGAACACCACCGCATCGCCGACGGTGGGCAGGTCGGCCTGGAAGTAGCTGCGCGAGATGCCGAACAGCTGCGCCACGTCGTTGCGCTTGGTCAGCACCGCTTCGGCGCGCAGGCCGTCGGCGTCGTTGACCAGCGCGATCACGCACGGCGAGAAACGATGCTCGCCGAACACGCGGCCGACCAGGTAGGCGCGGCGCTCGCGGTAGAACACCGTCTCCAGCAATTCGATGCCGCGCACCGGATGTTCGCCCCAGTGCGCCAGGTCGTCCTGCAGGCGCACCGCGATGGCCGCGGCGCAGCGCGTGCGGTGCGCGTACGGCACGTCGAACGGGTAGTCGCCGAGCACGCGCACGAACGCATCCACCGGCCGCGTCTCGGAGACCACGTAGTTGTGCCTGGCCACCGGATGGGTGATCGCGTCGGTCGGCTCGATGTCCAGCGCGACGAACTCGATCCGCGTATCCACGCCCTGGGTGCGGAAGAAGCGCCGGGTCAGCGTGTTGTAGAAGGTCTTGTAAAGCTCCTGGTCGATCAGCCCGCGCAGTTGCGCGGCGTAGCTGTCGCGCACCTGCGCCCACAGCGTGCGGTCGTGGGCCTGGCCGAGCAGCAGCGCGCGCAGGCGCAGCATGCACTCGCCGATGCACTGGTCGTACAGCGCGATGCGCTCGACCGCGTCGTTGCGCGCGGCGTTCCAGTCGCGGGTCTCGAAGCGACGGCGGGCGCGCGCGCTGATCTGCGCGAAGCGCGCGTGGTAGTCCTCGAACGCGTCGCGGATGCTGCGCGCGACGGCGTCGGCGCGGGGTTCGGTGGGCACGGGCGGAGCGGGCGCGATGGTCATGGCCGCAGTCTACCCGCGCGCGCGGCGGCGCCTGGGCGCGGCCGCCGCCTCGGGGGCCTGGGTGTGCTGCCGGTGCTCGTCGGCCTGTGCGCGCAGCCAGTCGCGGAACGCCAGGAAACCGCCATGCGCGGCCGAGCGCGGCGGATACACCAGATAGTGCGACCAGGTCGCCTTCACCCGGTGCGGCGACAGCGACACCAGCTGGCCGGCGTCGAGCATCAGCCGCGCGCGGGTGATGCGGCCCAGGGCCACGCCGACGCCATCCAGCGCCGCGCGATGGTGCGACTCGGAATCGTCGAACACCGCCACATAGCGCGCAGGCGCGGTTTCGCCGGCGGCGGCGAACCAACGCTCCCATTCGCCGTCCGGATCGCCGATCAGCGGCCACTGCGCCAGCGGCGTGCGCTTGCGCGCGCCCATCCGCGCGATCAGCGCCGGGCTGGCCATCGGCACCAGCCACTCGTCGAACAACGCCTCGACCGCCAGCCCCGGCCACTGGCCGTTGCCGATCCGCAACGACGCGTCGATCTGCGGCTGCCGCTCGAAATCGACCAGGCGCTGGTCGGACAGCAGATTGATCTCGATGTGCGGATGCCGCGCCAGGAAATCGCCCAGGCGCGGCACCAGCCAGGCCGACGCCATCGACGGGGTCAGGCTGATCGTCAGCACGTCGTCGCGGCGCGCGGCGAACGGCTGCAGCGCCTCGCCGATCGCGTCCAGGTGCGGGCCGATGCGCTCGAGCAGGCGCCGCCCGTCGGCGGTCAGGGTCACCCCGCGCGCGTGCCGGTCGAGCAGCCGATAGCCCAGGCGCTGTTCCAGCGCGCGCATCTGATGGCTCAGCGCACTGACGGTGAGGTGCATCGCGGCCGCGGCGCGCGACAGGTTGCCGAGCCGGGCGACGCTGACGAAACCTTGCAGAGCGTGCAGCGGCGGACGTGCCATGTTGAATCCAATTCAAGTCTAACTTGCGGAATGGTCGCTTTTTCAAGGCTCAGCTTGCGCCTATCGTCGATTCCACTCAAGCCAGGAGCACCACGATGAGCATCTACAGCGATCTGTTGTTCCACCACGGGCACATCGCCAATGCCGAGCTGGCGCGTTCGCTGGCGACAGCGCAGGCCGCACCGGCAGGACCCGGACCGGCAGCGCCAACGCCTGCCGCCGACGCAGCGCAGGCCACGCCCGGCGAGCCGGCCCCGGCAGCGGGCGCGCGCCGTCGTTCGGCGCTGCTGCGGGCGATGACCGCGCTCTCGCCGTTCCGCTGATCCGCCGCAGACGCGCGGCTACGCGGCGCCTGCACACGCGTGGCAGATGCATCGCCGACCGGTCTGCGCCACGCACTGGCAGCCGCGCGCGACCGCGCGGCAAACCGTCTCAGGTCAATCGGCGGCGGCGCTCCAGTTCGGCGTCGGTCGGCTGCTCGAATTCGAACGAGCCGGTGACGATGTCGCCGGCGCGGACGTACCGGTTGACGACGACACCGGACGCGGACGCCATCGATGCGACCAGCTGGAAGGCGCCGTGGAAGGCACCGCCGAACAGCCGCTTGCCGGTGCCGAGCACCAGCGGGAAGAACGATACGTTGAGTTCGTCGACCAAGTCGTTGTCGAACAGCGTCTTCAGGAAGTCGGTCGAGCCCTGGGTCAGCAGGTCCGGGCCGTCCTCGCGCTTCAGCTGGCGGACCGCGGCCACCGCGTCGGGACGCAGCGCGTGGCTGTTCTGCCAGGCGAGGTCCAGCGCCGGGTTACGGGTCGCGACGTACTTGTTGATCCGGTCGAACATCGGGCCGATCGGATCGTCCGCGCCGACATACGGCCAATGCGCGGCGAAGATGTCGTAGGTCTTGCGCCCGAGCAGCAGGTCGAACGGCTTGGCGAACATCTCGCCCACCGAACCTTCCAGCGTCGGGTCGAAATACGGGGCGGCCCAGCCGCCGTGCCTGAAACCGCCGATGGGATCCTCGTCCGGCCCGCCCGGGGCCTGCATGACGCCATCGAGGCTGACGAACGCTCCCACAATGATCTTTCTCATCCCGCGCTCCTTCGGTGCGTGGCCACGCTCGGCCAACGTTACCCAATCACGACGTCCCAGGACGCCGCGTCTCGACAAGCACGCACGATATTTTTTCGGGATTGCGGCGCTCGGCGCGCCGTCGCCAGTGGGGACAGGCCGGCATGGCCTGTCCCCGTGGCAAGCGTCCGCGTCAGGCCGTCAGCGTCGCCAGCGCGGCGTTGAACGTCGCGCTCGGCCGCATCGCCTGGCTGACCAGTTCCAGGTTGGGGCGGTAGTAGCCCTGGATGTCGACCGGCTTGCCCTGCACGCCGTTGAGCTCGGCCACGATCGCGGCTTCGTTCTCGGTCAGCTGCCTGGCCAGCGGCGCGAAGCGTGCCTTCAGCGCGGCATCGTCGTCCTGCGCGGCCAGGGCCTGCGCCCAATACATCGCCAGGTAGAAATGGCTGCCGCGGTTGTCCAGTTCGCCGACCTTGCGCGAAGGCGACTTGTCGTTGTCCAGAAACTGGCCGTTGGCCTGGTCCAGGGTCCGCGCCAGCACGCCGATGCGCGCGCTGCGTTCGCGCTGGCCCAGATGCTCCAGCGACGCGGCCAGGGCCAGGAACTCGCCCAGCGAATCCCAGCGCAGGTAGTTCTCTTCGACGAACTGCTGCACGTGCTTGGGCGCCGAACCGCCGGCGCCGGTCTCGAACAGGCCGCCGCCGGCCATCAGCGGCACGATCGACAGCATCTTGGCGCTGGTGCCCAGCTCCATGATCGGGAACAGGTCGGTGAGGTAGTCGCGCAGCACGTTGCCGGTGACCGAGATGGTGTCCTCGCCCTTGCGGATGCGCTGCAGCGAGAACGCAGTCGCCTCCACCGGCGACAGGATGCGGATGTCCAGGCCCTTGGTGTCGTGGTCCTGCAGGTAGCGCTCCACCTTCTGGATCATCAGCGCATCGTGCGCGCGCTGCGGATCCAGCCAGAACACCGCCGGGGTGTCGCTCAGGCGCGCACGGCTGACCGCCAGCTTGACCCAGTCCTGGATCGGCGCGTCCTTGACCTGGCACATGCGCCAAATGTCGCCGGGCTCGACCGGGTGCTCGAGCAGCACGTTGCCGCCAGCGTCGCTGACCCGCACCGTGCCGGCGGCGGTGATCTGGAAGGTCTTGTCGTGCGAACCGTATTCCTCGGCCTTCTGCGCCATCAGGCCGACGTTGGGCACGCTGCCCATCGTCGCCGGATCGAACGCGCCATGCTGCTTGCAGTCCTCGATCACCGCCTGGTATACGCCGGCGTAGCAGCGGTCCGGGATCAGCGCCTTGGTGTCCTGCAGCTTGCCCTCGGCGTTCCACATCTTGCCCGAGTCGCGGATCATCGCCGGCATCGACGCATCGACGATCACGTCGCTGGGCACGTGCAGGTTGGTGATGCCCTTGTCGGAATTGACCATCGCCAGCGCCGGGCGCTGCGCGTACACCGCCTGCAGATCGGCCTCGATCTGCGTGCGCTGCGCGTCCGGCAGCGTGGCGATGCGCGCGTACAGGTCGCCGATGCCGTTGTTCGGATCGAAGCCGACCTGCTTCAGCGCCTCGGCGTGCTTGTCCAGCACCTCCTGGTAGAACGCGCCGACCACCACGCCGAACATGATCGGGTCGGAGACCTTCATCATCGTCGCCTTCAGGTGCAGCGAGAACAGCACGCCCTGCTGCTTGGCATCGGCGATCTGCGCCTGCACGAAGCTGGCCAGTGCGCGCTTGCTCATCACCGCCGCGTCGATGATCTCGCCGGCCTGCACCGCGGTCTTGTCCTTCAGCACGGTGGTGGTGCCGTCGTTGCCGACCAGTTCGATCCTGACGCTGCCGGCCTGCTCGATCAGCACCGAACGCTCGCTGCCGTAGAAATCGCCGGCGTCCATATGCGCCACGTGCGACTTGGACTCCGCACTCCACGCGCCCATGCGGTGCGGGTGCTTGCGCGCGTAGTTCTTCACCGACAGCGGCGCGCGGCGGTCGGAATTGCCTTCGCGCAGCACCGGGTTGACCGCGCTGCCCTTGACCCGGTCGTAGCGGGCCTTGGCCTCTTTCTGCTTGTCGTCCTGCGGCTCGTCCAGGTAGTCCGGCAGCGCGTAGCCCTGCTGCTGCAGTTCCTTGATCGCAGCCTTGAGCTGCGGCACCGAGGCGCTGATGTTCGGCAGCTTGATGATGTTGGCTTCCGGCGTGGTCGCCAGCTGGCCCAGCTCGGCCAGGTCGTCGGCGATGCGCTGATCCTCGCGCAGGTATTCGGGGAACTGCGAGATCAGCCGGCCGGCCAGCGAGATGTCGCGGGTTTCCACGGCGATGCCGGCGGTGCCGGCGAAGGCGGCGACGATCGGCAGCAGCGACTGCGTCGCCAGGTACGGTGCTTCATCGGTGAGCGTGTACAGGATCTTGGGCGTATTCGACATGAGTGACGTAGGCTCTCTTGCGATTCGGGAAGGACACGGTGCCGCGGAAAAGACTGCGGGTGGCACGGCGCGGACGGCGTGCGGATCGCAGCGCTTCCGGCGTAGGGAAATCCTGCGACGGCGATGGCATGACGGCCGCCGATTGTCGCGTTTTCCGCGGGCCGGAGAAAGCGTTTGCATGGAACGGTGGAGACCGCCGGCAGCGCACGAACCGGTGCGTGCGCATTGGGTGCGACGCGGCATGGCCGCGATGGCTTGCGTTGGCTCGCGGGACAAATTCCGTCATCGCTTGCGGCGCAAGGCGGTGCGTCATCCCTGCGCATGCGTATGGAACGCACTGCAGCGCACGGCGGTGCGGTCCGTGCCGGCACCATCGAATGTGGACGAAGCGGGGCGCCATGCGCCGGCGCATGGCGGACGCCGGCGCGCATGACTAGGTGTTGCGCAGCGCGGCGTGGGACCGCGTGCGATCGCACCACGCGACTGCAGCGCTGCAGGTGCGCTGGCACTTCCACGCAGTGCACAGCGCCCCAATAAAAAAGGACGCAGCCTCGCGGCTGCGCCCAGCGTGCCGCGCCGGCCGGGAGAGAGTCGGCAGGCGCGATCCGTGACCGTGTGACTTAGCGATGCACGGTGCGCATCACTTGACTTCGAACTCCTGCGGCGTGCCGGCCGGCTGGCCGTTCACGGTGACTTCGGCCTTGTACTTGCCGGCCGGCCAGCCGTTGCCGTTGGTGAATTCGAAATTGGTGGTTTCCGCGCCGGCGGTGGTCAGCGTTTCGTTGTGTTCGCCGGCGGTCTGGCCGTCCTGGAACAACAGCCGGGCGCCGACGCTGGTGTTGGTGGAAGACCCTTCAGTCTTCACCGAGACGATGATCTTGTCCTTGCTGCCCAGCGTGGTCAGCGGCGCGACGGCCTTGTCGGCGCCGGCGGTGTTGCCCACGGTCACCGCGGACACGGTCACCGTGCCGGCGTTCGCCGCGGCGGGCGCGGTCTGCTCGGGGGTCTTGGCGACGTCGGACGGGCCCGGCATCTCCTCGGTCGGCGCGGAGGAGGTGGGATCCGGCGTGGCGTTCTGGCTCTGTTCTTGCTTCTTGCAACCGGCCAGGGCCAGCGTGCCGACCAGGGCCAGCAGCAGCGGCGACGTCAACGTCTTCGAATGGATCTTCATGTAGGTGGTGCTCCTTGGATGGAATGACTGGAAGGCGAACGCGTTCGGCCATGCCTGCGCTGGGCGCAGGCCGCTGCGCTAGGCGCGCGGCGGCAGCTTGAGGGTCTGGCCCGGATAGATCTTGTCCGGGTCGTCGAGCACGTCGCGGTTGGCTTCGAAGATGCGGGTCCAGGCGTTGCCGTCGCCGTAGTGCAGCTTGGCGATCTTGGACAACGAATCGCCCGGCTTGACCACGTAGACCTGCTGCACCTGTTCGGCGGTGGTGTCCACGTGCGACTGCACCGCGGAGAAATCCGCCTTCGGCGTGACCTCCGCGGTGGTGTCCACCTTGGCGGTGACTGCCGAGAAATCGGCGCGCTTGTCGCTGTTCATCGCGTGTGGCTCCGTGCGTGTGCGTGGATGGGATGCGGCCACGGTTGCACAGGATTTGTTAAAAGCGGATCGCGCAGCCGTGAATGGCGCCGGCGCTATTCAGCCTGCGCGCTACTGGCGCGGATCGCGGTGGAAGGCGATCGGCTCGGCCACGTCCGGCGTGGCGCGCCAGGGATTGATGTCCAGGCCGCCGCGGCGGGTGTAGCGCGCCTCGACCTGCAGCGACTGCGGGCGGC
Organism: Xanthomonas sp. WHRI 7945; assembly: GCF_035026585.1. NCBI lineage: Bacteria > Pseudomonadati > Pseudomonadota > Gammaproteobacteria > Lysobacterales > Lysobacteraceae > Xanthomonas > Xanthomonas sp. WHRI 7945. The sequence goes on from NZ_JAYIQP010000001.1 coordinate 241,600, forward strand.
AGCGGGTCATCAGGTCGTGGAAGATCTGCTCCACGCACTGCTCGTGGAAGCCGGCATGCTCGCGGAAGCTGATCAGGTAGCGCAGCAGGCCTTCGCGGTCGATGCGGCCGCCGCGGTAGCGCACGCTCAGCGTGGCCCAGTCCGGTTGCCCGGTGACCGGGCAATTGGACTTGAGCAGCGCGCTGCTCAGCGCCTCCTCGACGATGTCGTCGGCCGCGGCGAGCAGGTACTGCGGACGTGGCGGACCGTAGCAGTCGATGGCGATGTCCAACACATCCAGCGACTCGCCGTCGCCCAGCGGGTCCACCGGCGGCAGCCCGAACTCCATGGTCACGTCGGCGCCGGCGCGCGCCGACAGGTCGGTGACGATGCAGGCGCGCACCGCTTCGGCGCTGTTGAAGCGCATCGCGTTGAGCGAGTTGAGGTAGAGCTTGAGCGACTTGGATTCGATCAGCTGCGGCGAGGTGCACGGCACCTGCAAGGTGGCGGTGGCCACGCAGGGCTTGCCGTGCGCGTCCAGCCAGCCCAGTTCGTAGGCATGCCAGCGGTCGAGGCCGTAGAACGGCAGCGGCGCGGCGTCCAGGCCGATCTCGGCGCGGCCGCCGGCGCGGGGAATCGGGAACAGCAGCGCGGGATCGTACTGCGAGGGATACGCGACCTCGCGGCCGAGACTGGAATCCTGGGGGGTGTTCATGCCCGCCAGTCTAGCGGGGGCGGTCTGGCTGGAAGGTGTATGGAGGGTCGGGATTGGGGAGTCGGGATTCGGGATTGGTAAAAGCGCACCGCGCGAGCTGCGGCTTGGCCAATCCATCCGAATCCAAAATGCCAGGGAGTGCGGCGCTATCTCCGCCCCGGACAACCGCTTTGACGAATCCCCAATCCCGACTCCCGAATCACGGCTTCATCGACAGATAGTCCAAAGACACCTGCAGCAGCGCGCGCAGGCCCACGTCCAGCGCCGCTTCGTCGAGCAGGAACTGCGGCGAGTGGTTGCTCGGCGCGGTCGCCGGGTCGATGCCGGGGCCGGTGGCGCCAACGAAGAAGAACAGCGACGGCACCTGCTGCGCATAGAACGAGAAGTCTTCGGCGCCCATCTGCAGCGGCGGCTCGTAGACGTTGCCGGCGCCGACCACCGCCTGCAGGCTGGGCAGCATCTTCGCGGTCAGCGCCGGATCGTTGACCGTGGCCGGGTTGCCGTCCTGGTCGGGCACGTGCGCCTCGGCCTTGGCCCCGTGCGCGGCGGCGGTGTGCTCGGCGACGGTCTTCAGGTCGGCGAAGATCTGCTGGCGCATGCCCTCGTCGAAGGTGCGGATGGTGCCGACCATCTCCACGTCGTCGGGGATGATGTTGTAGCGGATGCCGCCCTTGATCGCGCCGAAGCTGACCACGGCCGGCTGCCTGGAGATATTGGCGCGGCGGCTGACCACGGTCTGCGCCGCTCCAATCAGGTCGGCGCTGGCGACGATCGGGTCGATCCCGTTCCACGGCGCCGAGCCATGCGTCTGGCGGCCGATCACCTTGATGCTGAAGCGGTCCGAGGCGGCCATCAGCGGGCCGCCGCGCACCGCGATCTTGCCCGCCTGCACGCTGGAGAACACGTGCAGGCCGAACATCGCGTCGGGCTTGAAGTCGCGGAACAGGCCTTCCTTGAGCATCAGCGAGGCGCCGCCCTCTTCATTGCCCGGCGCGCCTTCCTCGGAGGGCTGGAACACCAGCATCACCTCGCCCGGCAGTTGCGCGCGCATCGCCACCAGCGCCTCGGCCACGCCCAGCAGGATGCTGGTGTGGGCGTCGTGGCCGCAGGCGTGCATGACCCCGACGGTCTCGCCGCGGTACTCGGCGGTGGCTTTGGAGGCGAACGCCAGGCCGGTCTGCTCGGTCACCGGCAGCGCGTCCATGTCCGCGCGCAGGGCGATCTTCGGCCCCGGCAGGCCGCCCTTGATGATCGCCACCACGCCGTGGTGGGCGATCCCGGTCTGCGGCTTCAGGCCCAGCGCGCGCAGCCGCTCGGCGACCTTGGCCGCGGTGCGCTGCTCGCGGTTGGACAGCTCCGGGTGCTGGTGGAAGTCGCGCCGCCAGTCCACCACCTTGGCCTGCAGCTTGGCGGCGGCGGCCGCCACTTCCGGGCGTTCGGCGGACTGGGCGCAGGCCAGCGCGGGGACGGCGAGCAGCATCGCGGACAGCAGGCGGGACAGGCGCGGCATGGACGATCTCCGGTGGGTTGGTCGCAGGGCGTTCAGTCAATGTATTGCATTGGCGGCGGACATACACCGGCCGGCGCCCGGCCGCGGCGAAAAAACCCCTTAGAAATCCGTGTCAACCGAGACCGCACCGGTGCGTTGCCGTTGCCAGTGCCCGTTGCCGCCGATGGGCGCCCCCATCCCTTCAGTCATGGTCCAATCGCGGTGCGCCAGCGATATGCTGCACCGCTCGTCGCACCAGCCACTGCGGGAGGGTCCCCCACCCCGCCTCGCCACAGGAGTTCCCCCGGATGTCGCGTTTCTGGAAGATTGCGCTGCTGATCGTCGCAGCGGTGCTCGTCGTGGCCGTGGGCGCGCATTTCCTGCGCGGCGGCACTGGCCAGGGTGAGGGCCGGGGTGGTGCGGGCATGGCCGGCGATGGCGACGACGCCGCGCCGGTCCCGGTCACCGTGGTCGCCGCCAGCAGCCAGGCGGTGCCGATCTACGCCACCGCCAACGGCACGGTGACCGCGCTCAACACGGTCACCATCAACCCGCAGGTCGGCGGCCAGCTGATGAGCCTGAACTTCCGCGAAGGCCAGGAAGTGAAGAAGGGCGACCTGCTGGCGCAGATCGACCCGCGCTCGCTGCAGGCCAGCTACGACCAGGCCGCGGCCAGCAAGCGCCAGAACCAGGCGCTGCTGGCGACCGCCCGCTCCACCTTCCAGCGCTCCGATTCGCCGGCCTACCGCCAGTACGTGGCCAAGACCGACCTGGACACGCAGCGCAACCAGGTGGCGCAGTACGAGGCGGCGGTGTCCGCCAACGACGCGGCGATGCGCGCGGCGCAGGTGCAGCTGCAGTACACCCGCATCCTGTCCCCGATCGACGGCATCACCGGCCTGCGCGGCGTGGACGTGGGCAACATCGTCAGCACCAGCAGCAGCATCGTCACCATCACCCAGATCCATCCGATCTACGTGGTGTTCAACCTTGCCGAGCGCGAGCTGCAGGGCCTGCGCGAGGCGCAGGCGGCCGGACCGTTGACGGTGGCGGCGCTGGACCGCACCGACGCGCATGTGATCGCCGGCGACGGCCGCGTCGACGTGGTCGACAACCAGATCAGCAGCGACACCGGCACCTTCAAGGTCCGCGCCGAGTTCCCCAACGGCAACAACGCGCTGTGGCCGGGCCAGTTCGTCAACGTGCGGCTGACCCTGCGCACGCTGGCCAACGGTGTGGTGGTGCCGACCCAGGCGGTGCAGCGCGGCCCGGACGGCGACTACGTGTACGTGGTGCAGGGCGACAACACGGTCAAGATGCAGACGGTCAAGCAGGGCGTGGAAGTGGGCGACAGCCAGGTGCAGCTGGTGCAGGGCCTGAAGGCCGGCGAGCGGGTGGTCACCGAAGGCCAGTTCCGGCTGAAGCCGGGCGCCAAGGTCACCGCGCTGAAGCCGGGCCAGGCGCCGCCGCAGCCGACCGAGGCCGAGCTGAAGGCGGCCGAACACAAGCAGCAACGCAAGGACGGCGGCGGCCGTCGCGGCGGCGGACCGCGCTGAGCCACGGCGCGGGGCCTGGCGCCCCGCGTCAGCTTGCGCGCACGCACACCGCGCGGCTGCACCGCCGCCGCAGGCAGCGCGCGCCGCGCACCCGCCGCAGATCGACCCGCTCCCTCCCGACTTCCGAGCAAGGACACCCCCGTGGGCTTTTCGACGATCTTCATCCGCCGCCCGATCGCCACCACCTTGCTGATGGCCGGCGTGCTGCTGCTCGGCATCCTCGGCTACCGGCAGCTGCCGGTGTCGGCGCTGCCGGAGATCGACGCGCCCAGCCTGGTGGTGACCACCCAGTACCCCGGCGCCAACGCCAGCACCATGGCCTCGCTGGTGACCACGCCGCTGGAGCGGCAGCTGGGGCAGATTTCCGGCCTGCAGATGATGACTTCGGACTCGTCGGCGGGCCTGTCCACGATCATCCTGCAGTTCGCGATGGACCGCGACATCGACATCGCCGCGCAGGACGTGCAGGCGGCGATCCGCCAGTCCACCCTGCCCTCGTCGTTGCCCTACCAGCCGGTCTACAACCGGGTGAACCCGGCCGACGCGGCGATCCTCACCCTCAAGCTCAGTTCCGACACGCTGCCGCTGCGCGAGGTCAACAACTACGCCGACTCGATCCTGGCGCAACGCCTGTCGCAGGTGCCCGGCGTGGGCCTGGTGTCGATCGCCGGCAACGTGCGCCCGGCGGTGCGCATCCAGGTCAACCCGGCGCAGCTGTCGAACATGGGCCTGACCATGGAGGCGCTGCGCAGCGCGCTGACCGAGACCAACGTCAACGCGCCGAAGGGCTCGCTCAACGGCAAGACCCAGTCCTACAGCATCGGTACCAACGACCAGCTGTCCAGCGCCGCCGACTACCGCGACACCATCATCAGCTACACGAACGGTGCGCCGGTGCGGCTGTCGGACGTGGCGCAGGTGGTGGACGGGGTGGAGAACGACCAGCTCGCCGCCTGGGCCGACGGCAAGCCGGCGGTGCTGCTGGAAGTGCGCCGCCAGCCCGGCGCCAACATCGTGCAGACGGTGGAGCAGATCCGCGCGATCCTGCCGCAGCTGCAGGCGGTGCTGCCCAGCGGCGTGCACCTGGACGTGTTCTCCGACCGCACCGAAACCATCCGCGCCTCGGTGCACGAGGTCAAGTTCACCCTGATCCTGACCATCGGCCTGGTGGTGGCGGTGATCTTCGTGTTCCTGCGCCGGTTGTGGGCCACGATCATCCCGTCGGTGGCGGTGCCGCTGTCGCTGGCCGGCACCTTCGCGGTGATGGCCTTCGCCGGCATGTCGCTGGACAACCTGTCGCTGATGGCGCTGGTGGTCGCCACCGGCTTCGTGGTCGACGATGCGATCGTGATGATCGAGAACATCGTGCGCTACATCGAGCAGGGCAAGAGCGGGCGCGAGGCGGCGGAGATCGGCGCCAAGCAGATCGGCTTCACCGTGCTGTCGCTGACCGTGTCGCTGGTGGCGGTGTTCCTGCCGCTGCTGCTGATGCCGGGCGTCACCGGGCGCCTGTTCCACGAGTTCGCCTGGGTGCTGTCGATCGCGGTGGTGATCTCGATGCTGGTGTCGCTGACGCTGACGCCGATGATGTGCGCCTACCTGCTCAAGCCCGACGCGCTGCCCGAAGGCGAGGACGCGCACGAGCGCGCGGCCGCGGCCGGCAAGACCACCGTGTGGACGCGCACCGTGACGCTGTACGAGCGCACCCTGGACTGGGTGCTCGGGCACCAGCCGCTGACCCTGATGATCGCGCTGGCGACGATGGTGCTGACCGTGGTGCTGTACGTGGTGATCCCCAAGGGCCTGCTGCCCGAGCAGGACACCGGGCTGATCACCGGCGTGGTCCAGGCCGACCAGAACGTGGCCTTCCCGCAGATGCAGCAGCGCACTCAGGCGGTGGCCGAGGCGCTGCGCCGCGATCCGGCGGTGACCGGCGTGGCCGCGTTCATCGGCGCCGGCTCGATGAACCCCACCCTCAACCAGGGCCAGCTGAGCATCGTGCTGAAGACCCGCGGCGACCGCGACAGCCTGGACGAGGTGCTGCCGCGGCTGCAGAAAGCCGTGGCCGGGCTGCCGGGCGTGGCGCTGTACCTGAAGCCGGTGCAGGACGTGACCCTGGACACGCGCGTGGCCGCGACCGAATACCAGTATTCGCTGTCGGACGTGGACAGCGCCGAGCTGGCGACCCAGGCCGCACGCCTGACCGAGGCGCTGCGCAAGCGCCCGGAACTGGCCGACGTGGACAACAACCTGGCCAACCAGGGCCGCGCGCTGGAACTGACCGTGGACCGCGACAAGGCCAGCGCGCTCGGCGTGCCGATGCAGACCATCGACGACACCTTGTACGACGCCTTCGGCCAGCGCCAGATCTCCACCATTTTCACCCAGCTCAATCAGTACCGCGTGGTGCTGGAAGTGGCGCCGCAGTTCCGCACCAGCACCGCACTGCTGCAGCAGCTGGCGGTCGCCAGCAACGGCAGCGGCGCGCTGACCGCCAGCAACGCCACCAACTTCGGCCAGACCACCTCCAGCAACTCGTCCACCGCCACCGGCATCGGCAACCAGAACACCGGCATCGCCGTCGGCAGCGGCGGCACCGTGCCGCTGTCCGCACTGGCCGAGGCCAAGCTCACCACCACCCCGCTGGTGGTCAGCCACCAGCAGCAGCTGCCGGCGGTGACGGTGTCGTTCAACCTGGCGCCGGGCTATTCGCTGTCGCAGGCGGTGGCGGCGATCGAGGAGACCAACGCGCAGCTGCAGCTGCCGCCGCAGCTGCATGCCGAGTTCATCGGCAAGGCCGCCGAATTCACCGGCAGCCAGACCGACATCGTGTGGCTGCTGCTGGCCTCGGTGGTGCTGATCTACATCGTGCTCGGCGTGCTCTACGAGAGCTACATCCATCCGCTGACGATCATCTCCACGCTGCCGCCGGCCGGCGTCGGCGCGCTGCTGGCGCTGATGCTGTGCGGGCTGAGCCTGTCGGTGGACGGCATCGTCGGCATCGTGCTGCTGATCGGCATCGTCAAGAAGAACGCGATCATGATGATCGACTTCGCGATCGACGCACGCCGCGAAGGCGCCAACGCCCACGACGCGATCCGCCGCGCCTGCCTGCTGCGCTTCCGCCCGATCATGATGACCACCGCCGCGGCGATGCTGGGCGCGCTGCCGCTGGCGCTGGGCGACGGCATCGGCTCGGAACTGCGGCGCCCGCTGGGCATCGCCATCGTCGGCGGCCTGCTGCTGTCGCAGCTGGTCACGCTGTACACCACACCGGTGATCTACCTGTACATGGAGCGCGCATCGGAGCGGCTGCGGGCGTATCGGGAGCGGCGGGCGGTGGCGGCAGCGGGGCGGCCGGCATGAGGATGGTCGTTGCTACCGCCGCCGCCATCGGGACCGGGGACCGGGGACCGGGGACCCGGAAAAGCGCGCTATCGCGATCCGAGGCTCTACCGACTTCCGTTCTTCGGGTCCCTGGTCCCCGGTCCCCGGTCCCGACAGAATGAACCTCTCCGCCCCCTTCATCCGCCGCCCGATCGGCACCGCGCTGATGGCCATCGGCCTGTTCGTGATCGGCATGATGTGCTACCTGCGCCTGGGCGTGGCGGCGTTGCCGAACATCTCCATCCCGGTGATCTTCGTGCAGGCCAGCCAGGCCGGCGCCGACGCCTCGACCATGGCCGCCACGGTCACCGCGCCGCTGGAACGGCACCTGGGCCAGCTGCCTGGCATCGACACCATGCGCTCCTCCAGTTCGGAGGGGAACAGCCAGGTGTTCATGGTGTTCCAGAACGACCGCAACATCGATTCGGCCGCGCAGGACGTGCAGACCGCGATCAACGCCGCGCAGGCCGACCTGCCCTCGGGCCTGTCCACGCCGCGCTACCAGAAGGCCAATCCCAACGACGATCCGGTCATTGCCATCGCGCTGACCTCGGACACGCAGTCGGCCGACGAGCTGTACAACGTCGCCGACTCGCTGCTGGCGCAGCGCCTGCGCCAGATCAGCGGCGTGGCCTCGGTCGACATCGGCGGCGCCTCCACCCCGGCGGTGCGGGTGGACGTGAACCTGCGCGCGCTCAACGCGATGGGGCTGACCCCGGACGACCTGCGCAATGCGGTGCGCGCGGCCAACGTGACCTCGCCCACCGGCTTCCTCAGCGACGGCAGCTCCACCACCGCGATCGTGGCCAACGACTCGGTGGCCAAGGCCGCCGACTTCGGCCAGTTGGTGATCTCGCAGCAGGAGGGCCGCACCGTGCGCCTGCGCGACGTGGCCAACGTCTACGACGGCCAGCAGGACGCCTACCAGGCCGCCTGGTTCGGCGGCAGGCCGGCGGTGGTGATGTACGTGTTCACCCGCGCCGGCGCCAACATCGTGGAGACGGTGGACCGGGTCAAGGCGCAGATCCCGATGCTGCGCGGCTACCTGCAGCCGGGCACCAGGATGTCCGCCTACTTCGACCGCACGCCGACCATCCGCGCCTCGTTGAACGAAGTCCAGGCCACGCTGCTGATCAGCCTGGCGATGGTGGTGCTGACCATGGCGCTGTTCCTGCGCCGGCTGGCGCCGACGCTGATCGCCGCGGCCACCGTGCCGCTGTCGCTGGCCGGCGCGGCGCTGGCGATGTACGTGATGGGGTTTACCCTCAACAACCTGAGCCTGCTGGCGCTGGTGATCGCGATCGGCTTCGTCGTCGACGACGCGATCGTGGTGATCGAGAACATCATGCGCCACCTCGACGAGGGCATGTCGCGGCTGGACGCGGCGCTGGCCGGCGCGCGCGAGATCGGCTTCACCATCGTCTCGATCACCGCCTCGCTGGTGGCGGTGTTCATCCCGCTCCTGTTCGCCAGCGGCATGATCGGCGCGTTCTTCCGCGAGTTCACCGTGACCCTGGTCGCGGCGATCTGCGTCTCGGCGGTGGTCTCGCTGACCCTGACCCCGGCGCTGTGCAGCCGCTTCCTGTCCGCGCACGCCGAACCGGAACGGCCGAGCCGCTTCGGCGCCTGGCTGGACCGCGTGCACGCCGGCATGCTGCGCGTGTACACCCGCGCGCTGGACTTCTCGCTGCGCCACGCGCTGCTGCTGGCGCTGACCCCGCTGCTGCTGATCGCCGCCACGGTGTTCCTGGCCGGCGCGGTGAAGAAGGGCTCGTTTCCCGCGCAGGACACCGGCCTGATCTGGGGCCGCGCCAGTTCCAGCGCCACCGTGTCCTTCGCCGACATGGTCAATCGACAGCGCCGCATCACCGACATGCTGATGTCCGATCCGGCGGTGAAGATCGTCGGCGCGCGCCTGGGCAGCGGCCGCCAGGGTTCCAGCGCCAGCTTCAACATCGAACTCAAGACCCGCGACGAGGGCCGCACCGAGACCACTGCGCAGGTGCTGTCGCGGCTCAGCGCCAAGGCCGACCGCTACCCGGACCTGCAGTTGCGCCTGCGCGCGATCCAGGACCTGCCCAGCGACGGCGGCGGCGGTACCAGCCAGGGCGCGCAGTACCGCGTCTCGCTGCAGGGCAACGACAACGCGCAATTGCAGGAGTGGCTGCCCAAGCTGCAGGCGGCGCTGAAGCAGAACCCGAAGCTGCGTGATGTCGGCACCGACGTGGATACCGCCGGCCTGCGCCAGAACATCGTCATCAACCGTGCCCAGGCCGCGCGCCTGGGCGTGTCGATCGGCGCGATCGACGGTGCGCTGTACGGCGCGTTCGGCCAGCGCCAGATCTCCACGATCTATTCGGACCTCAACCAATACAGCGTGGTGGTCAACGCGCTGCCCGAGCAGACCGCCACGCCGGCGGCGCTGGACCGGATCTACGTGCCCACGCGCAGCGGCGCGATGGTGCCGCTGACCGCGGTGGCGCACCAGGTGCCGGGCCTGGCGCCGCCGCAGATCACCCATCAGAACCAGTACACGACGATGGACCTGAGCTACAACCTGGCACCCGGGGTGAGCACCGGCGAAGGCGACGCGATCATCAAGGCCACCGTCGACGGCCTGCGCATGCCCGGCGACATCCGCATCGCCGACGGCGGCGGCTTCGGCGTGCAGTTGCAGCCGAACTCGATGCTGGTCCTGGTGCTGGCGGCGATCGTGGTGGTCTACATCGTGCTGGGCATGCTCTACGAGAGCCTGGTGCATCCGGTGACGATCCTGTCCACGCTGCCGGCCGCGGGCATGGGCGCGCTGCTGGCGCTGTGGGTCACCAACACCGAACTGTCGGTGATCTCGATGATCGCGCTGGTGCTGCTGATCGGCATCGTCAAGAAGAACGCGATCATGATGATCGACTTCGCCGTGGTCGCCGAGCGCGAGCACGGCAAGTCGCCACTGGACGCGGTGCGCGAGGCCTGCGTGGTGCGCTTCCGCCCGATCATGATGACCACGATGGTGGCGATCCTGGCCGCGGTGCCGCTGGCGGTCGGGCTAGGCGAAGGCTCGGAGCTGCGCCGCCCGCTGGGCATCGCGATGATCGGCGGGTTGTTGATCTCGCAGAGCCTGACCCTGCTCAGCACGCCGGCGCTGTACGTGATCTTCTCCTGCCTGCGCGAACGCTGGCGGGCGCGCCGCGCCCGGCGCCGTGCACGACGCCTGACGCGTGCGGCGGGGCAACCGGCCGCATCGCATTAGTCGCCGCGAGGTATGGGCGCGGCGCTTGCGCCGTACCCTCACCCCAACCCCTCTCCCAATGGGAGAGGGGCTAGGTTGCGCCCCTTCTCCCCTCGGGATCACGGCCCCCTTTTCGGGGGAAGGTGCCCCGTAGGGGCGGATGAGGGTACGGGCGAAGCCTCGTGTACCCAAACCCAGCGAGACGCTTCGCGCCGTACCCTCACCCCAACCCCTCTCCCAATGGGAGAGGGACTTTGTGCTTAGCTCTGCAAGGCGTCCAGCGAGGCGCGCTCGATGCCGGCGTAGATCGCGAACTCGTCGTGCACTGCGGCGCCCAGGGCCTGTTCGAATGCGGCGCGGTTGGCGTGCGCGGCATAGGCGCGCTGCTCGCCGCCGCCGAGGTTGGACTGGAAGATGCCCGCGGCGCTGACCGGCAGGAAGTCCTCGTAGACGATCGGGTCGGCGCTGGCCAGGCCGTCGCCGATCAGCGCTTCGGCGGGCTTGCCGGCCAACGCCGCGGCGCCGGCGGCGCGGCCGGCATCGGTCAGCGCGTAGCGGAAATAGCCCAGGCCTTCGCGGCGCAGCGTGGCGTAATCGTCGGGAAAATCGGCGAACGCGGCCTGCAGCCGCGCCGCGTAGTCGCCGCCGGCGCTGCCATCGGCGGCGCGGGCGCGCTCCAGCAGGGCGTCGTACAGCGCGCGGCCCTTCGCGGTCAGGGCCAGCCCGCGCTGTTCGATCTCGCCGAAGCGCGCGGTGTGGGTGCCGGCCTCGGCGGCGCCATCGCCAGCCGGGAAGCGCACCGTTTCCTCCAGCGCCTTGAAGCTGGTCTGGCGCAACAGGATCGGGCAGCGCCGCCGCGGCGGGCCCTCGATCACCGCCTTGGCGTCGATGCCCCGGCGCAGCATCTCCGCCTGCGCCGCATCGATGTCCAGCGTGCGCGGGGTCAGGTGGTTGATGTGCGGGCCGTGGAAACTGACCACGTCGGCGATCAGCTTGTGCGCATCGCTCAGCGCGCGATAGGTCGGCAGCGGCACGGTCGCGTCGCCATGCCAGCGGAAGGTCTCCAGCGCCTCGGCGACGAAGCGCTGCGCATCGGCCTCGCCCAGGCCGCCGTCGCGCTCGCAGCGTTCGATCAGCTGCAACGCGGCATCGGTGAAGATGCGCCGCTGCGCGAGGATCTGCGCCGCCTGCGTGCGCAGCGCCGGATCCTCGATCAGTTCCAGCCGCAGCAACGAGGTGAACACGCGGAACGGGTTGCGCGCCAGCGCCGCCGCGTCGAGCGGACGGAATGCGGTGGAATGCACCGGCACGCCGGCCACCGACAGGTCGTAGTAACCGACCGGATGCATGCCCATCACCGCGAACAGCCGCCGCAGCGTGGCCAGTTCCTCCGCGCTGCCGACACGGATCGCGCCATGCCGTTCCTGGTCCAGCCGCGCGCGCTCGTCGTTGCGCTGCAATTGCGCGTCCAGCGCCGGGTCGGCGGCCAGGGTCGCCGCGTTGACCTGCGCCACCAGTTCCATCAGCGCGCCGTACAACGGCACCTCGGCGCGGTACATGTCGGACATGGCCTGCGCGAACAGGCTGCGGATGGCATCGGGCGAAACGAAGGCAGTGGTCATCGGGCGGTCCGGAGCGACGGTAGCGCCGGACACGGGTCCGGCAGAGCGCCTATTCTCGCGCCGCGGCGACGGCGCGGCCAGTCATGCGGGAGATTGAAGCCATGCGTGCAGCATCCAGGGCGGACTTCGGCGCTTGACCGCACCGAAGTCCAGGAGAGGTACCGGATCGGGAAAAATCGGGCCGGAGAGGGCGAACGCGGAGCGTGCCCGGCGCGCAAGTCCAGGCAGGTGCCGGACGGGAAAACTCAGGCCGGGGTGGTATCGGAGCAAGACAGCATCTTCCGCCCGGCCATGACCGCTCACAGACCGGCTGCGACACCCCTGTGGGAGCGACTTCAGTCGCGACGAGCGAAGCAACAAGTTCGCGGGATTCCATGCCATTCGGGCATCTGTTCGGCCAGGTGTGTGTGCCGAAATCGCCGCGTCGCGACTGAAGTCGCTCCCACAAGGGATTTCGCTGGTTGCGTGCGCGCTGCGAAGGCATTGCGCGACGGTTCGCGTCACCGGCCATCAGGGCGCTCCCTGCGGCGTCGCCGCCTACTGCGCCGCCGCCTGATCGCGCTGCGCGCGATCGCCGAGTTGGCGGCGCAGCAGCGCGTCCAGCACGATCGGGCGGTCCCAGTGGTCGTAGCTGGCGACGATGGCGTGGCGCAGCGTGCGGTAGGTCAGCGAGCCCGGCTCGACCTGCAGCGCGCGCGCCACGTCGGCCCAGTTCGCTGCCGGGCCGGCGGCCGTCCGCGTACGCACCACCTCGCGGTACGGCACCCCCGCGGCCTTGGCCAGGAAGCCGGCAAAATAGATGTCGCGCGGCGGCCAGCGGCGCTCGCGCAGCAGCGCCTCGGCGTAGCCGCGCGGCAGCTGCGCATAGCGCGCGACCTCGTCGAGAAAGCTGTCCTGGTAGCGCGCGGCGTAGCGGTCGATGTCCAGCAACTGCCGGTCGATCCAGGCGTCGCCGCTGCCGGGCGCGGCGGCAGCCGGGGCGGTGGCGCTCGGTGCCGGCGCGTCCTGGGCCACGGCGACGCCGGCCATGCATAGCGCCAGCGGCAGGATCAGACAGGCGGAGCGCAGGCGGGACGGCATGCGCCGATTCTGCCGGATGCCGGCATCGCTGTCAGGGTTTTGGGGGCGTCATGGAAGCCGCCACATCCGTCAATCTGGTGCAGCGCGCGGCTGGCGCCAGCCCAAGAGCGGCTTGAATGGAAGATCGACGCCGACGGTGCGAGGCCACTACAACGAGAAGGAGTTGCAGCTGACGGTCCGACACCGCTGCCAGGCACCGAACCCGCCATGGACGTCGTCGTGCCTGCCAATCCGGCGGAACGCTTGGCTGGCGCGCGGCGCAAGATCGCCCTGGAGGGAAAATCGACGCCGACAGCGCAGCGCCGTTGCGGCAAGAACAAACTGGACCGGCGGTCAGGCCAGCGCGGTTCCCGAGCCTGCTGGCCAACCGTTCGATCGGCATTGCGGCGGATGTGGCGACCCAGTTCTACACCCTGCTCGACGAAGCGGCGCAGGCCGCCTACCACAGCCCAAGACGCTGCATTCGATGCCGCGCGAGTCGGACGGCAGCACCTGCTTCTTCGCGCTACCTGCTGACCGCGACCAACAGCGCTAGCCGCGCAAGCGAGTGCTAGCCCCCATCGCGCCGCTGCCGTCGACGACGCAGCAATCGGCAGCGACACGGCACCGGGGACCGCTGCTGCGACCGCTCTCACGCCAGCGGCAACGCTCCCTGAGCAGCCGCATGCCGGTTCAGGTCGGCCACTGCCTGCGGCCAGTCCGCGGCCAGGGCCACCTCGCGCAGGCGTGGCTCATCGGCGGACAACCCATGCTCAGCCTCGTGCGCCCAGGTGGTGGCATAGGGCGTGTGGATGCCCCAGCCGCCGAGCGCGATCACCGGCTCCACGTCCGAGCGCAGCGAATTGCCGATCATCACGAAGCGCTCGGCGCCGATGCCGAATTCGGCCAGCACCTTGGCGTAGGTGGTCGGGTCCTTCTCCGAGACGATCTCGATGCGCGGGAACAGCGCGCCAAGCCCGGACTGCGCGATCTTCGCTTCCTGATGGAACAGATCGCCCTTGGTGATCAGCACCACCTCGAAATCGGCGGCGATCGCGGCCACCGCCTCGCGCACGCCGGCGATCACCTCCACCGGATGCTGCAGCGTGGCACGGCCGATCTCGACGATGCGCTGCACATCGCGTGCGGAAATGCGCGCCTCGGTCAGCTCGATCGCCGCTTCGATCATCGACAGGGTCATGCCCTTAGCGCCGTACCCGAACACCTTCAGGTTGCGCCGCTCCACCGTCAGCAGATGCTGCAGCGTGCCAGCGTCGCGCAGGTCCAGGTACTGGCCGAGGATGGCTTCGAACGCGGCTTCGGCGTCGCGGTAGTAGTCCTCGCTCTTCCACAGGGTGTCGTCGCCGTCGAAGCCGACCAGGGCGATGGCGGAGGAGCGCAGAGCGGTAGGCGTAGGCATCGCGAAAGCATAGCAGCGCGGCTCATTGCGCTACAGGGTCGCCGGGGCCGGGCTGGTAATGCGCGTACTCCTCGCGCGACAGCGCGCCGTCGGCATCGGCGTCGAACGTGTCGAAGGTCTCGCGCAGGACCGGGTCCGCCGCGGCTTCGGCGCGGCCGATACGGCCGTCGCGGTCCAGGTCCAGCGCGGCGAAACTGCGCGCGCCGGCGGCGGCGCCTGCATCGCTGGCAGGCGCAGGCGGCACCGGCAGGGTCGAGGCTGGCGGTGCGGGCAACGGCGGCAGCGGTGCCGGCGTCGGAACGGACGCAGGCGTCGGGACCGGCAGCGGTAGCACCGGCGCGGCCGGGTCCTGCTGCGCCGCAGCCACGCCGGCGGCGGCGAGACTTATAAACAACAGCGCCAGGCATAGGCGCAGCGAACGGCGGAACAGGGCCATGGCAGCCTAGGCGGTCGGCGGACCGCTACCCTACACCTTGTGCCGTACCGCGGCTGATGGGCGCGCTGTTCCGTGTCCTGGCAAGGTGCGCACAGCAGAAGGGCGGCACCCAGGCCGCCCTTCCTCACGCATGTTCCTCATGCATGCGCCTTGCTTGGAACTGCGCGGCGACGGTGGTCGCCGCAGCCACCCGCCGCAGCCGGCACGCGCCCTCGTCATGCGCGTGCCGTCGTCAGCGCGTTGCCGGATGACGCGTTACTTGCCGTCGCTGCCGGCTGCGCCGCCCTGCTGCTTGGCGACATAAGCCTTGTATTCGTCGGGCGTCAGCTTGTCGTTGTGGTCCGCATCGGCCTGCGAAAAGATCTGGCTGAGACCTGCGTTGACCTGCGCCTCCTGCTTGCTGATGGCGCCATCGCTGTCGGTATCCACGTCCGCCCAGGTCTGGCCGCCGCCCGAGGCGCCGGACTGTGCGGACTGGCCGGTCGCGCTGGTGGGCGACTGCGCCTGGGTGGCGGCATCGCTCTGCGCATCCTGGGCGAAGGCCGGCAGGGCCAGTGCGGCGGCGAGAATGGCGGCGGTACCGATCAGCGGCGTGCGGTTGCGAATGTTCATGGGTGGTCTCCTTTGCTCTCTCGGTTGTGGCATGCCCGGTCGAATCCGGTGCATGGCCACACCGTGCCGGTGCCAGGCTGAATCCATTCCCCTGCGAAAAATCGCAGGCAACGCTTCGTTAACCACTGCGCCGAACACACGCGCTACTCGCTTGGTTAGCGGTCGGTGAGCATGCGGTAAGCCGTTCGTTCGAGCCGTTTGCAAACTGGAAAAAAAGCGTGTTTTTCACACGATTTCGTGGTCGCCATCGCCGGATTTTTCGCTTGAACGCGAACTGAACGCGACCCAGCCGGCGGCCACGCCCGCGAGCGCCCCGGACACTTCCAGCACCACGCGGGTGCCCAGTTCGTTCGGATCGTGGATGCTGGCCAGCGCCAGCCGCGCGTACAACGGCGACTCCAGGCGCACGATGCCGGTGTAGAACAGGTTCCAGCAATCGATCCCGGCGGACGCGACGACCGCGATCAGGCACGACCAGCCCAGCGCATGGCCGTCGGTCCACTGCAGCCAGCGGCACAGGCGATGCCACAGTGCATAGATCAGGAACCCGAGCGCGAGCGCGATCAGCCCGGCTTCGAGCGAGCCCAGCAGGCCGAAGTGCAGCGGCAGGTTCATTGCGGTGCTTCCAGTGGTCGAGAGCGCCAGTCTAGGCGGTGTCGCTTGCGATGTGCGGGAACGATGCGACGTGACCCGGCCAGCGCGTGGACGCATCGGGTCTGTACATGGACATTGGACCAATGGAGCCGACGCCCGCGCTGCCGTCTTTCTCCCTGCAGCGCTTACAGGCCCGGCAGCGCCTGGATCGAACGCGCTAGCTAGCCATCGTTCTCGGCGCTGGCGCTCACCATCGGCGCGCCGTCCTCGTCCCAGCGCACCGTCACCAGCATCGGCCGGCAACAGACCTGGCAATCCTCCACGTACTGCTGCGCCTCGACCGACGGGTCCAGGGCCAGGTCGATCCATTCGCCGCAATACGGGCATTGCAGGTCGATGAAGCTTTGCATGCCGGACATGATCTTGGCCTGTGCAGCGAAACGGGACGCCTAGCGTACCGGCACGTCGTAGGCGGTGCCGGGGCTGGGCTCGGGCTGGAAGGTGTAGTGCCACCATTCCAGCGGATAGTTGACGAAGCCCTGCGCCGCCATCGCGCGCAGCAGGCGCTGGCGGTTCGCGCGCTGTGCGGCATCGATGCCGGGCGCGTCGGTATGCGCGGACGGATCGAAGAAGTCGAAGCCGGTGCCCATGTCCAGCGGCGCGCACTGGCCGCTGCGGCAGTCGAGCAGGCCCAGGTCGACGGTGGCGCCGCGGCTGTGGCCGGAGCTTTGGGCGATGTAGTCGCCGAGCAGCACCCACTTGTCCAGGTGTGGGTAGTAGCGCGCCTTGCCGCTCTGGTCGCCGAGGTCGCCGGCCCAGGCCACGAAGGCGCGTACCGAGCGATGCGGCCGGTAGCAGTCGAACACCTGCAGCCGGTAGCCCTCGGCGTGCATCGCCTGCTGCACCCGCGCCAGCGCCTGCGCGACCGGGGCCAGCAGGTAGCACTTCGGCGCGTTGTAGCCGGGCACCGGGCGGCCGGTGAAGTTGTCGTGGCCGGCATAGCGGATGTCCAGCGCGATCTGCGGCGCGACGTCGTGCACGTCCACCAGTCCGGCCTGCGCGGGCGTGGTCGCCGGCGACAGGACTGGAGCGGCCGCCGCATTCATCGCCGCGCTCGCCATGACGACGGCGTACGCGCCGAACAACGCGGACATGCAGCGTCGCGCAGGCGGCACCGAAGGGATGCGACACGGCAGGAAACGTGAAGTGGTGGCGGCGCGGTGCGGCATCCGCGCAGCATAGGCCATCGCCGCGCAGGGCGGTCGGCATGCGCCGTGGATTCGAGAGGGCGCGCGCCAGTCGCTGTGGCGGCTGGCACGCGGTGCGCGTCGGCAGGCAACAGAGGTCGCGATCGACCCGGTGCCCGCGAGCGAGCCGACACCGGCGGCCGTCCGACATTCCTGTCGGCGGCCGCCGGTGCCGGGCGACGCAGATCAGCGCGTCGGCGAGGGCGTGGACTGCGACTGAGTGCGCTGCTGGTCCTGCGTCTGCTCCTGCGCCTGGCGCTGGGTCTCGGCCGCCAACTGCTGCTGGCTCTGCTCCAGCGGCACCGCCGCGGCCTGTTGCCGGTCCACGTAGGCGCGGTTCACGTCGTGCGGATTGTTCGGGTTGCGCTCCACCGCGATCATGCCCTTGCCGTCGGTGCTGTGCACCAGGTCGTCGATGCGCGACATGCCGCTCAGCTTGGCCTCGAACGCCACCTGCCCGGCCGCGCGCTGCATCTCCTCACGGCTGCCGAAACCGCCATTCGGTCCCTGCTTCTCCATCTGCTTGACCGCTTGGTCGAACATCGGATTGTCGCGGCGCAACTGCTCCACGCCCTGTTGCTGTTGCAGGTTCTTGTCGATGGAGGCGAGCGTTTCCGGGCCCGCCTTGCCGTCCACGCCCTTGAGCCGGTGGTCCTGCTGGAATTTCTCCACCGCCGCCTCGGTCTTCGGACCGTAGGTGCCGATGGCGTCCTTCGCGTCCAGGTACCCGAGCTTGGACAGCTTTTCCTGCATGTCCTTCACCGCGGCGCCCTGCTCGTTGCGCTTGAGCACGCCGTCGCCGTTGTCGGCATGCGGGCTGTTGCCGCCGTGGGACTTGTCCGGCTGCGACGGCCGCTCATGCTTGGCCGGCTGCTCGCCGGTCCGGGTGACCGTCTTGTCCTGGTCCGCCAGCTTGAGCAGGTCGGCCTTTTCGTTCTCGGCGCGGTTCTGCAGCGAATCCAGGGTTCTCTGCCTCTCCACCTTTGGGAACAGTCCCTTGACGTGGTCGGCCTTGTAATCCTGCACCGCGCCGACGATGTCCTTGTCCGAGAGCTTGGACAGGTCGTAGTCCTTGCCGAACTTCTCTTCCAGTCCATTCAGGAACACGCCCGAGCCGCCCGGCTTCTTGTCGCTGCCGGGACCGTACTGAACCGCCGTGCTCCACAGCGCATCCTGCACCGCCGGACCGCGGTCGGACAGGTCCACGCCCTTGTCCTGCAACCGGTCGACCAGCCTGTCGTAGTGCGTGCGCTTGATGTAGTCGTGCTGCTCCTGCGCGAAGGTGTCATCGGTCCTGGCGAGGTCTTTCCACTTTGCGCTGAACTCGGCCGAGCCGGGCTTCAGGCCGGCGAAGTCATCGGCGTACTTGCTGTCCTTGACGAAGGCCGCGACGGTGCCGCCCACGATGACGGTGCCTTCCTTGGTCTTGACCTGCGAGGTCATCTGGTAGGAACCGTAGGACACGCCGCCGGGATCGTCGATGCCCGAAGACACCGTGCTCGCCCCGCGGCCGCCGGTCTCGTAGTGCTTGGAGGTCTGCCCCAGTTCCCAATCCTTGTCGCTCATCGTCCATCTCCTTGTCTAAAAAGTTGCATTGCAAAAAACCACTGAAGGAATCAGCGCGCTTCCAGTTCGTCCGCGCGCTTGGCCGTCATGTCCAGACGGCATTCGGCGGCGTCCACGCGCCCCGCCTGCCCGCTGTCGGGATCGTAGAAACACCGTTCGTCGCGATCGGCGACCCACTTGCGCTGCTGCTCGCGCAGCGCGTTCTTTTCCGCATCGCCCAGCTTGGCCATCAGCGCCTTGTAGACGGTGTTCAGGCGGCCATCCTGGTATTGGTATTCGGTATCGATGCAATCCTGCATCGTCGGCGTCACACCTGCGGCGGCGCTGATGCATGCGTCATAGGAAGGTCGCAGCACGACGGTCTCTCCTGAAGGTTTCGCTGGTGCGGCGGCGGCATCCGCCTGGGTGGACGTCGCGCTCGCCGCTTGCGGATCGGCCGCGGGCGCATCGCCTGCGGGCGCCGCCGGTGCGGTTGCCGGCGCACTGGCGGCGGGTGCCGACGCAGAAGCCGATGCCGGCGCCGGCGCGGAAGATCCGCCGTTGCACGCAGCGGTCAGGCCGCAGAGCGCCAGCACGCAGGAAACATGAAAAATCTTGACGATGGCCACTGTCGGAATTCGCCTTGTGGTGATGCGGATGAGGGAGGGCAGTTCTAAACGATCGTCGAAACCATGTCCAACGCGGCGTCGCGTTGCGACGTCACGCGACGCGATGTTCGAACGACGTCACGATGCTGCAGGCAGCGCGAAGATCGGTGGAGCGTCTTGCATCGGACGTCCACTTCAACCTCGCGCTTCGCCGCAAGCGCGCAGCAACCCTAGTCGCTGACGCAGGCGTTGCCTGGCAGGCCACCATGCGGCTTGCAGCACGCTCGCCGGCGGCCAGCGCGATCGGCAACCGCAGCGGCCTCGGCTGCCGCCCGACACTGCTGTCGGCGGCAGCCGCTGCCGGCGTGCGGATCAGCGCGTCGGCGACTGCGTCTGGGTACGCTGGTCCTGGGCCTGCTGCTCCTGCGCCTGCCGCTGGGTCTCGGCCACCAATTGCTGCTGGCTCTGTTCCAGCGGCACCGTCGCGGCATGCTGCTTGTCCACGTAGGCGCGGTTCACGTCGTGCGGATTGTTCGGGTTGCGCTCCACCGCGATCAGGCCCTTGCCGTCGGTGCTGTGCACCACGTCGTCGATGCGCGACATGCCGCCGACCTTGGCCTCGAACGCCACCTGCCCGGCCGCGCGCTGCAGTTCCTCGCGGCTGTTGAAACCGCCGTTCGGCCCCTGCTTCTGCAGTTTCTCCAGCGCCTGGGTGAACAGCGGATTGTCGGCGCGCTGCGCCTCGGCGGCCGCCGGGTTGAGCTTGGCCTCCTTGCCCTGCGCCTGCAGCTTGCTCAGCGCATCGAGCGTGACCTTGTCGGCGATGCCGGTCGGCTCGATGCCCTTCTCGCGCTGCAGGTTGGCCACCACTTCCTTGGTCTTGTCGCCGTAGTAGCCGGTGCCGGTCAGCAGCTTGCCGCTGTTGTCCTTGATCCCGAGCTCGATCAGGCCCTGCTGCATCGCCTTCACGTCGGGACCCTGCTCGCCCGGCTTCAGCCCGGTTCGCGCATCGCCGCCCTGGTGCTGCGACTGGGTCTGCTGCTTGTCCTGCAGCAGGTCGCGCGCCTTGGCCAGCGGGTCGGACGCGAATAGCTTGGCGTTCTTGTGGCCGGCCAGGTAATCGTCCAGCGGCATGGTGTTCACGCCCTTGCTGCCGCTGGACTGGCTGACCTGCAGTTCGCCGCTCTTCGGGTCGCGCACCACCATCAGGATGTGGTCGATACCCTTCCAGTGCTCGTGCTTGGTGTTGCCGGCATCCACGCCGATCACCATGCCTTCCTTCAGCGCGCCCGGCTTGAACACGTCCTGGCCCTGCAGCAGCACGCCGGAATTGTCGAACGCTTTCTTGACGATGCCGCCAGAGCCGTTCATGCCCTGCGCCAGCATGTCCTGGCGGCCGAAGACGGTGTGGCCGGCCTTCTGGTTGATCTCGCGCATCGTGGCGTTCTGCAGCTCGGACACCCATCCGGAGCAATCGATGTAGCCCTGCTCCAGGTGCTTGCCGTCCGCGCCGGGGTGGTAGAGCTTGTGGCCCTTGATGTTGATCGCGTACTGCACGTCGTCGTACTTGATGCCCATCGCGTGCGCGGCAGTGAGCTGGATGCCGCCGTCGCCCTGCTGCTTGGCGGTGGCCGGCGTGGTCTGCGCGGCAGCCTGCGGCGTCTGCGCGCGCTGCTCGGCGTGCTGGCCCGGCGTGGCCTGGGCCTGGCCTTCGGCGACCGGCTTGATGCCCTTTTCCGGGATCGCGATGTGGTCGAACTTGGTGTCCCAGTACTTCAGGAAGGTCTTGGCCATGTCCTGGTCGGACATCTTCTTGAACTCGGCCAGCGAGGCACCGGTATAGGCCTCGAACTGCTTGGCGCCGGCCGCATCCTTCTCGCGCGGTACGTTGTTGAGGATGTTCGAGCGCGTGTCTTCGCGCGCGAAGTTGCCGGTGGCGACCGCGGCCTGGATCGAACGGTAGCCGCCGGCGCCCTGCTGGTGCGCCATGTACATGTCCAGGCCATCGGGCTGCGGCTTGCCGGACAGGTACGGGCGGTGGTCGCGGTCGTGCTGGCGGGTCAGCGAATGCTGGTTGTCCTGGTACAGGCGCGCCGCGGCGTCGGTGTTGGCGACCGCATCCAGTTCGCGGCCGCTGATCCCGTAGGCCGCTGCGGTGCCGGGGGTGAACTGGAACAGGCCCTTGGCGCTGTTCGGGCCGCGGCTGGCCTGCTCGTCGAACCTGCCGCCGGTTTCGATATAGGCGAAACGCATGAAATCGTCGACCGGAATGTGGCGTTCCTTGGCCTCACGCTCGATGATGTCGAGGTTCTCGGCCTTCGTGTAATCGCGTGCCATCTCGTGTTACTCCTTGAGGTTGATATACGGCGGCGTGCGCCGACAAGGTCAACCGAGCTCGTCCGTGAGCTTGTTAGTGCGCGGTCAACAAAACAATTCGGGTACTGCGGGTAGTGCGTTCTTGCTGCCGCCGTGCGCCAATCCGTGGATCGGCGCACGGCGGATTCATGCGCTTGCTTTCGGTTGGTACTGTCCGCTCGCCTGGTCGTACGCGTAGACCACCGCATCGGATGCATCGAGCAACCGCGCCCGGCCGGGGCCGGCGATCGCGGTGCCGCGCAGCGCCACCTGCAGGGCCGGCATCGGCTCGCCGGGCACCGCCTGGAAGCTCAGCGTGCCGACGCTGGAGACGTGCGGGACGGTGCCCTCTTCATCGCTGCTGGCCTCGTTGTCTTCGCCGGCGGCGACCGTTCCGAGGTACACCCAGCCCTGGTAGTCGCCCAGGTCGTTCTTGTCCGGATCGAAGGTGAACAGCGCGAAGCCGAGGCTGGTAATGCCATTGCCGAAGCTGGAGGTCGGCACCGCCAGCAGCAGCTGCCCGTTGTCCAGGACGTGCTGCTGCGGCTTGCGCGTCTCGTCGACCGCGTCGGCGCGCTCGTAGCCGCCGAAGCTGCCCACGTACTGCTGCGCGTGGAACAGCATCCACGGCCGCTCGCTGCCCGGCGCGGTCAGCAGGAACGTGGCTTGGCTGATCGACACGCCTTCGCCGGGATCCGGGAAGGTCTCGGCGTCGTCGTTGCCGTACTTGTTCGGCGTAGCGTAGGCGAAGCCGGTGTAGTAATGCTTGCCGCCCAGATCGAAATGCTGGCCGTGCCAGAAGCTGGCCACGGCGCCGTTGTCGATCTCGTACGACAGCGCGCCGTCCCCGTCCATGCCGTAGATCAGATACAGCACGCTGCCCGGATAGGGCGGCGCCTCGGTGGCGACGGCAAGCTTGTTGTCATTGGACATGTGCAGAACATCCTGTATTCGTTGAAGAAGCCGGAAACACACCCGCAAATCCCGACACGCCACGCCGCAGTGTCCAGAATGCCGCCATCTTGCGCATCGCGGACACAGCGCGACCCGCGGAGACGACAGCTCCCGCAGGCGCGGCTTCGGACAGAGAACGGTGGATTGCAATCCGGCCCCAAAGCAGGGGCGGTGATGGCGATTCGCGCATGGCGAACCGCAAGCCGGCGATCCACTCCGGCATTTCGGGCGAGTGCAGCATCCATTGCCGCTCGCGAATGACTCGCCTGATCATCAGGCCCCGTGGCGGCATCTTAACCAGTTCCGTTGCCGGCGACTAGCGGGCAGCCCCCCTCCACGAACGCCTGCGGCCGGCCCGGGCGCGGGCCGGTCGGCCGGTGTTCAGCGATCCAGCGGCGGCATGTATTTGCCGCTGGCCTGGTCGTAGGTGTAGGTCGCCACGTCGGCGGCGCCCAGGGTGCGGACCTTGCCGGGGCCGGCGATGGCGGTGCCGCTCATGGTCACGCGCAGGCTCGGCACTGGTCCGCTGCCGGGCTCGAAGCTCAGCGTGCCGGTGCTGGCGGCGCACTTCATGGTGCCTTGGTCGTCGCAGGCCGCGCCGTTGTCTTCACCGGTGGCCACGGTGCCCAGGTAGACCCAGCCCTTGTAGTCGCCCAGGTCGTTCTTGTTCGGGTCGAAGGTGAACACGGCGAAGCCCGAACTGGTGATGCCGTCGGCGAAGCGCGTGGTCGGCAGCGCCAGCAGCAGGTGGCCGTCCTTGGTCTCGGTACGCTGCGGCGCGCGCTTCTGGTCCAGGGCGTCGGCCTTCTCGTTGCCACCGAAATCGCCGGCCCATTGCTGCGCATGGAACAGCGTCCACGCCGGCTTGCCGTCCGCCTCGTCGAGCACATAGGTCGCCTGGCTGATACTGACGCCGACGGCGGGATCCGGCGTGTTCTCTTCCTCGGATTTGCCGTATTTCTCCGGGCCGGCGTTGGCGAAGCCGGTGTAGTAGTGCTTGCCGCCGAGGTCGAAGCGGTAGCCGTACCAGAAGCTGGCCAGGGCGCCGTTGTCGATGGTGTAGGACGCCGATCCGTCGCCCTTCATGCCATAGATGTCGGCGAGCACCTGCCCGGGCGCCGGCACCTCGACGCCGACCGGCTCGGGTTGTGCTGCCGCGGGCGCAGGCGCGGCGGTAGCGGTCGCCGCGGGCGGCGCCTGCGTGCCTGCCGGCGCGGGGTCGGCGGCCTTGTCCGTGCAACCGCCGATCAGCAGCAACGCTGCCACCCACAGGGCTGTCTTTGCGAGCCTCATAACACTGCGTCCTTTGGAGTTCTTGGCGCGCTCATGCTACCAAGAACGTGCGTCGATCCAGCGGATGCCGCGCACCGGGCACGCGTCGGTACAGGCGCCGGCGGACCGACCGGCGCCGCTAGGGCGCGTCCGATTCGATCGCCGCGGCCGGTTGCGGTTGCGGCCGTGCCAGCGCCGGCTGGGTCAGCGCGTAGAGGATGCGCAGGTCTTCGGCGTCGAGCGCGGTGGCATCGTTGCCGCGGTAATGGTGGTGGAAGGCACGCAACGTGGCGGCGCGATCGTCGAGCGGGTAGCCGATCAACGCCAATGCCTGCCACGGGTCGAAGCCGGGCGGCGCCGGTGGCGTATCCGCCGCCGGCCAGCGGCCGAAACCGGCGTCGGCCAAGCGCTTCCACGGAAACAGCGGGCCCGGATCGACCTTGCGCGTGGGCGCGAAATCCTGGTGCCCGACCACCTGCGTGCGCGGGATGCGCAGCCGCGTGCACAGGTCCTCCAGCAACAGCAGCAGGCTGTCGATCTGCGCCTGCGCGAACGGGGTCTTGCCGTCGTTGTCCAGTTCGATGCCGATGGAGGCGGAATTGATGTCGGTGATCGTGCCCCAGCGCCCGGCGCCGCCGTGCCAGGCGCGGCGCTCGTCGCTGACCAGCTGGTAGCGCTTGCCGTCGCGGCCGATCAGGTAGTGCGCGCTGACCTTGCCCTTGCTGTTGTGCGAACGCAGCGTGTCCAGGCTGCGCTGCACCGAGTCCTGGTCGGTGTAGTGGATCACGATCAGGATCGGCCGGCGCAGGTCCTGGTTAGGCGACGGCACCCATTCGGCCAGCGGATTGCGCTGCGGCGCGTGCGCACAGGCGGCGAGCAGGGCGACGAGCGCCAGCGGTGCCAGCCAGCGGGTGCGGTGCGATGCAGAAGAGGGAAAGAATCGGGTCATGAAGAATTCCGGAATATCTGACAGTGAGCAGCGAGCGCAAGCAACAGCAGTATCTAGAAACCTGGTGAACGAGATGGTGGTTGCGGGTGGGACTTCAGTCCCGACGGGCTTTACCGCTGAAGCGTCGGCACTGAAGTCCCTCCCACGACATCAGGGCATGGCCCCGCCCGCACGAAGTCCAGATCGGCGTAGTCGTAGCTGAAATCCGCGGTCGGATCGACATGCGCCAGGCGCATCCGCGGCATGCCGTCGGCATCGGCGACGAAGTCCAGCCACGGCTCGGCATCGACGCTGGCCTCGTCCCAGTCCACCAGCCAGCGCGCGCCGACCTGCATGACCCGGCCGCGCAGCAGCGGCGACTTGCGCGACTGGAAGCGCAGCGCGTCGTGCTGCGGGCACAGCACGACCTCGCCGAACCACGGATCGCGCCACACGCCTTGCCGATCGCGCGATGCTGCACTGGCTACCGGCACGCGCGCAGGCGTCTCGCCCGCGGCAGGCGCCGCCTTGTCGGCCTGCGCACGCGTGCGCTCGAGCAGCGTCGCGTAGTGTTCGACGTCCAGTCCACGCTGCTGCGGACGGGTGAAGCGCTTGAGCAGCGCCTCGCCCAGGGTGGTGCGCATCTCGCCGCCCTCGCCGTTGCTGAGGATGACGAAGCCGCTGCGCCGGTCCGGCAGCAGCACCAGCGACGAATACATGCCCATCAAGGTACCGGTATGCGCGACCTGCCACTGCCCGTCCACGTCGGAGAGGCGCCAGCCGTAGCCATAGCCGTACAGGCGCGTGCCGTCCCACTCGCGCATCTGCGCAGTGATCGGCATCGGCGTGTGCAGCGTCCACAGCGCCTGGCGCTGCGCCGGCGACAGCCATGCCGCAGTGTCGCTGTCGGGCGCCAGCCAGGCGCGCATCCAGGCCAGCATGTCGTCCAGGCTGCAGCGCACGCCGCCGGCCGCCATCGATGGCGTATCCGCAATCTGCGCCGGGTCCGCGCGCACCACGACGTTGGCCCCGCCCTGGCGCATATGCGGCTGGGCGACGTTGCCGACCGCATCGCGCTCCCAGGCGCCGACCTGGCAGCGACGCATACCCAGCGGCGCGAACACCTGCTCGCGCAGCAACTGCTCGTAGGGCTTGCCGCCGGCGCGCGCGGCCACCTCGCCGGCGACCACGTACAGCAGGTTGTCGTAGGCGTAGTGCGAACGGAAGCTGTGGGTCGGCTTGAGATGGGCGAGCCCGGCGACGATGTCGGCACGCGTGAAATCGTTGGGTTCCGGCCACAGCATCAGATCGCCGGCGCCCAGACCCAGGCCGCTGTTGTGGATCAGCAGGTCGCGCACCTGAATGTGGCGCGTGACCCACGGGTCGTACATGCGGAACTCCGGCAGGTAGCTGATCACCGGATCGTCCCAGCGCAGCTTGCCGGCATCGACCAGCCGCGCCAATAGCGCGGTGGTCATGGCCTTGCTGTTGGAGGCGATCTTGAACAGCGTTTGGCCATCGATGCGCTCGCCGCTGCCGGCGCGCAGCTCGCCGGCGCTGCGCGCATACACCACCTCGCCGTTCTCGATCACGCCGACCGCCAGCCCCGGCAACCGGTAGCGGGTCAGCGCCTGCTCGAACAGGCGGTCGAGCTCGGCGCGCGGCGGCGCGGCGACGGTGTCCGGCGCCGCCGAGGCGAGTGCCGGCAGCATCGCGCAGGCGGCGAGCAGCCATCCGCGCAAGCGCGCCGCGGCGCTGCGCCGTGATGCATCCGGTCTCATCGTTGCCGCTGTGGCGACGTCGTCCCGCACGCCTGCTCAGAAGGTGTAGGTGAAATTGGCATACAGCTGGCGGCCGATCGCGCCGTACACGCGCGGGAAGTACGGCCAGGCCGTGTAGCTGTCGTCGCGCGGGTGAATCTTGTCGAACACGTTCAGCACGCTGATGCCGAGCGTGGCCTTGTCGGTGATCTGCTTGGCGATGTCCGCGTTCCACACCACGTACGGCGCCACGCGCCCGGTCTCGGCGTAGTTGGGACGCGAGCCGTAGCGGTAGCCGTACAGGCTGGTCGACCAGTCGCCGATGCTCCAGTTCAGGCGCCAGTTGGTGCGGGTGCGGAACGCCAGGTAATCGACGTCGTTCATCACGTCCACCGGCTTGGCTCCGGCGAACTGCGCCACTTCCATCTTCAGCACGTGCGTGTAGCCGGCCTGCAGGCCGAACGCGCCCCAGTCGCCGAGATCGACGCTGTAGCGCAGGTTGGCGTCCACGCCGTCGGTGCGCATCAGCGACTGGTTGATCGGGAAGGTCTCGAACGCGGTGATCTGGCCTTCGGCGGTGAGGTCGGTGCCGGGGCTGCGGGTCACCGACTGGATGTAGAACTGGCAGGCGGCCGAAGCGGTATCGACCGCATTGCCGGCGCGGTCGCTGCCGAGCAGGCAGTTGGCGTTGTTCTCCAGCAGGCTCTCGCTGGAGATCGATTCGACCCGGCCTTCCAGTTCGATCCGGTAGTAGTCCGCGCTCAGCGACAGCGTCGGCAGCACGTCCCAGACGAAGCCCAGCGTGGTCGATTTCCCCTTCTCCTCCTCCAGCAACGGATTGGACGACTGGGTGGAGAAGGTCTGGTATTCGTGCGCGCTCGAACACGCCGCCGACAGCGGATCCAGGCCATCGCGGCGACACAGGTATTCGTCGGTGACGGTGGGATTGTTGGCGCTGGTGCCGGCGTAGATCCACAGCAGGTCCGGCGCGCGGAAGCTGGTGGCATGGCTGCCGCGCAGCAGCAGGCTGTCGAACGGCCGCCATTCCAGCCCGGCCTGCCAGGTGGTGGCGTCGTCGACCGAGGTGATGTCGTCGTACTTGTCGTAGCGGCCGGCCAGCGTGGCGCTGAGCCGGCTGAAGATCGGCACGCGCAGCTCCAGGCCGGCGGCATAGCGGTCGCGCGGGCCGCCGCCCGGGGTCTGGGTCAGGTTGTAGATGCGCTCGCTGCCGGTGTAATCCACGGTGGTGCGCGGATCCGGCGCGAGATCGTACTTCTGCCGCGCCGCCTCCAGCACGGTGGCGATCTGCAGCATGCCGGCCGGCAGCTCGAACAGGTCGCCGCTGAACACGAACTGCGCCTGGTCGGTGCTGGATTCGCCGCGGCTCACCACGTCGGTGGTGAGCTGGTCGTACAGCGCCGCGCTGCCCGGCGCGAACAGCTTGTCGGCGTAGAACTCGCGGATCTCGGTGCCGTCGGGCCGATAACCGAGCACCGGCCCCATGTAGTAGTCGCGCACCGCATTGGTCAGGAAGCGCGGGCGCCGGGTGGTGATGTCGTAGCGCGACATCGACACGCTCGCGTCCCAGTCGAAGCGGCCGTCGAACAGCTTGCCGCGCACGCCGGCGTTGAGGTTCCAGGATTTCTCGTCGTATTCGATGTTCTTGATGCCCCCCACTTCAGACGGCAGGAAGATGCGCTGCGCGGTGACCAGGCCCAGGTCCGGATCGTAGACGGTGAAGGCGCCTTCGCCGATGTAGTAGTGGGTCTGGCTGGAGCTTTCGTCCTTGGAGCGATTGGCCAGCACCTGCGCATAGCCGGTGACGTCGCCGCTGAAATCGAAGGTGCCGGACAGGTAGGCCGAGGTCTTGCCGTAGCCGTTCTGCACCGAGCGGCCTTCGTAGTAGCCGAACGCGCCGCAGCGGTTGGCCGCGGCCAGGTTGTCGGCGGTCTTGTAGGGCGCGAACGCAGGATTGGTCGCCGCGCAGGCGCTGTCCAGTGCGCTGGCCGAGGTCGACAGCGCGCCGCCGCTCGGCCACAGATAGGTGTTGCCGCGGCGCAGGTAGACGCCGGAGATCGACGCATTGGGACTGGACGGGTCGGCCTTGTTGGCCGGATGGTCGTCGTAGGAATCCATGAAGTCGCGCTGGCTGGCGACGATCGCCTCGCGGTCCATCCGCTCGAACGCGTAGGTCAGGCTCCAGCGGTCGCCGGTGCGTCCGCCGCTCCATTGCAGCTGCCCGCTGTCGCCGCCGCCACGCGTGGTGGTGCCGCCGCGCAGGCGCAGCGTGTCGCCGCTGAAATCGCGCTTGGTGATGATGTTGACCACGCCGGCCACTGCGTCGGACCCATAGATCGCTGAGGCGCCGCCGCTCATCACCTCGATGCGTTCCACCGCCGCGGCGGGGATGCTGCCCAGGCTGACCGCGGTGCCGTTGGCGCCGTAGGACTGCGGGTAGTCGGCCATGCGCTTGCCGTTGAGCAGGATCAGCTGATAGCCCGGACCCAGACCGCGCAGGTTGAGGAACTGGCCGTTGGGCGAACTGCCGGTCTGGTCGCTTTCGTTGAAGGCGCTGCCGCTGAACTGGGTCAGCGTGCCGAGCGACTCCCACACCGTGCTGAAGCCCTGCTTCTGGATCTCCTGCGCGGTGATCACAGTCACCGGCGCCGGGCCTTCCACCTGCGAGCGTGCGATGCGCGAACCGGTGACGGTGACCTTGTCCAGGTCGCGCGTGGCGGTGGGCGCGTCCTGCGCGGCGGCGAGTGGCGGCAATGCCAGCACGGCCAGCAACGCGAGGGCCAGACCGGATGGACGCAGACGGGGACGGGAAACATGGATTGGATCGGACACGCGGCTCTCTCCTGCAAGCGACGACGCTGACGACGATGACCCGAGCCGACGCAGGCCAACAGCCGGCCGCCTTCCTGGGCACCCACGCGGACAACACGACGCACGGCCGCAGCACGGCGCCCTCCTTCTATTCCTCGACTTCCCCCAGGTGCGCATACCGAACGGCGACCCCTGCGACGTGCGCCGTAGTTCCAGGCCCTCGTCTCGCTGCTGGCGGAACCAGCGCCTGTCGGCGTCGGCTCCTCGCTCCTGTCTTTCGGGTGTAACACGGCGCAAAACAGCCTGTCAATCAACTCTTCTTGACAAGCCGAATCGGGAAAAAGACTATTCCGAAGCGACGCGCAGCCGTCGATACGCTTTCCATCTCGCGGGGTCCGATGAACACGATGCGTGGCCTGTGCTTGCTGCTGGCCGCAGCGCTGAGCGGCCCGGTGCTGGCGGCAAGCGCCGACGACACGGTGCCGTTCCAGGTGCGTGCCAGCCAGTTGCAGGCGGACTACTGGATCGCGCGCCTGCCCGCTGCGCAACGCCCGCTGCTCGACGCGGCGCAGGTGCAGTCCTTCAACGCGCATCTGCTGCGCCACGATGCGTCGATGCACGACCTGCAGGCGCTGCCCGAACGCTACAGCGCAGAACAGGTGCGCGCGCAGGTGCTGGCGCTGTCGGCATCGCCGACGCGCACGCTCTACGACGCGAGCGGCGCCATGCTCGACGCCGCGCAGCTGGCCGCCTTGCACTCTGCGCTAGGGCTGGACGCGGTCCCCGCGCAAGTCGCGCCGCGTTACGCGCTGGTGGTGCGCCGCGCCGACCTGCGCACCTTCCCCACCCGGCAACGCGCGTTCAGCGGCCGCGACGACCACGACATCGACCGCTTCCAGGAATCGGCGCTGTATCCCGGCACCGCGGTGGCGATCCTGCACGCCAGCGGCGACGGCCAGTGGCTGTTCGTGCTGGCGCCGAACTATGCAGCGTGGATCGAACGCGACCGCGTCGCCGAAGGCGACCGCGCCGTGGTGCTGGACTACGCGCGGCGCACGCCGCGGCTGGTGGTGACCGGCGCCCGCGCGCTGACCGCGTTCACCCCGGAACTGCAGGCCGCGTCGCAGGTAGCGCTGGACATGGGCAGCACCCTGCCGCTGCGCGAAGACTGGCCGGCGCAACAGCTGGTCAACGGCCAGTCGCCATTGGCCGCGTACGTGGTGCAACTGCCGTTGCGCGGCGACGACGGCCGGCTGCGGCTGGCGCCCGCGCTGGTGCCACGCGGCGCCGACGTCGCCACCGCGCCGCTGGCGGCCACCCAACGCAATCTGCTGCGGCAAGCGTTCAAGTTTCTCGGCGAGCGCTACGGCTGGGGCAACGACTACGACGCGCGTGACTGCAGCGGCTTCGTCTCCGACGTCTACCGCAGCCTGGGCATCGCCTTGCCGCGCAATACCGGCGACCAGGCGCGCAGCCCCAGCCTCGCCGCCGTGCCCTACGCCGCCACCGCGCCGCTGGTGCAACGGCAGCGGGCGCTGGCGCAGCTGCAGGTCGGCGACCTGGTCTACATCCCCGGCCACGTGATGATGGTGATCGGCCACGACCGCGGCCACACCTGGGTGATCCACGACGTCGCTGGCGCCAGCTACCGCGACGCGAGCGGGCAGTTGCAGCGCGTGCGCCTCAACGGCGTCTCGGTGACCCCGCTGGAGCCGATGCTGCTCGGCGACGGCACGCCCTTCATCGACCGCATCACCCGCATCCAACGCGTCCGCCCGGTCGCCACCGAATGAAGATCACCGATATCCAGCTGGGCATGTTGCGCGTGCCGCTGAAGACCCCGTTCAAGACCGCGCTGCGCACCGTGGAGACGGTCGAGGACGTGATCGTGCTGGTCCACACCGACAGCGGCCACATCGGCTATGGCGAAGCGCCGGCGACCGCACCGATCACCGGCGACACCCACGGCTCGATCGTCGCGGCGATCGACGGCTTCATCACGCCGCGCCTGGTCGGCGAGGACGTCGCCAACCTCAACCGGCTGACCGGGCTGATCCAGGGCGCGCTGGAGCGCAACGGCAGCGCCAAGGCCGCGGTGGAGATCGCGGTCTACGACCTGTGGGCGCAGCTGTACGGCGCGCCGCTGTACAAGATGCTCGGCGGCGGCACGCCGGCCATCGCCACCGACATCACCATCAGCGTGGACGCCGTCGACAAGATGGTGGCCGATGCGCTGTCGGCGCTCGCGCGCGGCTTCACTGCGCTGAAGATCAAGGTCGGCAAGGACATCGACGTGGACATCGAGCGGGTCAAGGCGATCCACGCCGCGGTCGACGGCCGCGCGCTGCTGCGCCTGGACGCCAACCAGGGCTGGACGCCGAAGCAGGCGGTGTACGCGATGCGCACGCTGGAAGACGCCGGGGTGGCGCTGGAGCTGCTGGAGCAGCCGGTCAAGGCCTGGGACATCGATGGCCTGAAGTACGTGACCGAGCGGGTGAACACGCCGGTGATGGCCGACGAGAGCGTATTCGCGCCGGCGCAGGTTTTCGACCTGATCCAGCGCCGCGCGGCGGACATCATCAACATCAAGCTGATGAAGGCCGGGGGACTGTCCAACGCGATCCGCATCGCCGACATCGCGGCGCTGTACGGGGTGCAATGCATGATCGGCTGCATGCTCGAGTCGAGCATCAGCGTGGCGGCGGCGGTGCACCTGGCGGTGGCCAAGGCCGACGTCATCACCAAGGTGGACCTGGACGGCCCATCGCTGGGCCTGTTCAACCCGGTGGAGGGCGGGGTGATCTTCAACGACTCGCAGATCACCATCACCGACGCGCCTGGCCTGGGCATCCGCGAGATCCGCGGCCTGGAGCTGCTGCCGCCGCGCGGGTAATGCGAGCCTGTTGGCGCATGTGCGGGCATGCCAAGGCCATTGCAGTGCAGCTGCTTACAACACGATTACGATTGCGATCGTCGATTAAAACGCCACGCAGCCCTGAACGGTTTGCCGCCTTGGCTTGCTTTTGCCTTTGCCTTGCCTGTTCTGATCTACCTCTGCCTTTGCTGTTGCTCTAGCTGTTGCTCTAGCTGTTGCTCTGGCTGTTGCTCTGGCTCTGGCTCTGACTCTGACTATTGCTGTTGCTGTTGCTTTTGACTTACCGGGTTCCCTTCCGCAGCGGCGGATGGACCGGGGAAAAACCCCGCAGGGGCGGCGCACATGGATGTGCGCCGTTCGCGGCAGGGGCAGGATGCCCCTTCCGCGAATCCCCGGTGCATTCGCGGACCCGTAGCGCGCAGCGCGGAGGGCGCGCAGGCAGGGCGTGCTTTCTTTTGGTTACTTTTCTTTGCACGAGCAAAGAAAAGTGACCCGCCAAGGGCGGAAGCCTTTGCTTCGCCGTTGCTTTTGTTTGCTTCAAACGTTTGCTTTGTAGGAGCGGCTTCAGCCGCGACGCTTTCCTGACAGAACCAGTCGCGGCTGAAGCCGCTCCTACAAGGATCCTTCCCACTGCCATCGCAAGAGCAAGAGCAAAGCTTTCGCCTTTGGCGAGTTACTTTTCTTTGCTTGTGCAAAGAAAAGTAACCAAAAGAAAGCACACCCTGCCTCCTCGCCCTACGCGCTGCGCGCTCCGGGTCCGCGAATAGGACGGGATTCGCGGAAGGGGCATCCTGCCCCTGCCGCGAACGGCGCACATCCCTGTGCGCCGCCCCTTCGGGGTTTTTCCCGCCCTATTCGCCGCTACGTAAGGGACCGGTAAAGCAACAGCAACAGCAACAACCACAGCAACAGCAACAGCAACAGCCACGACCACGACCACGACCACGACCACGGCACTGCATGGCATGGCATGGCCACGGCAACAATGACGGGTACGACGGCTGCACGGCCGCGGAAGATACATAGCCAACAGTGGCGACCAACACGTAGAGGCAATGGCCGACACAAGCCGAATCGAACCGCGACCAACCCGCCGGACTTGCTGCACCACGCACCGCCGCGCCTGCCGCATCGAGCCACTGCCCACGCAACCGCGCACACGACCGCCGCCACGCACCGAACAACTACGGTAACGTGCACTATTGCAGAGCGCCCACCCGACATCGTGCGAGTGCCGTTGTGCCGCCACCCTGACCGCCGCCGGCAACGCGCGGCGGCCCTGGAACGGGTCCAGTACCTGTTCCATGCCCGATCGCGACCGGAGATGCGCATGCCGAAGTTCCCATGGTTGTCCGCCCTGACGCAGACCGGCGCCGCCCGCCGCACATGGCGCGCAGCGCTGATGCTGCTGTGCGCCGCCGTCGCCGGCCCCGGCCTGGCCGGTACCGCCACCGACGGCACCGCGCCGCCGGCACTGCAGCAGGCGCGCCAGCTGGTGCTGGTGATGGCGCCGGACTGGGACAGCCCGCGCGGCCAACTGCAAGCGTTCGAACGCACCGCGCAGGGCTGGCGCGCGCACGGCCAGCGCTTCGATGTGACGCTCGGCCGCAACGGCAGCGCCTGGGGCCTGGGCCTGCATCCGGCGCAGGCCGACGGCCCACAGAAGCGCGAAGGCGACGGCCGCAGCCCGGCCGGCATCTTCACCATCGGCGAGGCCTTCGGCTACGCGCAGCGCATCGACAGCGCGCTGCCCTACCAACCGATGCAGCAGAGCAGCTACTGCATCGACGTGCCCGATTCGCCGCTGTACAACCGCATCGTCGACGCCGACCGGGTCGGTGCCGAGGCGGTCGCCGGCTCGACCGAGCCGATGCGCCTGGACCTGCACCACGACGGCGATCGCCGCTACGAGGAAGGCTTCGTGATCGGCCACAACCCGCAGGCACGGCCGGGCGCCGGCAGCTGCATCTTCGCCCACCTGTGGCGCGCGCCGGGCGAAGCCACCGCCGGCTGCACCGCGATGGAACCGGCCGACATGCAGCGCCTGCTGGCCTGGCTGCGGCCGGACGCCGCGCCGCTGTTCGTGCTGCTGCCGCGCAAGGACTACCAGCGCCTGCGCACCGCCTGGACGCTGCCCGCGGCGGAGCCGGCACCGTGAGCAACGCGCCCGAACCGAGCCTGGTCCGCGCGGTCAGCCGCTGGCAGATCGTCGGCCTGTCGATCAACGACGTGATCGGCAGCGGCATCTACCTGCTGCCCGCCGCCACCGCCGCGCTGCTCGGGCCGATGAGCCTGTGGGCGGTGCTGCTGGCCGGGCTGGCGGTGGGCTTGCTGGTGCTGTGCTACGCGCAGGCCGCCAGCTATTTCGACGAACCCGGCGGCAGTTATCTGTATGCGCGCGAGGCATTCGGCCGCTTCGCCGGTTTCGAGATCGGCTGGATGATCTGGCTGACCCGGATCAGTTCGGCCGCCGCGCTCGGCAACGGCCTGGCCGATGCGGTGGTGCGCTTCTGGCCGGCCGCGGCCGGCGGCGGCGCGCGCCTGGCGATCGTGGTCGGCTCACTCGGCCTGCTCACCGCGATCAACGTGATCGGAGTGAAATCGGCCGCGCGCACCGGCGTGGCGCTGGTGATCGGCAAGCTGGTGCCGCTGCTGCTGTTCGTGGCGATCGGCCTGTTCTACGTGGACTGGTCGTGGGCGTTCTCCGGCCAGGCGCCGGATCCGCGCGACTTCGGCAACATGGGCGAGGCGGCCTTGTTGCTGCTGTTCGCCTACGCCGGCTTCGAGAACATCCCCGCCGCCGCCGGCGAATACCGCAATCCGCGCCGCGACGTACCGTTCGCGCTGATCACCATGATCGTCACCGTCACCCTGATCTACGCCGCGGTGCAGGTGGTCGCGCAGGGCACGCTGGCGAACGTGGCGCAGTCGGCGACGCCGTTGGCCGATGCCGCCAGCGGCTTCGGCGGCGAGGCGCTGGCGCTGATCCTCACCGTCGGCGCCACCATCTCCATCCTCGGCACCACCAGCAACACGGTGATGCTGGGGCCGCGCTTCCTGTTCGCGCTCGCGCAGGATGGCTATGGACCGGCGTTCCTGGCCCGCGTGCATCCGCGCTTCCGCACCCCGGCCGCGGCGATCCTGCTGCAGGGCGTGCTGTCGCTGGCGTTGGCGCTGTCCGGCTCGTTCGTGCAGCTGGCGCTGCTGTCGATGGTCACCCGCCTGTTCGCCTACATCGGCACCGCCGCGGCGGTGCTGGTGCTGGCACGGCGCTACGGCGACCGTCCCGGCGCGCTGCATCTGCCGGGCGGCCCGCTGATCCCGCTGGCGGCGCTGCTGCTGGCATTGGCGCTGCTGCTCAGCGCCAGCTGGCAGAACCTGGCCGCGGCCGGCGTGGCGCTGCTGGTCGGCGCGCTGTTCTACTGCTTCCCGCGCAAGGGGGCGGCGTAAGGCCTTCACGCGGCCTTGCGCGATTGTCACGCGCGGGTAACCGCATCGCTTCGACCCTGGGCGCCCGCCTCGATCGATGCCGGAGT
Organism: Xanthomonas sp. WHRI 7945; assembly: GCF_035026585.1. Lineage (NCBI taxonomy): Bacteria > Pseudomonadati > Pseudomonadota > Gammaproteobacteria > Lysobacterales > Lysobacteraceae > Xanthomonas > Xanthomonas sp. WHRI 7945. The sequence goes on from NZ_JAYIQP010000001.1 coordinate 277,607, forward strand.
CCGCGATGAAACTACGCCGTGTCTACAGCGCCCCCGACGTGGCCACCGCCACCCGCGCCCTGCAAGCGGCGCGCAGCGCCGGCATCGACAACGACGACCTGTCGCTGATCGCGCGCGGCGACATCGAACTGGACGCGATTCCCGACGAACGCAAGGACGTCAAGACCGACACCTTGCCGGCCGCCGCGCGCGGTGCGATGGGCGGCGGCGCGGCCGGCCTGCTCGCCGGGCTGGCGGCGATCGCGGTGCCGCCGCTGGGCATCACCCTGGCCGGCGCCGGGGTGATGGCCATCGCCGGCGCGCTGGTCGGCAGTTGGTCCTCGGCGCTGGTCGGCGCCACCGTGCCGGATCCGGTGCGGCGCAACTTCGAAGAGGAAATCGAGGCCGGCCGCGTCCTGGTCGTGATCGAAGGCGAGTCGCCGCAGCTCGACGCCGCCGATGCCGCACTGCGCAACGCCGGCACCACAGCGCTGCCCTACGAGTCCGCCGCTGCCGCGCAGTGAGCGTAGGCCGCCGCCGCGCGTCCCGTGGTGACGGCAGGGCTAAGAATGCGGCGGCGGCGCCAGCGCGCGCATGCGCAGCAGCAAGCCGCCGGTGTGCACCAGCGAGTAGCCGATCAGCGCCGCGGCGATCGCCAGGGTCAGCGGGCTGGCGTTCTGCAGCGATTGCGCGCCGCCGCCGGAAAACGCACCGCTGGCCCAGCGCCAGGCCAGGCGCCCGATCAGCAGCACGCTGAGCCCGGCCCCGATCCACGGATTTGGCGTATAGAAACGCGCGCCATCGCGCAGTTCGATGCGGGTGTGGTGCAAGGCGAAGGCGCCCAACGCCGCACCGGCCACCACACCCAGCGCCATGCCCAGACGGACCGGCGGCAACACCGCTGCCAGGTAGGTCAGCCCCGCGGTCGCCAGCACCAGCAGCAGCATCCGCGCCACGGTCCGCCGTGGCTGCCAGGGCTGGCGACCGAAATAGCGGCGGAGGCGCCGGTAATACAGCCAGCCGATGCCGGCAGTGGCCAGGTATGGCGTGAACAAGGCGAGACCGGTGGCGGCCATGGAATCCTGCGGGGCGATGAGCGGCGTTGCCGCGGATCGTAAGCCATCGGCGGGGGGCACGCAGCCGGCGCCTGGGCCGCGGCCGAGCCGGCGTCCTCGTTCCCGGGGTGCCGCATCGCCGTTATCGAATCTTTGGATCAGCCAACGATGCCTGCAAAGGTGGCTGCCTGCGCGCACGCGGCGGTGAGTGGTTTGCTACCCCAGCACCGACATGCACCGACTCGATTCGTCGCAGGTGGCATCGCGATGTCCAGCTCAACGCCGTCGCCAACGCGAGCCACATCCGTGACCGGCTCCACAACATTGCCAGATGTCGGGCTCCAAATTGCTACGCGCCCTTAGCACGCATCACTTCATTATCGTTTGCCAGCGATCATCGCGGATCACTCCGATCGTTCTGTCCGCAAAGGACAACACCCCTTCGGCGCTGCTTCGAAGCACTGTGAATTGGAGGTCTGCTTCTTCTATATCCAAGGCAATCAACGTCTGTCCGGCAACTTTGTCCACGCCGGCCAAATGCGCTGCATATATTTCATCGTTATATGTCGCAACCCCCCAGTAACTTCTCCTCGTGTCGATCGGCTGAACAATGGACCATTGATCTGCAACGCCGATCAGTACAGCCCCATGCTTGCCAACAATGGCATAGTGGCCGTTGTCCAACCGGCAGATACTGGTAAGACCTGCCTTGGTTGGCAGATCAAGCACGGTCCAATTTTTACCGTCGAAATGCGCGGCGTAACCATCGGAAGTTACAGCGACAACGTCGCTGCGACTGCTTCCGGCGACATCCTCGATTGTCACATCCTGATAGCCAACGCTTAACTTCGGCAGCGTCTCGAACCGATCGCCAAGTAAGCGATAGACCTGGCCGACAGATCCTGCGCAGATCACATCGCCACCTATGATACGAAGTCTCCGCAGTGGGCCGATGTTACCGACGGCAGGGTTTGCGTAGGCCTTCCGCGAGGCTTTGAGCTCCTCTCTTGTTGGCGATTTCCAGTCGAAACGCACGACTGAACCGTTCTCTCCCAAGATGTAAGCAGAGCCGTCAGTAGCGGCATCAATCGAGAGAATAGCTTCTGCAGACAACCCGAACTCGAGCCAGACATCCTGCCTCCTAACGCCGATCCTGTTTTTTGGGTTGTCATGATCGTCGCCAAGCGTACAGGCAGCGATGATGATACCCGCGACCGGACTCACGCCCTCCTGAATAAAGGCCCCTTCAATAAACTCCGCATCCGATATTCCGCTCACCTTCATTAGATCCCGTTTGTTAATCGTCCGATATTATGACGGCTGGCGGCTGTTTCGCTTTGGTTGGACGATGCATGCCTGGTGCCAGCGCTGGGTGCCAGCCTGGTGTTAGATCCTCCATCCGACAGATGGCGCCATGCAACGTTCTTCTCTGGGTCTGGCTTGCAGTCTTGCCTTGGATCTGGCGGTCTCGCGGCACAGGCCGCGGCACCGGCGAAAGTCAGCGGGCGGCGTTGGCGACGTGCTGCCGCACCCGGGCTTCGCTCAGAACGGCTGGGTCTACCTGAGCTATGCCGAGGTCGGCAAAGGCGATACCCGCGGTGGCGCGGACCAGGCTCAAGTTGAATGCCCACGGCAGCGGCGCGCTGTCGGAGCTGCAGGTCGCGCCGGTGTGCAGCAACGGCGTGCACGACGCTTCATGCACCGATCACGCGGCGCTGGAACCGCATTAACGCTGCCGCCGCTAACGTCGCTGCCACATCCGCACAGGAGACGACGATGAGCGTTCCCTATCAGATTCCCGGCCGCGAACCCAACGACGACGACCGCAGCCTGGTCTCGCAATATTGGCGCGAGCGCTTCGCCGAGGAGCCGTACTACAGCGAAGGCGAGCGTTTCGAGGACTACGAGCCGGCGTATCACGCCGGACACGAGGCGCGCGTGCGCAACTTCAATCGCGCCTACGAGCAGGTGGAAGCCGAACTGCATCGCGACTGGGACAGCACCAAGGGCTCGCAGACGCTGAGCTGGAGCAAGGCGCGGCATGCGGTGCGCCGTGCCTGGGAGCGGGCGGGCCAGGATTGAGTCGCTACGACAGACGACCAAGCCTCATGCAGGAGCGGCTGCAGCCGCGTCCCGCAGCCTCGGCAAGCCCATAGGCGTTGCCGCTTGCAAGACCGCCGGCGCGCCCTGCACGAGGCGCGCCGGCCACGTTCACCGATCAACTCTCCAACGGCTGCAGCTTCAACAAACGCCCACCGCTGCCGTCTTCCAGCAGCCACAGCGCGCCGTCCGGGCCCTGCTCCACCTCGCGGATGCGCTTGCCCATGTCGTAACGCGCCGCTTCGCGCGCGCTCTCGCCGTTGAACTCGATGCGCACCAGCGACTGCGAGGACAGTCCGCCGATGAAGCCGTTGCCGCGCCATTGCGGGAACACGCTGCCGCTGTAGATGACGAAGCCGGCCGGCGAGATCACCGGGGTCCAGCTGACCTTCGGTGCGGCGAACTCCGGGCGCGTGCTGTGATCGGGGATCGGCCGGCCGTCGTAATGGTCGCCGTTGGAGACGATCGGATAGCCGTAGTTGGTGCCGCGCTGGATCAGGTTCAGTTCGTCGCCGCCGGCCGGGCCCATCTCGTGTTCCCACAGCTGGCCCTTGGCGTCGAAGGCCAGGCCGAGCACGTTGCGGTGGCCGAGCGACCACACCTGCGCCGCGACGCCGCCGCGGCGCGCGAACGGGTTGTCGGCCGGCACGCTGCCGTCGTCGTTGAGGCGCACGATCTTGCCCAGGTTGCCGCTCATGTCCTGCGCCGGATCGAACTTCTGCCGCTCGCTGGAGCTGATCCACAGCTTGCCGTCCGGCCCGAACGCCAGGCGGTGGCCATAGTGGCCCTGGCCGGACACCTTGGGCTGCTGGCGCCAGATCACCTTCAGCTGCGACAGCGCGCCGCCGCCATTGCCGTCCAGGGTCAGCTTGGCGCGCGCCACCGCGCCGCCGCGGGTGTCGCCGCTGCCGGCCTCGGCGTAGCTCAGATAGACCCAGCCGTTCTGGGCGAAGCCTGGGTGCGGCAGCACGTCGCCGAATCCGCCCTGGCCGCCGTAGGCGACCGCGGGCACGCCGCTGACCGTGCCGGTGCGGCCGCTGGCCGGGTCGAAGCGCTTCAGCGTGCCGCGCTTCTCGCTGACCAGGGCGCTGCCGTCGGGCAGGAAGCTCATCGCCCAAGGCTCGTTGAAGGTGGCGAACGGCGTGGCCGAAAACGGCCAGTCGCCGCGCCGCTCCGCCGTCTTGGTCGCCGGCGCCGCGTGCGCGGCGGACACGGCCAGACTCACTGCCAACGCACAGGCCAGGCCCAGGAGAGAACGTTGCATGACGTGCACCTATCGGATGGGGTCGAACGCCGAACCTAGCAAACCAGGCGTAGACGGCAAGCATGCAGCGGCCAAGCCGTGGCCGCGGTCACGCGACGCGCCCGCGCGCGGTAGACAGGAACCCGCCACGGGCCGCGCAGGGGTTGGCCGCGCGGCATGCCGCCGGGCGCCCCGCCTGCACGGAAGCCCGCGAGGCCTTACGCCTGCGCCAGCAGTTCGAAGCCGACCGGTTCGCCGCTGGCCGAGGAGGCGCACACCCACAGGTCGAACAGCCCCGGCTCGGCCTCGAAGCGGCCGTCGCGGCCGCTGAAGGCCAGCGCGCGGCGGTCCAGGGTGAACACCACCTCCACGCTCTGCCCCGGCGCCAGCTGCACCTTGCGGAAGCCTTTCAGCTCGCGCACCGGGCGCACCCGGCTGGCGACGCGGTCGTGCACGTACAACTGCACCACTTCCTCGCCGGCGCGCTCGCCGACGTTGTCGATGCGGGTGGTCACAGTCAGCGTGTCGTCCCAACCCAGTTGCACGTGATCCAGCTGCGGCGTGCCGTAGGCGAAGCGGGTGTAGCCGATGCCGTGGCCGAACGGATACAGCGGCGCGTTCGGGATCTCGCGCCAGCGCGCCTTGAACTCGCTCATCGTCGGCAGTTCCGGCCGGCCGGTGCGCGCATGGTTGTAGAAGTACGGCTGCTGGCCCGGATCGAGCGGGAAGCTGACCGGCAGGCGTGCCGACGGGTTGTAGTCGCCGAACAGCACGTCGGCCACCGCCGGGCCGGTCTGCGTGCCCAGGTACCAGGTCACCGCGATCGCCGCCGCGTCGCGCACCGCGCCCTGCAGCGCCAGCGCGCGGCCATTGCGCAGCAGCACCACCAGCGGCGTGCCGGTGGCGGCCACTGCCTCGGCCAGCGCCTGCTGCGCCGGCGGCAGCACGATCTGCGTGCGCGACTGCGCCTCGCCGCTGTAGCGCTGCGGCTCGCCCAGCGCCAGCACCACCACGTCGGCGGCGCGCGCGGCGGCCACCGCCGCCTCGATGCCGCCGTCCAGCGGCGCTTCCAGGTCGCAGCCCGGCAGCACGCTCAGCGCGTCGGCGTCTTCGAGCGCCGCGCGCACGCCGGCCTCCAGGGTCACGTAGCGGGTCTTGTCGCCGAACAGCGTCCAGCAGCCCTCGATGTTCTCGCGGTCCTGCACGAACGGCCCGATCAGCGCGATCTTCTGCCCGCGCTTGCGCAGCGGCAGCACGTCGCCGTCGTTCTTCAGCAGCACGATCGAGCGCCGCGCCGCCTCGCGCGACAACGCATCGTGCGCGACGATGTGCGACTGGTCGGCCTCGCGCGCCGGGTCCAGCGAGCGGTACGGATCGTCGAACAGGCCGATCGCCTCCTTCAGCGCCAGCACCCGCCGCACCGCCGCGTCCAGCGCGGCCATCGGCACTTCGCCATCGGCCACCAGCGACGGCAGATGCGCGGCGTAGAAGCCGCTCTGCATGCTCATGTCCATGCCGGCCAGGAACGCCTTCTTGGTCGCGTCGCGCTCGTCGGCGGCATAGCCGTGCGCGATCAGCTCCATGTCGGCGGTGTAGTCGGAGATGACCACGCCGGGGAAGTTCCACTCGCCGCGCAGGATCTCGGTCAGCAGCTCGTGGTTGGCGCTGGCCGGCACGCCGTTGATGTCGTTGAACGAGGTCATCACGCTCAGCGCGCCGGCGCCGAACGCGGCCTGGAACGGCGGCAGGTGCACGTCGCGCAGGGTCTGCGGGGCGATGTCCACGCTGTTGTAGTCCATGCCCGCGGCGACCGCGCCGTAGGCGGCGAAATGCTTGGGCGTGGCCAGCAGCGCGTCGTGCGCGCGCAGGTCCGGGCCCTGGAAGCCGCGCACGCGCGCGGCGGCGAACGCGCAGCCCAGCACCACGTCCTCGCCGGCGCCCTCGGCGCCACGGCCCCAGCGCTGGTCGCGGGCGATGTCCACCGCCGGCGCATAGGTCCAGTGGATGCCGGCGGCGGTGGCCTCGATCGCGGTGGCGCGCGCAGTGCGCTCGGCGAGGTCTGGCTCGAAGCTGGCGGCCTCGCCCAGCGGGATCGGGAACACGGTGCGCATGCCGTGGATCACGTCCGCGGCCAGGATCACCGGAATGCCCAGGCGGCTCTCTTCCAGCGCCGTCTGCTGGATCCGCCGCCCCAGTTCGGCGCCTACGCCATTGAACAGCGAGCCGACCCGGCCGGCGCGCACCTGCTGCAGCACCTCATCGGCATTGCTGACGTTCGCTTCCGGATTCACGTCCGGCGCGAACGGGCGCACCATGTCGGCGAAGACGCCGAGCTGGCCGACCTTCTCTTCGACGGTCATGCGGGCGATGAGCGATTCGATACGATCCGAAGCCATGGGGTCCTTTGAGAAAACGTTTACATAGCCGTCAATTCTAGCTCTCCGGCCAGTCGAAAGAGCAAATTGTGCGGCCGGATTCGCCTATTCAGCAAACTGTCTACCGCCGCGCCCGCCCTGCCCGCCGGGAGCTCCATACGCCTCCGGATCCCGCAATCCCGCCGTTTGCGGCACGAGACCGCCATGCGCGGCGGTCAAGCCAGGCACACACGACAACTGCCGGGCGCAGCCGCGATCGCGCCTCTCCTGCCTCCGGCACGGCACCCGATTGCGTCTCACCAACCCTGCGACGCCGACCGCAGACCCTCGCGGCTGCGGCGAGGACCGGCGCGACGCCGCAACGGGCGCTCAGGAACTGAAGTAGGCCTCGGCGATCGCCGTATGCAGATGGCCCAGATGGGTCTGGATCTCGTCCATGAACTCGGCCGGATTGTGCCGCGCCAGGTAGGCCGGGTCGGCGTTGCGCACCAGCCCGTTGATCCGCATCAGCGCGCGCTCCACGTTCGGCCGCGGCGGCATCGTCGGCAGGATGTGCTGGGCGCGGGTCAGGCAGAAATGCACGCTGCGCGGGAAATCGTTGTTCTGCAGCAGGAAGCGCAGCGCGTGCTCGCCGGTGACGCGCTGGCGCACGTGGCGGCGGTACATCTGGTAGGCCGCCAGCGAGCGCAGCACGCTCATCCACTGCATGTTCTGGTAGGCCTCCAGATCGTCGGCCTTGCGCGGGGTGATCAGGCCCGAGGCGCCGGCATCGATGATCCGCGTGGTCATGTCGGCCTGTTCGATCGCCGTACCCAGGCGCAGGAACTGGAAGCCGATGTCGCGGCTGACGTTGGCGGTGAGCAGGCCGGACACCTTCAGGCAGGCGTCGGTGACGTGGCCGAGGAACTCCATCCGGTAGCGGCGGCCGACGCTGCGCTCGCCGTTGGCGTCGATGTACAGGTGCAGGTCGTTGACCGCCTCCCACACTTCCTGCGGCAGCGTGTCGCGGATGCCGCGCAGCAGCTCGCGCGCCTGCCGCGCCGAAGTGCGCAGCGAGGACGGATTGCGCTCGTCCAGCAGCAGGAAACGCACCACGTCGGCATCGCCGACGTCGTCGCCGGCCTGCGGGAACCACACGTTGAAGATCTCGCCGGCGCCGACCGTGTCGATCATCGGCCGCCAGGCGAAGCGCACCGAGCGCGGCAGGTCCAGCTGCAGCAGACTGCCCACGCCGACCAGGCGCGCGGTGGTCTCGGCACGGCGCACGTAGCGGCTGAACCAGTAGAGGTTGTCGGCGACGCGCGAGAGCATCAGTCCGTCTCCTCGTCCAGATCCACCACCCAGGTGTCCTTGGCGCCGCCGCCCTGCGAGGAATTGACCACCAGCGAACCCTCTTCCATCGCCACCCGGGTCAGCCCGCCGGTGGTGACGTAGACGTCTTCGCGCGACAGGATGAACGGGCGCAGGTCCAGGTGCCGCGCCGACGGACCGACCTCGGTCACGATCGGCGCGGTGGACAGGCCCAGCGTCGGCTGCGCCATGTAGTTGCGCGGGTCGGCCTGAATCAGCCTGCGGAACTCGTCGCGCTGGCGCTTGGTCGAGCGCGGCCCGATCAGCATGCCGTAGCCGCCCGATTCGTTGGCCGGCTTCACCACCAGCTGGTCGAGATGCTCGAGCACGTATTGGCGATCCTTGTCGTCGTGGCACAGGTAGCTGGGCACGTTGGGCAGGATCGGCTCCTCGTCCAGGTAGTAGCGGATCATCTTCGGCACGTAGGCGAACACCACCTTGTCGTCGGCCACGCCGGCGCCGGGCGCGTTGGCCAGCGCCACCTTGCCGGCGCGCCAGCTGCGGATCAGCCCGGGCACGCCTAGCACCGAATCGGGGTGGAACACCTCCGGATCGATGAACAGGTCGTCGACCCGGCGATAGATCACATCGACCCGGCGCGGCCCGTAGATGGTGCGCATGTAGGTGCAGTCGTCGTCGGCGACGAACAGGTCGTCGCCCTCGACTAGCTCGATGCCCATCGCCTGCGCCAGGTAGGCATGCTCGAAATACGCGCTGTTGAAGATGCCCGGGGTCAGCAGCGCGATCACCGGCTGGTCGCCGGGCCGCGGCGACAGCGCGGCCAGGGTGTCGTACAGCTGCGAGGGATACTCGTCCACCGGCAGGATCGCGCTGGTCTCGAACAGTTCGGGAAACACGCGCTTGGCGACCATGCGGTTTTCCAGCATGTACGACACGCCGCTGGGAATGCGCAGGTTGTCCTCCAGCGCGTACAGCGTGCCGTCGGCATCGCGCACCAGGTCCGAGCCGCAGATGTGCGCCCACACCCCCAGCGCCGGCGTAATGCCCACGCATTGCGGGCGGAAGTTCACCGAGTGCTCCAGCAGCATCGCCGGGAACACCTTGTCCTTGACGATGCGCTGCGCGCCGTAGACGTCGCCGATGAACAGGTTGAGCGCGCGCATGCGCTGCTTCAGCCCGGCCTCGGTGCGCTCCCATTCGCGCAGCGGGATCACCCGCGGGATCAGGTCGAACGGCAGCGTGCGGTCGACGTTGCGGCCATCGGAATAGACGGTGAAGGTGATGCCCATGACCCGCGCGGCGACATCGGCGGCGAGCTGGCGTTCGGACAATTCGCGCCCCGAAAGGCTGGACAGGTATTCGATGACCCGGCGGGCGGCGGGACGCGGCTGGCCATCGGCCTGGATCAGCTCGTCGTAGGTGGCCGTGCGGTACTTGCTCCAGTCCATCGTGCCCCGTCGTTGTACGCCACCGAGCGCGATCGGCCAGATGTTGCGTTGCACAGCAACATGCACGGAACCGGAATGAGCGTCAAGCGGCGCCGGCGCAGGCCGCGCTCAGCCGTCGCGGCTGCGCTCGATGATCACGCCCACCGCCTGCGCGCCGCGCACCGCGCCCGGCTTGCTCAGCTTCAGGCGCAGCCAGCGCACGTCGAACTCGGCCAGCACCGCGGCCGCGCAGCGCTCGGCCAGCGTCTCCACCAGGCCGCAGTCGGACTGCTCGACCAGTTCCACCAGGCGCTTGCTGACCGCCTTGTAGTTGAGCGTATCGGCGATGTCGTCGCTGGCCGCCGGCACGCGGTTGTCGAAGCCCATCTCCAGGTCGAAGCGCAAGGTCTGCCGGATCCGCCGCTCCCAATCGTAGATGCCGATCAGCGCGTCGATTTCCAGACCTTCGATGAAAACTTTATCCATTGGGGGCAGGGATTCGGGATCGGGGATTCGGGAATGGTAAGAGCAAAGGCGAAAGCAGAGGCAAAAGCAGAGACCGGAGCCCGCACGCAGCCGCTTCTACGAATCCCCAATCCCCAATCCCGAATCCCGCGCTGCCGCCAACGGCGGCAGCGCCGCCATGTCCCAGCGCGGCGTCACCCGCACCGCCGCGTCGCTGGACTGTCCGGCCTGCAGGCGCAGTGCGCCGGCGAAGGCGATCATCGCGCCGTTGTCGGTGCACAGCGCCGGGCGCGGGAAGCAGGCGCGGCCGCCGCGCGCCTGCGCCATCGCCTGCAGCTTGGCGCGCAGGCGCAGGTTGGCGCCGACGCCGCCGGCGACCACGATGGTGTCGCTGCCGGCCGCCTGCAGCGCGCGCTCGCACTTGATCGCCAGCGTGTCCACCACCGCGTCCTCGAAGCCGCGGGCGATGTCGGCGCGGGTGGCCTCGCTCTGGTCGCTGCCGCGCCAGGCCAGCAGCACCTGGGTCTTGAGCCCGGAGAAGCTGAAATCCAGCCCTGGGCGGTCGGTCATCGGCCGCGCGAAGCGGAACCGGCCCGGCGTGCCCTGGGCGGCCAGCGCGGCCAGCTGCGGGCCGCCCGGGTACGGCAGGCCCATCATCTTGGCGGTCTTGTCGAAGGCTTCGCCGGCCGCATCGTCCAGGGTCTCGCCGAGCAGCCGGTACTGGCCGATCGCCTCCACCGCGATCAGCTGGGTATGCCCGCCGGACACCAGCAGCGCCACGAACGGCGGCGCCGGCACGCCGTGCACCGGGTCCGGGTCCTCCATCAGCGGCGCCAGCAGGTGGCCTTCCATATGGTGGACGCCGATCGCCGGCACCTCCAGCGCCCAGGCCAGCGCGCGGGCGACGCCGGCGCCGACCAGCAGCGCGCCGACCAGGCCCGGGCCGGCGGTGTACGCCACCCCGTCCAGGTCGCGCACGTCGAGCCCGGCCTCGGCCAGGGTCTGGCGGATCAGCGGCAGCAGCTTGCGCACGTGGTCGCGGCTGGCCAGTTCCGGCACCACACCGCCGTATTCGGCGTGCAGCGCGATCTGGCTGTACAGCCCGTGCGCGCGCAGCGCGGCCGCGCCGGACAGGGCGGTGTCGTAGACGGCGACGCCGGTTTCGTCGCAGCTGGATTCGATGCCGAGGACTCTCATGGATGCCATTGTGGGGCCGAATCGGCGGCAGGCAAACGCCCCGCTTGCAGCCAGGAAATCAGTCGCTATAATGTGCGGCTCGCCGGGCGTGACCCGGTCACCATTGTGTCCCGGAGATTCCATGCCCAGCGTCAAAGTCCGCGAGAACGAGCCCTTCGAGTTTGCGCTCCGTCGCTTCAAGCGCACCTGCGAAAAGGCCGGCGTGCTGGCCGAAACCCGCAAGCGCGAGTTCTACGAAAAGCCGACCCAGGAACGCAAGCGCAAGGCCGCAGCCGCGGTGAAGCGTCAGCTGCGCCGGACGTCTCGCGACGTCACCAAGCGTCAGCGTCTGTACTGAGGATCGCGGTTTGCGGTAGCGGGTTGTGCCGGTTTCGGCATCCGCTACGGTAAGCCCACGAAGCCGGCACGCGCAAGCGTCGCCGGCTTTTTGTGTGGCCCGGATTCTTCGCCGGCCGCACCGGTGCAGCGATCTCCTGGCCCCGGCAGCGTTATTGGCAGCCGTGCGGCCTCGCCAGCCGCAGGCGCACCCGTCCTGCTCCGCTCGCGCCCCCGCATGCGCCCGGCCCGGCGCCGACGTGCGCAGCGCCTAGAATGAACGCCCTTCTTTTCCCTTCCCCCTGGAGCCCCTCATGACCCTCAAGCAGCAGCTCATCGACGACATGAAGGCCGCGATGAAGGCCCGCGACACGCACAGCCTGGGCGTGATCCGGCTGATCAACGCCGCGATCAAGCAGAAGGAAGTGGACGAGCGCAAGGACGTGGACGACGCCGCGGTGCTGGCGTTGATGGACAAGATGGTCAAGCAGCGCAAGGATTCGGTGAGCCAGTACGCCGCGGCCGGCCGCGAGGACCTGGCATCGATCGAGCGCGAGGAGATCGTGGTGATCGAGCGCTACCTGCCGGCCAAGCTCGGCGAGGCCGAGATCGTCGCCGCGATCCAGGCCGCGATCGCGCAGACCGGCGCCAGCGGCGCGGCCGACATGGGCAAGCTGATGGCCGTGCTGAAGCCGGCGCTGGCCGGCAAGGCCGACATGGGCCTGGTCTCGGTGCTGGTCAAGCAGCAACTGGCCGGTTGATCCGGCGGCGGGTTTCACCCGCCTTTCGGCCGCCGGCTGCTACAACGCCGGCGACCCGCGACACTTTTTCGCGCAGCGCGGGCCCGGCATCGCGATGCCGCGCGCCGCCGAAGGCCGTGCCCGCTCCCATGTCCCTGTCGCTGTCGCCCACCCGCCTGCAAAAACACCTCGAACGCCTGCAGCAGAGCCTGCCGGCGGCGCTGCTGCGGCGCTTCGTCGAGATCGACGTGATGACCCAGGCCGCGTCGCTGTCGTTCTATGCGCTGCTGTCGCTGGCGCCGCTGCTGGTGTTGCTGCTGTGGCTGACCGCCTCGCTGTACCCGCAGGCGCAGCAGGCCTTCATCGAGCAGATCGGGCAGCTGGCCGGGCACGGCGCGCGCGAAGTGGCGCAGACCATCATCGACAACGCCAAGAACCAGCCCAGCGTCGGTTCGCTGGCCGGGCTGTGGAGCACGCTGCTGCTGTTCGTCGGCGCCACCGCGGTGTTCGCGCAGCTGCAGAACGCGCTGAACCTGATCTTCCGCACCGACAAGCAGCGCCTGGAAGGCGTCATGGCGTGGCTGAAGAAGCGCGTGTTCTCCTTCGGCGTGGTGCTGGGACTGGGCTTTCTGCTGCTGATCTCGATGATCCTGACCACGGTGGTGCAGGTGCTGTTCGCGCGCCTGCCGTCGCTGCTGCCCGCGGTGGGCTACGTCTCCACGCTGGCGATCTACATCCTGGCCTTCGCCGTGCTCTACCACTACCTGCCGGACCGGCGCGTGGAGTGGCGCCAGGCGGTGATCGGCGGCGCCATCACCGCCTGCCTGTTCGTGGCCGGGCGCTATGCGATCGGCCTGTACATCGCCACCGCCGCACCGGGCAGCGCCTACGGCTCGATGGGCGCGCTGGTGATCCTGCTGGTGTGGATCTACTACGCCACCGTGGTGTTCTTCGTCGGCGCGCTAATCACCGCGGTGATCGACGAACGCCTGCGCTCGCGGCGCAAGCTGGCCGCCGCCGGGATCGACGCCAGCGCGATCACGGCGATTCCGCCGCAGCTGTAGCACCGCAACGCCAGGGTTTGCGGCCCGATCCGTGGCCGCGGCGCGGACGCATGGCATCCTATCGCCCATGGCCCGCATCCCCGACGCATTCATCGACGACCTGCTCGCCCGCACCGACATCGTCGAGGTGGTCGGCACGCGCGTGCCGCTGAAGCGCCAGGGCAAGGAATACGCGGCGCGCTGCCCGTTCCACGACGAGCGCTCGGCCTCGTTCACGGTGTCGCCGACCAAGCAGTTCTACCACTGCTTCGGCTGCGGCGCGCACGGCACCGCGATCAGCTTCCTGATGAACTACGACCGCCTCGAGTTCCTCGACGCGGTCGACGAACTGGCCAAGCGCGCCGGCATGGAAGTGCCGCGCGACGCGCAGCAGCGCGGCGCCGCGCAGGCCGCCGGCGACGACCATCGCGACCTGTACTCGGCGCTGGACGCGGCGACCAAGTTCTTCCAGCGCCAGCTCGAATCCAGCGACAAGGCGCGCAGCTATCTCGACGGCCGCGGCGTGGACGCGGACAACCGCACGCGCTTCCAGATCGGCTACGCGCCGGACGGCTTCAGCGCGCTGAAGGACGCGCTGGGCACCGACGAGCGCCGCCACAAGCTGCTCGAGCGCGCCGGGCTGTTCTCCAAGAACGAGCGCGGCCACGTCTACGACAAGTTCCGCGACCGGGTCATGTTCCCGATCTTCGACCGCCGCGGCCGGGTCATCGCCTTCGGCGGCCGGGTCATGGACAAGGACGACGGCCCCAAGTACCTGAACTCGCCGGAAACCGCGCTGTTCCACAAGGGCCGCGAGCTGTATGGCCTGTGGCAGGTGCGCCAGGCCAACCAGAAGATCGAGCGGCTGATCGTGGTCGAAGGCTACATGGACGTGGTCTCGCTGTTCCAGTTCGGCGTTACCCAGGCGGTGGCGACGCTGGGCACCGCGACCACCTCCGAGCACGCCGAGCTGCTGTTCCGCAACGCGCCGGACGTGTTCTTCTGCTTCGACGGCGACGCCGCCGGCCGCCGCGCCGGCTGGAAGGCGCTGGAATCGGTGTTGCCGCGGATGAAGGACGGACGCCAGGCGTTCTTCCTGTTCCTGCCCGACGGCGAGGACCCGGACAGCATCGTGCGCAAGGAAGGCGCCGACGGCTTCGCCGCGCGCCTGCAGCAGGCCACGCCGCTGTCGCAGTTCTTCTTCGACGAACTCTCGCGCGAGGTCAACCTGGCCACGCTCGACGGCAAGGCGCGGCTGGCCGAACGCGCACGGCCAATGCTGGCGCAGATCCCCGATGGCGCCTTCGGCGACCTGATGCGCCAGCGCCTGGCCGAGATCACCGGCATCGGCGGCCCCGCGCCCGCCGCCGCGCAGCCGGCCAAGCCGCCGCCGCGCGCGGTGCGGCCCACGCAGAAGCGCAGCCTGGTGCGCGAGGCGATCGTGCGCCTGCTGCATACGCCTTCGCTGGCGCTGGACCTGCCGCCGCCCTACCCGTTCGCCGGCCTGCGCCTGCCCGGCATCGAACTGATGATCGAGCTGCTGGAGATCGTGCACACGCGCCCGGAGATCACCACCGGCGCGCTGCTCGAACACTTCCACGAACGCGAGGAACTGGCCGCGCTGCAGAAACTGGCGGTGCAGGAGATTCCCGGCGAGACCGCCAGCTGGCGCCAGGAACTGCACGACGTGGTGGTGCAACTGGAGCGGCAGACCCTGCAGCAGCGGCTGGAGGAACTGCAGGCCAAGCAACGCGCGCAAGGCCTGGACGAGACCGACAAGTACGAACTGCGCGAGCTGTTGCGGCTGCGCGCCAGCGCACATTGACGTGGTGCGCCGGCCTGCGAGCAGAATGCATGCTGTGCTGGCGCAGCTTGCGTGCGTGGGCGACCGGAGCCGTTCGCGGTCTGCGCCACATGCGCGGCGTATCGCGTCCCCCCGTCCACGCGATGCCCGCGCCACTGAGGGTGGTCCGCGTTGGCCACTGCGCGGCGCGGCCGCTTTCTGCGCGACCGCCGCAGTCGCGAGCGCTACGCACGAGGGTGTCGTTCCGCACGCAGTGGCGCGATCGCTTCCTCACCGCCCGCGCCGACGAACCCCTTCGCCGAGATTCCGCCACCGATGAGCCTGCTGAAAAAACTCCGCATCGAACCGTTCACCCTGGCCCTGCTCGGCACGGTGCTGCTGGCCTCGCTGCTGCCGGTGCAGGGCCGCGCCGCGGCGGTGATGGACGACGCCACCGATATCGCCATCGCGGCGCTGTTCTTCCTGCACGGCGCGCGGCTGTCGCGCGAGGCGATCGTCGCCGGCGCGCTGCACTGGCGCCTGCACCTGACCATCCTCGCCGCCACCTTCGTGCTGTTCCCGCTGCTCGGCCTGTTGCTCAAGCCGCTGTCGCACTGGCTGCTGACCCCGGAGCTGTACATCGGCGTGCTGTTCCTGTGCGCGCTGCCGTCCACCGTGCAATCGTCGATCGCGTTCACTTCGATGGCCGGCGGCAACGTGCCGGCGGCGGTGTGCAGCGCCTCGCTGTCGAGCCTGCTCGGTGTGTTCCTGACGCCGTTGCTGATGGGCCTGCTCGCCGGTGCGCAGAGCGCGATGGCCAACCCGCTGGAGGCGATGGGCAAGATCATGCTGCAGCTGCTGGTGCCGTTCGTGGTCGGCCACCTGCTGCGGCGCTGGATCGGCGGCTGGGTCGAACGGCGCCGCGCGGTGCTGCGCTACACCGACCAGGGCGTGATCCTGCTGGTGGTGTACACCGCCTTCAGCGCCGCGGTGATCGAAGGCCTGTGGCGCAAGACGCCGCTGCCGGCGCTGCTCGGGGTGGCGCTGGTCGCCGCGCTGCTGCTGGCGCTGGCGATGGGACTGATCACCTTCGCCGCGCGGCGGCTGGGCTTCGCCCGCCAGGACGAGATTCCGATCGTGTTCTGCGGCTCGAAGAAGAGCCTGGCCACCGGCGTGCCGATGGCCAAGGTGCTGTTCGCCAGCGGCAGCCTCGGCGCGATCGTGCTGCCGGTGATGATCTACCACCAGATCCAGCTGATCGTCTGCGCCTTCATCGCGCAGCGCTACGCGCGCGATACGAAGACGGCGACACAGGACTAGCGAGCGCGCGGCACGGCGACGGATCGGCGCGGCCTGCCCGAGAAGGCGCGGCCGACGCCTGCGTGCGTGCACAACACGCCGATCGCGGCGAGCCGCCGTGGCAAAACAGCAACGTTGCGCCATGACGGCCCGCCACGCGCCGTCGTTCGCGCCGTGTGGCAAACGCGCGCCGGCCGCCGCCGCTGAATCGCGGCATATGCAAATGCGCAAACGACATGTCCGCCGGGTACCCGCGGCACGATCGGCTAGGTAGAGTGCGCGATTGGCGCCATGGCCTGCACGGCATCCGCTGTTGCCGCTCCTCCCCTCTTCGCCCGGTGACCGACGTATGCGCCGTACGCTCCGCCTTTCCGTGATGACGTCCGCCAGCCTTGCCGCAGTGCTGGCGCTGGGCGGCTGCGACAAGCCGCCCGCCGCCTCCAAGCCACAGACCGCTGCGCCGGCCAAGACGCCCGACAGCGCCGGCATCGCCTGGCGCGAGGGCGACGTCGACGACGCCTTCGCAGAAGCCCGTGAACACAACAAGCCAGTGCTGCTGTACTGGGGCGCGGCCTGGTGCCCGCCGTGCAACCGGCTCAAGGCCACGCTGTTCAAGGACCCGGCCTTCATCGCCCGCACCCGCGCCTTCGTCGCGGTGCACCTGGACGGCGATTCGGAAGGCGCGCAGGCCTGGGGCGAACGCTTCGGCATCAAGGGCTACCCGACCATCATCGTGCTGCGCCCCGATCGCAGCGAGGTCACCCGCCTGGCCGGCGACAGCGACACCGGCCGGCTGGCCGAAGCGTTGCGCGTGGCGGCGACCCGCACCACCAGCTCGACGCAACTGCTGCAACAGGCGCTGAAAGCGCCCACCACGCTCGGCGCCGACGACTGGACCCTGCTCGGCGAATACGGCTGGGCGGTGGATGCGAGCCAGTTGGTCAAGCCGGAGCAGGCCGCCGGCGTGCTCGCGCAATTGGCCGCCGCCGCGCCGCAGCCGGCACTGCAGCGCCGCTTCGCACTGCTGGCGCTGGCCGCGCAGGATCCGGACAAGGCCGGTGCCATGGAGGCCAAGCGCCGCGCCACTGATCGCCGCCTGCTGCAGGCGGTGCTGGCCGATCCGGCCGAGGTCCGCGCCAACCGCAGCACCCTGACCTACTCGGCGCGCGAGCTGGTCCAGGCCGCGGCCGCCGATGCCGGCGAACGGGCCACGCTGTCGCGCGCGCTGAGTCACGCGCTGGACCAGGTCTACGCCGACGCGAGCCTACCGATCAGCGATCGCCTGGACACCGCCTATGCCGACATCCAACTGGCGCGGCTGGCGCAGGGCCAGCCGGCCGATCCGGGCGACGCGCCGCATCCGCCGTTGCCGGCCGCGGTGACCGAAAAGGTACAGCAGCGCGTGCGCTGGGCCGAACAGGCCGCCAAGACCGACTACGAACGCCAGTCCACGATCAGCAACGCCGCCGGCCTGCTCGACGACGCCGGTGACAGCGCCGGCGCCGAACAGCTGCTGCTGGCCGAACTGGGGCGCAGCAAGACGCCGTACTACTACATGCCGGAACTGTCCGGCCTGGCCGAGGCGCGCGGCGACAGGCAGACCGCGCTGTACTGGCTGAAGAAGGCCTACGAGAGCGCCGAAGGCCCCGCCACCCGGGTGCAGTGGGGCGTGCTCTATGTCGATGGCCTGATCCGGCTGCAGCCGGACAATGCGGCCGCAATCGAGGCCGCCGCAGGCCAGGTCATCGGCGAACTGGCCGGGCAGCCCGGCGGCTACCACCAGCGCACCAAGCAGCGCTTCGACACCCTGGCCAAGACCCTGCAGGGCTGGAGCAAGGGCCATGGCGGCAGCGCCGTGCTCGCACGCCTGCAACACAAGATGCAGCAAAGCTGCGGCAGCCAGGACCGCGACAGCTGCCAGCACTGGCTGAGCTGAGCGCCCGGGTCATCGCGGCATGCGCCCGTGCTGGCGCACGCGCCTGCCTAGGCAGCGCGCGCCGCGCCGGGCGCCATCGAACGAAAGGCATCGCACAAACATATTCGAGGGGGGCTCGCCGCGGATGCCGCTTGGTGCGCGGCGTGTCCAGCGGCCGGCGCGGCGTCGAGCGACGCCGCCCACCGCCGCGCCAGCGGCTTCGCTGCGTACCGCTCAGGCCACCGCGCGCACCGGTTCGGCGGCATGGCCGCTGCCTGGGCGGCGGCCGCTGGTGGTGTGCGCGGTCAGACCCTGCGCCTGGCCCTCCAGACCGCGCGCGGCATCGGCCATCTTCTCGACCAGGGCCGCGTTCTTCTGCGTCGCGGTATCCATCTGCACCACGATCTGGTTGACCTGGACGATGCCGGCGCTCTGCTCGCGGCTGGCGTTGGCGATCTCGCCCATGATCCCCTGCACCTCGCGCACCGCAGTGAACAGCTCGCCCATGGTGGTCCCGGCCCGCGCCACCAGCGCCGACCCGCGTTCGACCTGCTCGCTGGAGCTGGCGATGAGGCCGCGGACTTCACGGGCGGCATCGGTGCAGCGCTGGGCCAGGCTGCGCACCTCGGTGGCCACCACCGCGAAACCGCGGCCCTGTTCGCCGGCGCGTGCCGCTTCCACCGCGGCGTTGAGCGCCAGAATGTTGGTCTGGAACGCGATGCCGTCGATGACGCTGATGATGTCGGAGATCTTGCGCGATGCGGTTTCGATGCCGGCCATCGTCGCGACCACGTCGTTCACCACCGTGCCGCCGCGCTGGGCCACGTCGCTGGCGCCGTCCACCAGCCGATTGGCATGGCCCACGTGGTCCACGTTGCTCTGCACGGTGCTGGTGATCTCTTCCATCGAACTGGCCGCTTCCTCCAGCGCCGCCGCCTGCTGCTCGGTGCGCCGCGCCAGGTCGTTGTTGTCCTCGACCATCTCGGCCGCCGCGACCTGCAGCGTGCGTGCCGCGTCGCCGAGCTGACGCGCGGCATGGATGTCCAGCAACGCACCGACCGCACGCAGCGGCGTGCCATCGGCCGCGCGCTTGGTCAGCCCGCGCGCGCGGAACCAACGGTACTGGCCGCTCTTCTGCTGCAAGCGGTATTCGATGTCGAAGGAGGTGCGGCCGCTGCGGTCGTTGAGATGCGCGGCGAACGCGTTCAGCGCGGCCTGCTTGTCTTCCGGGTGCAGGCGCGAGGCCCAGCTGTCGAGCACGTTGGGGAACTCCGCCTCCGAGGCGAAGCCGAGCAGCGCGCGGAACTGCGGCGACCACCAGAACTCGTTGGCCGGATTGATCGGGTCGCCGGCGATCACGCTCATGTCCCACAGGCCGTCGTTGAGCATCTCCGCGCCCAGTTCGAAGCGGGTCAGGATCACGTCGAGGAAGGCATCGCGCTCGCGGCGCTCGCCGATGTCGGTGAGCGAGCCGGCCACCCGCAGCGGTGCGCCGTTGGCGTCGCGCTGGGTGGTTCCCAACGCGCGGAACCAGCGGTATTGACCGTTCTTCAGCTGCAGCCGGTACTCCACATCGTACGCGGTGCGGCCGCTGCGATCGGCCAGATGCGCGGCGAACGCGTCCAGCGTGGCCTGTTTGTCCTGCGGATGCAGGCGCGAGGCCCAGCTGTCGAGCACGTTGGGGAACTCCGCCTCCGAGGCGAAGCCGAGCAGCGCACGGAACTGGGTCGACCACCAGAACTCGTTGGCCGGATTGATCGGATCGCCGGCCACCACGCTCATGTCCCACAGGCCGTCGCTGGTGCCGCCGGTGACCAGGTCGAAGCGGCCGCGCAGATAGCTGAGCTCGGTCCGGGCGTGTTCGGCCTCGGCGTGGGCACGGTCGCGCTCGGTCTCGACCTCACGCAGACGTGCGGTCATGCCCTGCAGCGCCATCGCCGCATCGCGCTTGCTCTTTCCCCACATACGCCCTCCCAACGGTCTCGCCGTCTACGGTCAATCCATCGGTAGCGGCCTGGGCCGCCGTCCCTTGAGTGCCGCGAACGGGAACGGGACGCTCAGCCGATCCAGTGATCGACCAGCAGGAAAGCGAACAACGCCATCAGGTACACGATCGAATAGCCGAACATGCGCATCGAGAACATCTCGTCCGGCGGGTCGAGCATGCGCCAGGCGAACCAGACGAACACCGCATCGAGCACCAGCGTGCCGCCGAGGTAGAACACGCCGCTCATGCCCACCGCCACCGGCAGCAGGGTCACCACCACCAGCAGCAGCGTGTACACCAGGATCTGCCTGCGCGTATGCACCACGCCGTGGGTGACCGGCAGCATCGGGATCGATGCCTTGGCGTAGTCGGCGCGGCGGAAGATCGCCAGCGCCCAGAAGTGCGGCGGCGTCCACACGAAGATGATCAGCACCAGCAGCGACGCGTAGGCCCAGTCCCACTGGCCCTGCATGCCGGTGATCGCGGCCCAGCCCAGCAGCGGCGGCGCGGCGCCGGCCAGGCCGCCGATGACGATGTTCTGCGGCGTGGTGCGCTTGAGGAACACGGTGTAGATCACCGCGTAGCCGATCAGCGAGGCGAAGGTCAGCACCGCGGTGATGGTGTTGACCCAGATGACCAGGATCGTCATCGACAGCGCGGTCAGCGCTGTAGCGAACAGCAGCACCTGCCACGGCAGCACCTTGCCCACCACCAGCGGCCGCCACGAGGTGCGCGCCATCTGCGCGTCGATGCGCGCGTCCAGCAACTGGTTGATCGCCGCCGCGGCCGAGGCCGCCAGCCAGATGCCGAAGAAGCCGATCAGGCCGGTACGCACCTGCGCCCAGGTCGGCACGCCGGGAATCGCCAGGCACATGCCGACCAGCGCGGTGAACACGATCAGCGCCACCACCTTGGGCTTGGTCAGGTCCCAGTAGTCGCGCCAGTGGATGCCCGTCGCGCTCATTGCGGCGCCCGCAAGCGCGCCAGCAGCGACACCAGCACGAACAGCAGCGCCACCGCGCCGGCGTTGTGCAGCACCGCCACCGGCAGCGGCAGCGCCAGCTTGACGTTGAGGATGCCCAGGCTGACCTGCGCCAGCAGCAGCACCACCAGCGCCGCCGCCCAGCCGCGCATGCCCGGCGAGCGGCTCAGCCGCCAGCCCAGCCACAGCAGGTAGGCCGCCACGACCAGCGCCATCATCCGGTGCGCCATCTGGATCGCGATGCGCGCCGCGCCGTCGAGCACGCCGCCTTCGTAGTCCACGCCGATGCCGCGCCACAGGGTGAAGCCTTCGCGGAAATCGTGCGGCGGCCACCACTGGCTGACGCAGCGCGGGAAGTTGTCGGCCGACCAGCTGCCGCCGCCGCAGGCCAGCGCCGCGTAATTGGCGCTGACCCAGCCGCCGAGCGCGATCTGCAGCGCCAGCAGCGCCACGCCCAGGCGCAGCAGCCACTTCAGCCGCGACGCGTCGGCCAGGGTGATCGGCAGGTGGGTGGCGCGCCAGGCCATCCACACCAGCAGCGAGAACATCAGCAGGCCGCCGAGCAGATGCCCCATCACCACGATCGGCTTGAGCAGCAGGGTCACCGTCCACATGCCCAGCAGGGCCTGGAAGATCACCACCGCCAGGGTCAGCGCCGCCGCGCGCGCCAGGTCGCTGTTGGACCAGCGCAGCGCCGCCAGCAGCAGGATCGCTTCGCCGGTGCCCGCCAACGCCATCGCCCACGTCGGCCAGCCGGACATGTACAGCGGGATCGACAGCGCCACCAGCGCCGCGGCGCCGACGATCTGCGCGATGCCGAGCCGGCGCCGGCGCGCAGCCAGCAACGACAGCACCAGCACTTCCACGCCCAGCGCCCCGGCCAGGAACCGGTGCACCTGCTCGCGCCAGGCCTTGTGCGTCTCCAGCGGGCGGATCTTGCTCGCGGCGTGCGCGTTGGCCTCGTCACTGCTCTGCGGCCAGGTCACCCGGCCATAGCAGGTCGGCCAGTCCGGGCAACTCATGCCGGCGTCGGACAGGCGCACGAACGATCCGAACATGATCGTGCTGGCGGTGAACAACGCCGCCAGCCAGGCCATGCGGTGGAAGTGCCGAAACAGCGCCGGCGGCGCGAACAGGTTCATAGGGGGTGACTCACAGGAGTTTCAGCAGCTTCGACACATCCGCGCGCAATCCGGCCGGGTCGAAGCCCGGCGCGTAGCGCAGCACCACGAAGCCGTTCGGATCGATCACGTAGACCGGCACGCCTGCGGCATCGTGCACACGCGGCAGGCCGGCCAGCAGCGCCGGGTCGGCGCGCAGCACGCGCACCTGCGGCAGCGCGCGCACCGCCGCCGGCGGCGTGCCGATCCACAGGATCTGCACGTGGTCGGCGTCATGGCCGAACAGCTGCCAGACCTTGTTCAGATCGCGCGTCAGCGCTTCGCAGGCGCTGGCACAGTCGCGCGGCGGCGCCAGTGCGATGCGCCACACGCGCTGCTGCGGCTGCCAGGCGTAGACGCTGCCGTCGTCCAGCCGCGGCTGCAGCGCGCGCAGGTCGGCCGGCGGCTGCAGCAGTTCGCCGTGGTTGCGGTTGCCCGGTGGTTGCCAGCCGGAAAAACGCAGCGCGCCGGCGACCAGCATCGAGCCGAAGAACAGGACGAACAGCGCGATCAACGTCCAGCGGCCGCGCGCGGTCGCCTGGCGTGGAGCCGAGGGGGAGGCATTCATGCCGGGGATTTTCTCATGCGCGCGCGCTCAGCGCCCGCCCCGTCCCTTGCGCGCGCGCCAGCTCAGCAGCGCCGCGGTGATCAGCACGGCCAGCGCCAGGCCGAACCATTGCACCGCGTAACCCAAGTGGCGCTCGGGCGGCAGGGTGTTCGGCAGCATCTCCAGGTCGCGCGGATAGCCCAGCGGCAACGCCGGATCCAGGCGCAGCACCTGCGACAAAATGTCGCGGCGTCCGAGCGCCTCGCCGATCGCCGCCGGCTCGATGCGCATCGCCAGCCACAGCTGCGGCGCCGGCGCGGCGACCAGCGCCGGCCCCAGCGCCAGCCCGTGCGACGGCGCCGGGCCGAGCAGGCCGGCCAGCGCGTACTGCCCGTGCAGCGGCACCGGTGTGGGCAGCGCGCGATCGGCCGGCAACGGCAGCCAGCCCAGTTCGACCAGCAGCGGCGCGGACGCGCCGTCGGCCAGGAACGGCTGATAGACCTTGACCCCGCTGCGGCCCTCGCGCAATTGGTTGTCGAGCAGGATCTGCCCGGGCAGGAAACGGCCGCTGCCGTGCACCCAGGCCAGCTGCGCCGGGCGCAGCGTGCGCAGCGCATCGGCCAGCGCCTGCGGACGGTCGCGCACGTGCGCGGCCTGCGCGAGCAGCGCCTGTTTCTCGTGCATGCGCAGCAATTGCCAGCGGCCCAGCGCGCAGAATCCCAGCGCCACCGCCAGCGCGAGCCCCCAGCCCAGCCACAGCGGCATGCGCGCGCGCGCGGCGACGCGCGAGGACGCGGCCAGGGTCATAATGCAGCGATACCGTGCACCGAGACGCCCATGAACGACTCGCTGAAAACCCTGCTGATCGTCGCCTTCCTGCTGGTCATTCTGTGGAACCTCGGCGCCGGCCTGTACTACCTGTTGGTGGACCGTGGCCAGAGCAAGCGCACGGTGAACGCACTGACCTGGCGCATCGGCCTATCGGTCTGCCTGATCCTGCTGGTGATCCTGGGCATCTATACCGGGGTGATCAAGCCGCATGGGTTGGGGCGGTAGACCGGGGACCGCAGGATGGTGTCCGAGCGAAAAAATCGCCGTCAAACGCCCTGATGAAAAAAGTGCCAATTTATTGAAGAACAAGCGGCTTTTCCCCGCTCCAGCCAAGCCGCTTTTCTGTAGGAGGGGCTTCAGCCCCGACGCCTTACCGATAACGCGTCGGGGCTGCAGCCCCGACGCGTTACCGGTAAGGCGTCGGGGCTGAAGCCCCTCCTACAGAAAAGCGGCTGCGCCAGAGTTGCAAAAAAGGGGGCGCTTTTTTCTAAGAGAAAGCGGCCTTTTTGCATCAAATCGCTTGACAGCGATTTACCCTCGGACAGCATCCTGCCGTCCCGAGTCCCGAGTCCCGAGTCCCGAGTCCCGAGTCCCGAGTCCCGAGTCCCATTCCTTATCCCCCGCACGGCCGGCGATAATGGGCGACTTTACTCACGGACCCGCGCCATGACCCAGAAGACCATCCTCAACGACAGCCATCGCGCCCTCGGCGCCAAGATGGTCGACTTCGGCGGCTGGGACATGCCGATCCACTACGGCTCGCAGATCGACGAGCACCACCAGGTGCGCAGCGACGCGGGCATGTTCGACGTCAGCCACATGACCGTGGTCGACCTGCACGGCACCCAGGTGCGCGGCTTCCTGCGCCACCTGCTGGCCAACTCGGTGGACAAGCTGAAGCAACCGGGCAAGGCGCTGTACACCTGCATGCTCAACCCGCAGGGCGGGGTGATCGACGACCTGATCGTCTATTACATGTCCGACACGTTGTTCCGCCTGGTGGTCAACGCCGCCACCCGGGTCAAGGACCTGGCCTGGATCGGTGAGCAGGCGCAGGCGTTCGGCGTGGAGGTGCGCGAGCGCGAGGACTTCGCGATGATCGCGGTGCAGGGCCCCAACGCGCGCGCCAAGGTGATCGGCCTGCTGCGCGAGGACGATCGCGCCGCGGTGCAGAAGCTGGGCCGCTTCGCCGCGTTCGAGGCGACCTCGGCCGACGGCGTGGCGCTGTTCGTCGCGCGCACCGGCTACACCGGCGAGGACGGCTTCGAGATCGTGCTGCCACAGCAGCAGGCCGTGGCGTTCTGGAACGCGCTGCTGCAGGCGGGGGTCAAGCCGGCGGGCCTGGGCGCGCGCGACACGCTGCGCCTGGAGGCCGGCATGAACCTGTATGGGCAGGACATGGACGAGACCGTGTCGCCGTACGAAGCGGCGCTGGCCTGGACCGTGACGCTGGACGAGGGTCGCGTGTTCATCGGCCGCGACGTGCTCGAAGCGCACAAGGCCAACGGTGCGCCGCGGCAGATGATCGGCCTGGTGATGGACGACAAGGGCGTGTTGCGCCACGGCCAGAAGGTGCTCACCGCGCAGGGCGAGGGCGAGATCCTGTCCGGCACGTTCTCGCCGACGCTGGGCAAGGCGATCGCGTTCGCGCGCGTGCCGGCCGGCGCGCCGGGCGAGGTGCGGGTGGACATCCGCGGCAAGGAAGTGCCGGTGCGCGTGGTCAAGTTCCCGTTCGTGCGCGAAGGCCAGGTCCAGCCCGGCGTTCTCGGCTGAGCCGCCGGTCGCCGCGACGCCCGCGACGTCGTTGCGGAGCATCCGGTTCGCTACACTAGCCCCCCATCCCCGACATCGTCTTTTCCGGAGCAGCCCCATGAGCGAGATCCCTGGCGACCTCAAATTCCTCAAGTCCCATGAATGGGCGCGCGTCGAAGGCAACGGTCGCGTCACCATCGGCATTTCCGACCATGCCCAGGGCCTGCTCGGCGACCTGGTCTACGTCGAACTTCCCAACGTCGGCGACGAGGTCGTCGCCGGCAACGGCGTGGCCGTGGTCGAGTCGGTCAAGGCCGCGTCGGACGTGTACAGCCCGCTCACCGGCAAGGTGGTCGAGGTCAACGCCGCGCTCAGCGACAAGCCGGAGACGATCAACGAGGACGCCTACGGCGAAGGCTGGATCTTCGTGCTGGAGATCGCCGACCAGGAGCAGTTGAACGAGCTGCTGACCCCGGACGACTACGCCGAACTGCTCGAGGAAGACGGCCACTGAGCCGAGCCGACTCGTCGCGACAGCCGAACCGGCCGCCTTGTGCGGCCGGTTTTCGTTTGGGGCGGCGGAACGGGGCGGTGGCGTATCACGGCGCGCGATGTTCTCGGCAGCCGGCGGATCGGCGCGGTCGCGAACGACGCATGCGGCGCACCGTGGGAGATCGACCTGGCGCAGGCGACGGCAGCGCGCCGCGCGCTTCGCTGCGTACGCTGCCCTTGCAACCGGCCGAGGCGATGCCGCGGGACGGACGCTGCGACGCGAGCGGATGTCGCGTCGGATTTTTGGCGGTGATGCGCGTCGCAGCGCATCGCACTCGGGCGGCGCGTGCAGCGCATCTCCCGACGGCGATCACGTCCGCTGCAGTGCGAGCGCGGACGGCAGAGATGCCGCGTTCGTCTGATCGGAACGTGTTCGCCGCGGCGACGCGCATGCGGCATGCAGCGGTGCCGGCGCTGCGACCGCGCGCTCGGCAGCGGACGCGGTGGCGGGATGGAACACGACGCGCCGGCCGCGTGCGCGTGACGCGATGGTGAGGAACGCAGCGCGGCGAGCGGACGTCGCAGCGGCATCGCGCGCCGCCGCGATGCGCTGCGTGGCGACGCACGCAACGCGCCGACAAGCGCCGAACAGCGCGAAAAAGTTTGCGCAGTTTTGCGCATTTGCTCTTGTGCGATGCCGGAACGGCGCATGCCGCGAAAAGTTTTTTTCAGCTTGCGGACAGGCTCGCGCGCTCGCGCTTCGCTGCCGCCCACGCTTGGCATGGCCGCGCGCCAAACTGCCGCTCGCGTTGGCCCGTTGCAAAAAAGCACGGGAATTACCGCTGTTTTTGTTTGCGCCAAAGATTCGCTGCGGGTTTGGCGGCGGCGGTTGTCGAGGTCGGAGGGCTGCCGATCGCGGCGATCGGCATGGTCGCGGCACGCGACGCCTGAAAAAAAATTGCGTAGAACTGTTGACAGTAAAAAAAAGCGTGATTAGGTTTCGCCCAGCAGACGTTGCTGCGAAAGCGAGTGAATCGGATCGACATCAAACCGCGAAGCACAACTTGGACATCCGCCAGGAACCCGATGATGGTGGATCAGGTGTCGCTTCCCTCCGAGAAACGCAACGTCTCCCCCGGCACGGCACCCGTATCGAGTTTCGGTACGGGTGTTTCTGTATCCGACCCGGCCCGCACGACGCGCCGGCGGATCCTGCAGGCGGACCATCGCCGCGGGTTTGCTTTAACTGGGCGTTTTCAATCCATAGTTCACTGACGAGGAGCCATCCCATGGCCACGAAAAAAGCTGCGAAAAAGAAGCCGGCCGCTAAGAAAGCGGTCAAGAAGACTGCCGCCAAGAAGCCGGCAGCGAAGAAGATCTCGGTAAAGAAGGCGGTCAAGAAGGCTGCCAAGAAAGTCGCCAAGAAGGTCGCCAAGGTGAAGAAGGCCGTCAAGAAGGCCACCACCAAGAAGACCACCGCCAAGAAGGCGGTAAAGAAGACCGCGAAGAAGGCAGCGACCAAGAAGACCGCCGCCAAGAAGACCGCGAAGAAGGCAACCGCGAAGAAGGCGGTAAAGAAGACCGCGAAGAAGGCCACGGCGAAGAAGGCGGTCAAGAAGTCGGCTGCCAAGAAGCCAGCCGCGAAGAAGGCTGTCGCCAAGAAGGCCGTCGCGAAGAAGAAGCCGGCTGCCCGCAAGAAGAAGACCGCTCCGGTCGCACTGCCGGCAACGCCCGCGCCGCTGATCTGATCTGATCCATCCCGATAGCCGTACCTAAGCTCTCTCCCCGGTGCCCAGCGGGGAGGGAGCTTTTTTATGGGCGTCCGGTTGCCGTCGCCGTGGCGAACTGCTTGCCAGGACATCGATGTGCCGCTGACGTGCCATCCGCCATCCGCCATCCGCCATCCGCCTACCTGCAGCTGACGCGTTGCCTGCACCGTGGCCAGTCCCTAGCCGACGCTGTTGGCCGCCGTCGCATTCCGTCGCCGCCTGATGCGTGCCCGAACCGCACCGAATTCGGACTGCGTTCTCCGGCAGTGACGATGCCTCGCGTCCGCCAAGCGGCTGCTTCGCTGTCGCAGGCGAGGTTCGCCGGCTTCGTCGGCTTCTCCTTCGTTTGCGCAATGGCATTCCGACAGTGCTGCCATGCCGGCGCTGACAGCCTTGGCGTTTTCGGACCATTCGCGCCATGCTCCATACGCCGCTTGCCGCGCTTGCCGCGCTTGCCGCGCTTGCCGCGCTCGATGCGCTCGATGCGCGGAGCGTGCGAGCGTGCGAGCGTGCGAGCGTGGAAAAAGCCGGCGCTGGCGTGCGGGCAACATCATCGCGGCAGTGTCGACCTGCTGCCTTGCCTGGCTGCTGATCTCCATTCGTGGCGACCTGGGTCGGAATCGAACCGGCGTTCCCGGATTTGCAGTCCGCTGCATAACCACTCTGCCACCTTCGCCCGTCGGGACCAGCACCCCTTTTCGGGGGACGGTGGCGCGAAGCTCCGGATGAGGAGGCGTGCGTAGCGCGGGTTATGCAGCGAGGCGACGTGCATCGCCAGGCGCACTCGCTGCCGGGAGGCTTCACCCCGACCCTCTCAGCAACCTCTTGCCGCGAGGCTTCGCACGGACCCTCACCCCAACCCCTCTCCCGGCGGGAGAGGGGCTTTATTCGCTTGAGGGGACATTTGCGTGAGTGTCGGCAGCGGCGGCGGTGGCGACACTCGACGGCCGACGCAGCCAGGGCGTTTAGCCGATGGCTTCAAACGCTTCCGCGTGGCCGAGCCTGTGCCGCGCGCTGCTCCTCTGTAGGAGCGGCTTCAGCCGCGACCGTATCCCAGCGGTTTCATCAAGGCCTGATCAGGCGAAGTCGCCGGCTTGCGTCGCCATCGGATCTCGTCGCGGTGAAGCCGCTCCTGCCGTGCAGCTCCCGCGAAGGCAGCGCGCAGACAGCAGAAAGGCGGCTCGCGCCGCCTTCCACCGAATCCATCAGGAGACCGCCTGCGTCAGTGCGGCGAGGCGACCGACTTGGACGCGGACGCGCCCTTCTTGTCCTTCGGATCCGGGCGCTCAGCCATCATGTTGTCGCTGCCGAAGTCGGTATCCACGTCCAGCCAGCGCTGCGTCGGCAGGCCGATCGCGCGGTCGAGGATGGTCGGCAGCAGGCCGGAAGGCAGGCCGCTCTCGCCGTTCCACAGGATCGCCACGCCCAGGTCGCGTTCGGGCACCAGCGCGACCAGGCCGCGATAGCCCTGCACCGCGCCGGCATGGAACACCACTTGGTGGCCCGAGTAATCGAACACGCGCCAGCCCAGCGCGTAGCTGGCCGAGTTGACCCGCTCGCGGCGCCAGCCCGAGCGCATCTCGCCGGGGGTGAGGATCAGCGGCGCGTGCAGCGTCGCCAGCAGCGGCGCCGGCAGCACGTCCGGACGATGCCCGGTCTGCGCGATCAGCCACTGCGCCATATCGCTGATGCTGGCGTTGACGCCGGCGGCCGGGGCCAGCCGGTAGTAGGTGGGCTTGGGCATCAGCGACACCCAGCCGTTGCGGCTGCGTACGTGCGGGCGCGCCCAGCGCGGGCTGGCCTGGATACCGGCCAGGCCCATGCTGGCGTCGTTCATGCCCAGCGGCTTGAAGATGCGGCGTTCCACCGACTGCTCGTAGAAGCTGCCGGAGGCGGCGAACACCACGTCGCCGATCAGGCTGAAGGCGACGTTCTGGTAGGCGTAGCACTCGCCCGGCGCGCACTTGAGCGGGGCGTAGGCGAGCTTGTGGCTGAGCGTGTAGTAGTCGGCGTTGGATTCGACGTCGCGGTCGTAGGCGTTGTAGGTCAGGCCGACGCGATGGCTGAGCAGGTCGGCCACGTTCAACTGGCGGGTGGCGACCGGATCGCTGAGCTGGAAGCCGGGCACGTAGTCGGTGACCTTGCTGTCCCAGCGCAGGGTGCCGTCGTTGACCAGCAGGCCGGCCATGGTGCCGGCGAAGGCCTTGGACAGCGAGGCCAGGCGGAACACGGTGTGCGCATCGACCGGCTCGGGGCGGTTGACGTCGGTGACGCCGTAGCCGCGCGCGCTGACCACCTGGCCGTTGTGCACGATCGCCACCGCCAGGCCGGGCACGCGCTCGCCGTAGGTGAGCTGCTCGGCCATCGCTTCCAGGCTGGCGACATCGAAGTCCGTGGCCAGCGGCATCACCTTGCTGTCCGGCAGCGAGGCGCGGTACGGCAGCGGCTGGGTCGGCGAGGTGTAGCGCGTGGCTTCGGTGTAGATCGGCGGCGGCAGCGGCTGCGACGGCGCCGGCGTCTGCGCGGTGGAGGACATCGCAAAGGGCAGCAATGCCCCGAGCAACCCGGTTGCCACCGGTCGAAGGAGCCGGTGCCTGCTGTTCTGTTTCATCGCGCGTGTGGCCTGTGAGGTACTGCCGAAACCGATTCTAGCGCCGCTTTTCGCCATTGCACAAACCGGGAGAAGATGAATGGGCATCGTCTTGATCCTGCTGGTGATTTTGCCGGGCCGACACGGCCGGCAGTGCGCCGTCCGCAGCGGCTGCCGCGACGGCGTAACGTATGCCTGGAAACGCATGCAACCGATGTGCCGAAGCCGCCGCGACCGCCGCGGGCCTGGCTGAACCGTTGCCCACAGTGACGTCGCCGCGCGGCTGCGGGATCATGCCGCATGCCCGATCCCGACCTTCCCCCGATCCCCGCCGCGCGTACGGCGCCCGCCGCCGCAACCTGGCTGGGCCTGGCCTTCGTGCTGGTCTGGTGTACCGGCTACATCGCCGGCAAGCAGGTGGTGGCGCATGCCGCGCCGTTCACCGCGCTGCTGTGGCGCTTCGGCCTGACCGCGGTGTGCTTCGCGCTGGCCGCCGGCCCCGCGCGCCTGCGGGCGCTGCCGCGGCAGGAACTGGCACGCAGCGCGGTGGCCGGGGTGTTGATGCTGGCCTTGCAGTTCGGCGGGGTGTACGCGGCGTTCGCGCTGGGCACCGGCTCGGGCGTGGCCGCGCTGGTGATCGGGGCGATGCCGTTGCTGGTGGCCTCGGCCAGCCCGTGGTGGGGCGGCCAGCGGCTGCGCGCCGCGCAGTGGCTGGGCATGGCGCTGGGCTTCGCCGGCGTCGCCACCGTCGCCGCCGACCGCATCGATGCCGCCACCCCGTGGGGCGGCTGGCTGGCGTTGCTGGTGGGCCTGTTCGGCATCGCGGCCGGCACCCTGTACCAGAAGCGGCATGCCGCGCAGCTCGACCTGCGCGTCGGGCTGGCGGTGCAGAACGCGGCCGCGACGCTGGTGCTGCTGCCGCTGGCGGCGTGGGAAGGCTTCCGCTTCCAGGCCAGCGGCGGCTTCGTCGCGGCGATGGCGTGGCTGGTGCTGGTCAATTCGATCGGCGGCTTCGCGCTGCTGTTCCTGCTGCTGCGGCGCGGTGCGGCCACGCAGGTGGCGAGCCTGTTCTTCCTGATGCCGCCGGTGACCGCGGTGTTCGGCCATGTGCTGCTCGGCGAGCACCTGACCGCGCTGAAGCTGTGCGGCTTCGCGCTGGCGGCGCTGGGCGTGTGGCTGGCCGGGCGCGCGCGCTGAAACGCGGCCGGCGGCAGCGCGCGCCGGCGCGGCGGCTCAGTCGCGCAGCGCGCTGCGGCCGCGGATCAGGTCCGCGGCGCGTTCGGCGATCATCATCGTCGGCCCGTTGGTGTTGCCGCTGACCAGGCGCGGCATCACCGACGCGTCGACCACGCGCACGCCTTCCAGCCCGCGCAGGCGCAGCTGCGGATCGACCACCGCCTGCGCATCGTTGCCCATCCGGCAGGTGCCGATCGGGTGGTAGATGGTCTCGGCCTTGGCGCGGATGTAGGCGATCAGGCCGGCCTCGTCCAGGTCCTCGCGCGCCGGCAGCAGCGGCGCGCCGCGCCAGGGATCGAACGCCGGCTGCTGCAGGATGCGCCGCGCCAGCCGCGCGCATTCCACCAGCATGCGCAGGTCGAAGCCGTCGGGATCGCTGAGGTAGTTCGCCTGCAGCCGTGCCGGCGTGCGCGGGTCGGCGTCGTTGAGCGACAGGCGGCCACGGCTGCGCGGCTGCAGGTGGCAGGCGTGCAGGGTGAAGCCGTCGCCGGGCAGGCGGTTGCGGCCGTGGTCGTCGAGCATCGCCGGCACGAAATGCAGCTGGATGTCGGCGCGCGCGTCCGGCGCCAGCGGCGAACGGATGAAGCCGCCGGCCTCGGCGATGTTGCTGCTGCCGGCGCCGCGGTGGCCGCGCAGGAAATAGTCGAAGGCGATCTTCAGCTGGTTGCGGCGGTCGTAGCTGATGCCCGGGCGGGTGCGGTACAGCGTGCACACGTCCAGGTGGTCCTGCAGGTTGGCGCCGACCTGCGGCTGGTCCAGGCGCACCGCGATGCCGTGGCGCCGCAGCTCGTCGGCCGGGCCGATGCCCGACAGCATCAGCAGCTGCGGCGAGTTCACTGCGCCGGCGCTGAGCAGCACTTCGCGCGCGGCGCGCGCATGCACCTCGCTGCCGCGCTGCGCGTAGGCCACGCCGACCACGCG
Organism: Xanthomonas sp. WHRI 7945; assembly: GCF_035026585.1. NCBI lineage: Bacteria > Pseudomonadati > Pseudomonadota > Gammaproteobacteria > Lysobacterales > Lysobacteraceae > Xanthomonas > Xanthomonas sp. WHRI 7945. The sequence goes on from NZ_JAYIQP010000001.1 coordinate 310,121, forward strand.
CTCGCCCTCGACCAGCAGGCGCAACACCAGCGCGTCGGTGATCACCTGCAGGTTGTCGCGCGCCTGCGCCGGCGCCAGGTAGGCGACCGCCGCCGAGCAGCGCGCGCCGTCCTTCTGGGTGACCTGGTACAGGCCCATGCCCTGTTGCTGCGGCCCGTTGAAATCGGGGTTGTGGGCGAAGCCGGCCTGCTGCCCGGCGGCGATGAACACGTCCGAGAGCGGGTTGTGGTAGCGCAGATCGGACACGTGCAGCGGCCCGTCGCCGCCGTGCAGCGCATTGCCGCCGCGGCTGTTGCGCTCGCTGCGCCGGAAATAGGGCAGCACGCCGCGCCAGTCCCAGCCCTCGGCACCGTCGGCGGCCCAATCGTCGTAGTCGGCCGCCACGCCGCGCACGTAGCACATCGCGTTGATCGAACTGGAGCCGCCCAGCACCTTGCCGCGCGGCCACCACAGGCGCCGGTCGTTCAAGGCCGGCTCCGGCGCGGTGAGGTAGTTCCAGTTGATGCGGCGATTGCCGGCCAGCCGCGCCAGGCCTGCCGGCATGTGGATGAAGGGATTGCGGTCGCGCGGACCGGCCTCGATCAGCAGTACCTTGCAATCGGGATCCTCGCTGAGCCGGTTGGCCAGCACGCAGCCCGCCGAGCCTGCGCCGATGATGATGTAGTCGTACACCCGCGGTTCCCCTGTTTCGTGGCGCCGACGCTAGACGCCGCGGATAGAGCATATGCTCGGCGCGCCGCAACGTGCATGCGGCGCCGCGTCGTCGGGCCTGCGCGCGGGCCGCGGCGCTGGCGATGTTGCAGTGCATCGGCTACCGTGCGCGCAACCACACGGCGAACGGCGAGCCGATGCAAGCGGAAAACAAGCGCGTCCAGACCGGCGAGCTGCGCGCGGTGCTGCTGTCCTTCGTCTATTTCTTCTGTGTGCTGGCGGCGTACTACGTGATCCGGCCGGTGCGCGAACAGCTGGCCGCGGCGGTCGGTTCGACCCAGCTGCCTTGGTTCTACATGGCGACCTTCGTCGCCACCTTGCTGTTGACCCCGCTGTTCGCGTGGATGGCGGCGCGTTGGCCGCGGCGGATCGTGGTGCCAGCGGTGTACGTGTTCTTCGCGCTGTGCCTGCTCGGCTTCGTGCCGCTGTTCAGCGGCCACGGCGGGCTCAGCCCGCGCGCGCTGGGCATCGTGTTCTTCGTCTGGGTCAGCGTGTTCAACCTGTTCGTGGTGTCGGTGTTCTGGAGCTTCATGGCCGACATCTGGAGCAACGAACAAGCGCGGCGGCTGTTCCCGCTGATCGGCCTGGGCGGCACCGCCGGCGCGGTGGCTGGCCCGCTGCTGACCCGTGGGCTGGTCGGGCTGATCGGCGTGGCGCCGCTGCTGGTGGTGTCGGCGGCGCTGCTCGGGGTGGCGCTGGTGTGCGTGATCCTGCTCGGGCGCTGGGCGCGGGTGCATGGCGCGCGCCGCCACGACGCCGGCCACGAGGCGGCGGTCGGCGGCGGCATGTTCGACGGCCTCAAGCAGATCCTGGCCAATCCGTTCATGCGCGGCATGGCGCTGTTGATGCTGCTGGGCGATTGCATCGGCACGGCCGGCTATGCGCTGATGACCGACTACTCCGGCGCCACCTTCCACAACGCGGTCGAGCGCACCCAGTTCGCCGCCAACATCGACATGCTGACCAATGTGTTGCAGGTCGCGGTGCAGATCACCGTGACTCGCTGGCTGCTGGTGAAGAAGGGCGCCGGCGCGGTGATCGCGCTGTGGGCGCTGATCAGCGTGGGCACGCTGGTGGCGACCGCGTTGTCGCCCGATCCCTATGCCTTGGCCGTATGGATCGTGCCCTGGGTGGTGCTGCCGGTGGTGATCACCCGTTCGCTGACCTACGGCATGGTCGGCCCCGCGCGCGAATCGCTATATACGCGGGTGCCGCGGCAGCTGCGCTACCAGGGCAAGAACGCAGTGGATACGGCGGTGTGGCGTGCCGGCGACGTGGCCGTCTCCTCGGCGATGATCGGCCTGCGCGGACTGGGCATGGGCGTACCCGGTTTCGCCGCGCTGGCCGCGATCGCGGCCACGCTCTCCGGCGTCATCGGTTGGCGCCTGGCGCGTGCCGTCGAAAGCGCCGCGCCCACCGTGGCAGAGACGCCGCCGCCAGCGCGCTGATCCGCGCCGACGTGCGTTGCTGGGCCGCGATGCCCGCCGCAGCGCCAGCGGCTATGCTGTGCGTCTTCTCTTTCGCCGACGGACGCGCGCATGACCCTGCTGGCCTCGATCCTGGTGTGCCTGGTGGCGCTGCTGCACCTGTATTTCCTGGTGCTGGAGATGTTCCTGTGGACGCGCCCGCTGGGCATGAAGGTGTTCCGCAACACGCCGGAAAAGGCGCAGCTGACCAAGGTGCTGGCGGCCAACCAGGGCCTGTACAACGGCTTTCTCGCCGCGGGCCTCGGCTGGGGCGTGGCGACGCAGCGGGTGGACGTGATGCTGTTCTTCCTCGGCTGCGTGGTCGTGGCCGGCGTGTACGGCGCGTGGAGCGTCAGCCGCCGGATCCTCTATGTGCAGGCGCTGCCGGCGGCGCTGGCGATCGCGGCGCTATTGCTGGCGTCTTGAGCGCCGCGCAGCTGCCTAGCCCTTCGCCTTCGTGCGCGGCGACACCCACATGGCGATGCTGGCGAAGAACACGACCTGATCGCCTTCGTCGCGGATCTCCACGCTGACCGGCAGCTCGTAGCCGCTGTCGGCGGCCACGATCGCCACGTCCGGCGTCGCCACCGCGTGCATCGTGCCGCGGGCCTTGCTGCGGTATTCCACGCGCATGCCTTTCGGGATCCAGCGCATCGACGGCGGCAGGCTGGCATCGACCATGACCCCGCCGGCCAGTTCGGCCAGGTTGCACAGCGCGATCGCATGCACTGTGCCCAGGTGGTTGCTGACCCGACGCCGATGCGCAAAACGCGCCTCGCAGCGGCCCGGCTGCAGCACGGTGATGCGCGGGGCGATGCTGGCGAAATAGGGTGCCTTGAAGCACACCGCGCGCGAGAACAGCCATTGCCCAGCCGGCCAGCGTTGCATGCGTTGATAGAGCGACAGCAGTTGGCTCATGGTGTGCGTCTCCAAATGACGACGGCGGACCGAAGTCCGCCGTCGTGGTGAGCGTGTCGCCGGCGTGGAGCAGGCCGGTATGGATCAGGCCGCTTCGCGCGAATGGTCGTCGCCGGCCGTGGCGCGGTGGTAGTAGCTGGCCGAGCGCAGTTCGTCGGCGTCGAAGTCGTCCACGCCGATCGTGTCCATGGTGATCTCGCGCAGTTCCTCCAGCTGGCGGCGCTCGTCGGCCGACAGCACGCCTTCGCGCACCGCCTCGTCCAGCTGCGAGGCGAAGTCCAGCGCCTCGATGCCCTTGCTCTTGAGCGCCTTCAGGAACTTGCGCTCGACCGGCTCGGCCAGCACCGCCTTGGTCAGATAGCTGGCGATGCGCCCGCCCGGGTTGTTTTCGCACGGGGTCAGGAACACGCCCTGGCCCAACCGGTCGCGGGCTTCGTTCGGGGTCATCAGCAGCGCGGCGACGCGGTGGCCCAGGCGGTCGCCCGGCGCTTCGGCGCGGCGGCCCCACGGGAAGATCAGCGCCCACATCAGCCAGCCCACCGGGCGGATCGGGAAGTTGCGCAGCGCCGCCGACAGCGCCAGCTCGATCTTATGCACGCTGTCGTGGAACGCCCACGCCAGCAGCGGCTGGTCGGTCGCCGGCGCGCCGTCGTCGTGGTAACGCTTGAGCATCGCGCTGGTCATGTAGATGTGGCTCAGCACGTCGCCCAGGCGGCCGGACAGCGATTCCTTGAACTTCAGCTTGCCGCCGAGCATCAGCATCGACACGTCGGCCATCAGTGCCAGGTTCGCCGAGTAGCGGTCCAGCTTGCGGAAGAAGCGGCGGGTATAGGCGTCGCCCGGGGCGGCGCCGATGCGCGCGGCGGTCAGGCCGAACCACAGCGAGCGCACCGCGTTGGAGATGGCAAAGCCGATGTGACCGAACAGGTTGCGGTCGAACTCGTCGACGCCGGCCTTGTGGTCCGGATTGCCGGCGGCCTTCATCTCCTTCATCACCCACGGATGGCACAGGATCGCGCCCTGGCCGAAGATCAGCAGGCTGCGGGTCATGATGTTGGCGCCTTCCACGGTGATCGCGATCGGTGCCGCCTGCCAGCTGCGGCCGGCGAAGTTACGCGGCCCCAGGATGATGCCCTTGCCGCCGACCACGTCCATCACGTCGCTGATGACTTCGCGGCTCATCGAGGTGCAGTGGTACTTGGCGATCGCCGACGGCACCGACGGCACGTCGCCGCGATCCACCGCCGCGGCGGTGGCCTGCGACAGCGCGCTGATCGCGTACGCCTTGCCGCCGATCCGCGCCAGCGCCTCTTCCACACCCTCGAAGCGGCCGACCGACAGGCCGAACTGCTTGCGGATGCGCGCGTAGGCGCCGGTGACGATGGCGCCGTACTTGGCGCCGCCGCTGGCGGTGGAGGGCAGGGTGATCGAGCGGCCCACGGCCAGGCACTCGTTGAGCATGTTCCAGCCCTTGCCGACCATGTCCACGCCGCCGATCAGCTGGCTGAGCGGGATGAACACCTCGCGGCCATGGATCGGGCCGTTCTGGAACGGCGAGTTCAGCGGGAAGTGGCGGCGGCCGATCTCGACCCCCGGGGTCTCGCGCGGCAGCAGCGCCAGGGTGATGCCGATGTCCTTGGTGTCGCCGATCAGGCCGTCCGGGTCGTACATGCGGAACGCCAGGCCGACCAGCGTCGCCACCGGCGCCAGGGTGATGTAGCGCTTGTCGAAGGTCAGCTTGACGCCGAGCACGTTGGCGCCATTCCACTCGCCCTTGCAGACGATGCCGTAGTCGGGAATCGAGGTCGCGTCGGAACCGGCGAACGGGCCGGTCAGGCCGAAGCATGGCACTTCCTGGCCCACCGCCAGGCGCGGCAGGTAGTAGTCCTTCTGCTCCTTGGAACCGTAGTGCAGCAGCAGCTCGCCCGGGCCCAGCGAGTTCGGCACGCCGACCGTGGAGCTGACCACGCTCGACACCGAAGCGATCTTCTGGATCACCTTGTGGTGGGCCAGCGCGGAGAAGCCCAGGCCGCCGTATTCCTTGGGAATGATCATGCCGAAGAACTTGTGCTTCTTGACGAAGCTCCACAGTTCCGGCGGCAGGTCGGCATGGACGTGGGTGATTTCCCAGTCGTTGGTCATGCGGCACAGCTCTTCCACCGGGCCGTCGAGGAACGCCTGCTCCTCAGCGGTCAGCTGCGGCTTGGGATAGTCGAGCAGCTTCTGCCAGTCCGGGTCGCCGGTGAACAGCTCGCCCTCGAAGCCGACCGAGCCGGTTTCCAGCGCAATGCGCTCGGTCTGCGACAGCGGCGGCAGCACCTTGCGGAACACCTTCAGCATCGGCGCGGTGAGCAGCGGCTTGCGCACGAACGGCAACAGCAGCGGCACCGCGACCAGCGCCAGCAGCACCGCGGCGACGATGGTGGCGGTGTGGTGGGCGCCGAGCAGCCAGCACGCGACCAGCAGCGTGGCGCTCAGCGCGGCCCAGACGGCGAGCCGCATGCGGTGATAGGCGGCGAAAGCGCCTGCCAACAACAACACGAGGAAGGGTGCGACGATGCTCATGGGCTTGCTCCGGGGACATGCTCGGTGACGGCGGACGGTGCGGCGGCGCTAGCCGGTGGCAGTGCGTCCAGATAATGCAACACAGTGGCGGTAAATGCGGCGTTGTCGTCGCCGGCCAGCATATGCGTGGCCTCGGGCAGGTGCGCATGTTGCGCATGCGGCACCAACGACAGGAAGTCTTCGATGGTCTGCGGCGTGACGAGGTCGCTGCGCCCGCCGCTGACCAGCAGCAGCGGGCACTGCACCTCGCTGGCGGCCTGCGCGATCGCATCCTGGTGCTGGTCGCTGTCGCGCGCCAGTTCCTCGACCAGGCGCGGATCCCAGTGCCAGTACCAGCGGCCGTCGGCGTGCCGGCGCAGGACGCTGCGCAGCGCCTCGGGCGACTTGCGCGTGCGCTGCGGCAGATAGGCGGCGATCGCGTCGCCGGCTTCGTCCAGGGTGGCGAAGCCGTGCGGATGCGCGCTCATGAAGGCGAGGATGCGTTCGACCCCGGCCGGCTGCCAGCGCGGAGTGATGTCGACCAGCACCATCGCGCGGAACAGGCCCGGCCAGCGTGCCTCGGCCATCAGCCCGAACAGCCCGCCCATCGAGGCGGCGACCAGGACCGGCGCCGGCGCCATTTCGCCGGCGACCACGATCAGGTCGTCGGTGAACTGTTCGCCGCGATACGCCAGGGCGGCGGGGTTGCGGGTGGAGTCGCCATGGCCGCGCGCGTCGTAGGCGACGCTGCGATAGCCGTGCGCCTGCAACGCCGCGGCGCTGGCCATCCAGGCGTGCCGGGTCTGGCCGAAGCCGTGCGCGAACAGCACGCTGCCGGCATCGCCGGAGTCCATGACGGTCGCCGCCAGGCGCATGTCGTCCGCGCCGGAAAGCATGGCGGAGACGGCAGTGGGCGCGGTGGAGGGAGAAGAAACCATACGAGCTAGTATGGAGTAGCGCGCGGCGATGTCAATACGATGCAGTATGGAAGCGAAAAGCCAACGCTGCCGGGCATTTGCGCTCGATTCATGGAGCACACATACTGCAACCGACTTCCCCGTATGGTTAAATCGCCGGATGAACAATGCTTCCGCGCCAAGCACCGACGATGCCGCCGCTCCGAGCGGCGGCCGCAACAACCGACTCAGCGCCGAAGACTGGGCGCAGGCCGCACTGGACCTGATCGCCGAGCAAGGCGTCAACGCGGTGGCGGTGGAGCCGCTGGCGCGCCGGCTCGGCGTGACCAAAGGCAGCTTCTACTGGCATTTCCCTTCGCGCGATGCGCTGCTGCAGGCGGCGCTGGAGCGTTGGGAACTGGTCGAGCAGCAGCAGGTGTTCGGCAGCCTGGAAGAGGTGCCGGATCCGCGCACGCGCCTGCGCGCGCTGTTCCAGTTGGTCGCGCATGAGGTCAAGCCGCACATCATCTATAGCGAATTGCTGAAGGCGCTGGACCATCCGGCGGTGCGTCCGGTCATCGACCGGGTTTCGCAACGGCGCATGGAGTACCTGATCGCCTCGTTCCGCCAGGCCGGACTCAGCCGCACCGATGCCCAGCACCGCGCCCGGTTGGCGTATGCCGCCTATGTCGGCTTCCTGCAGTTGTCGCTGCAGCTGCACCAGCCCAAGCAGGCGCGCGAGGAGTTCGAGGCCTACGTCGAACACGTCATCGTGACCCTGATCCCGGGCTGATGTTTCAGGAACTGACGCGCGCTAGCGTGCACGAGGAGGTGCGCCGCCATCTCGCCCAGGGCGACTATCGGCGTGCCGATGCGCTGTGCGAACAGGTGCTGGCCAAGGCGGCGGACGATGTGACGCTGCGGCGTATGCACGCGACGCTGTTGACGGAGAGCGGCCAGCTTGCGCGCGCGGCGCAGGCATGGACCCTGGTGGCCGCCGCCGAGCCGACCCTGGAGGCGTGGAGCCGGCTGGGCATGTGCCTGGCCCATCTGGGCGAGCATGCGCAGGCGCTGCCGGCGTTCGAGCAGGCCTTGCAGCTGGCGCCGGACGCGTTCCTGGTGCGGCTGTGCTACGCCGAGAGCCTGGATGCGGCGGGGCATGGCGATGACGCTTTGCCGATGTACTTCGCCGCGGTGCATGCCGCGCAGGCCAAGGGCCGCTGGCTCGACCAGCGCAGCACCGCGCCGGAGCTGCAGCCGCGGGTGCTCGCGGCGATGGCGCGGATCGATCGGGGCCGGCACGCCCTGTTCGCGGCCGCGGTGCAGCCGCTGATCGAGCGCTTCGGCGAAGCGGCGCTGCGCCGGGTGACGGCGGCGCTGCGCATCTATCTGGGGGTGCAGCCGCGCCCGGCCGACGATGGCCAACGCCCGACCTTTCTGTATGTGCCCGACCTGGATCCTTCGCCGTATCTGGGTGCCGAGCGCTTCCCCTGGTACGCGCGGCTGCAGGGCGCCACCGAGGGCATCTGCAACGAAGTGCGGCAGGTCCTGGCCTCGCGCCAGGCGGTGCAGCCGTTCCTGGATTTCAGCAATGGCGCCACGCCGCAGGACTATCTCAGCGCCAAGCAGGGCGATGGCGCCTGGGACGCGTACTTCTTCTATCGGCATGGCGTGGCGCACGCCGAGAACCTGCAGCGTTGCCCGATCACTGCGGCGGCGCTGGCGCACGTGCCGTTGACCCGGATCGACCTGCACGCGCCGGAGGTGCTGTTCTCGATCCTGGCGCCCGGCACCACGATCAAGCCGCACTATGGCGTCAGTAACTCGCGGGTGGTCACGCATCTGCCGTTGATCGTGCCGCCGGACTGCGCGCTGGAGGTGGCCGGCATCGCCCACGCCTGGCAGGTCGGACAACCGGTCACCTTCAACGACAGCTGCCTGCACCAGGCCTGGAACCACAGCGACCAGGTGCGGGTGGTGATGATCCTGGATACCTGGCATCCGGACCTGGAAGAGGCCGAGACGCTGGCGCTGCGGCAGTTGATCGAGTCGATCGGCGCGTTCAACCTGCGCGCGGGCCTGTAGCCAAGCGGCCGCGTTCGCACGGCCGGGCCGGCGCGCGCGGCGCGCTGCTCAGCGCTTGAACATCAGGTAGGTGGACAGGATGTACTTGGCGTTGGAGACCGGCGGATTGCCGACGTGCTGGTACATCCAGTACGGCGGGAACATCAGCAGCCTGCCGGCGCGCGGCGCGGTTTCCACGTCCAGGTCGCAGAAGCGCGTGGTGCCGCCCTCGGCCACGTCGTTGAGGTACCACAGGAACACCAGGTAGCGTTCGGACACCTCGTCGATCGAATCGAAGTGCGGCTGGAACCGGTCGCCGCCGCCGACCTCGTATTTCTTCAGGATCAGCCGGTCGATGGTTGGACGGTAGGGAATCGACAGGGTGAGGCCGAGGTCCTGGTTGTAGCGCGCCAGGTAGTGCTCGATCTTGTCCAGGAAGAACCCCAGGAACGCCGGGTCGGCGAGCTTGCCGACATCCAGTTCGGTCCAGTTGCTGTCGCCGAGCACCGCGCGGCTGTTGCTGCCGTTGCGCTGGTGATGCGCGCGCGAGGCCTCGAAGCCATCGATCAGCTGGCGGCAGAACGCCTCGGGCAGCGCGTCGTCGTAGCTGCGGATGTAGTCGCTGAGCGCTTTCATGGCGCAGGCATCTCCAGGTCGTAGTCCCAATGCGCGGCCACCGGCTGCAGGATCAGCAGCGCGCTGGCCAGCCACGGCGCGTACGCATGCCAGCGATCCACCGCGCGCCGGTTCACCGGCTCCACTACCTGCGAATAGCTGGGCGTGCTGATATAGCCCTTGCGCGCGGCGTGCTGGCTGAAGCCGGCCAGGAATTCGGGTTGCGCGATACCGAGGAAACCGCCGATGCGCTGTACCTGGGCCGGGAAATCGGCCACCGTCTCCTCGTACTTGAGGACCAGCAGGTCCGGCTGCAGCAAGGCCTGGTGGTGGATCCAGAACCGCATCGCGTTGACGTAGCTCTTGGCCAGGCGCTCCAGGCTGGAACACAGCACCATGAACGCCGGGGAGCGGAAGTTCTGCATGTAGCAGCTCAGCAGCACGTCGCAGGGATGGCGCAGGGCGAGGATGATCCTGGCGTTCGGAAACAGGCGCATGATCATCGGCAGGCGCAGCATGTTGAGCGGATTCTTGTCGACCAGCTGCTGGCCCGGCGCCAGTGCGATGACCTTGGCGATCTCCGACCAGTACACCTGGCGCATCGCCTCGACCTGCGCCTCATCCAGTTCGCCGAGATCGTAGGGATAGCGCTTGCCCTGCGCCTCCATCCATTCGATGCAACGCTGCAGAATCGCGCGTTCGTCCATCGACGCGTAGCCCGGGTGCGCATCGAGCATCTGCTCGAGCATGGTGGTGCCCGAGCGCGGGAAGCCGACGATGAATACCGGCGAGGCGTCGCTGCCGGGCGCAGCGTCGCGCGCCTGTGCATAGCGCGCCTGCGCCTCGTCCAGCCACAGGCTCGAAACCTTCAGCGGTTCTTCGTTGGAGTGCGCGATTTCCGGCACGGTATCGGCGGCAAGCTTGAAATGGATGGCATGCGCCTTCTCCAGCATCGCCATCGCGGCGGCGGGATGGCGTTGCTTGTCTTCGATACCGGCCAGTGCGAAGTAGGCGTTGGCCTGGGCCTGGATCTGCGGCTGCAGCGCGAGCAGGGTCTCGGCGGCGCTGCGTGCGGACGCGTAGTCCTTGCGCCGCAGTGACAGCGAAGTTTCCAGCTGCAGCACGTCGACGCGTGTCTGCCGGTCGTGTTGCTGCGGCATCGATGCCGCCTGCGCGAGCAAGGCTTCGGCCTGCTCGACGCGATTGGTACGTTCGTAGAGCTGGGCCAGGCGGATGAGGTTGGACAGCGACGGGCTTTGCCCCGGCCGGTTCTGCGACAGCAGTGCCTCGGCTTCGTCGGTGCGGCCGACCTGGATCAATGCGGTCGCCAGTTCCTCGCGCAGGTTGTCCGCAAGCTGCGGCCAGACCGCCGGTGGCGGCAGCAACGTCGCCGCGCGCTGCGCGTCGCCGCACTCGAAGCAGGCGATGGAGGCATAGATGCGCGCTTCGGCCTGGGAGGGGTCCAGGTCCACGGCATCCAGGAAGCGGTGGCGGGCATGGGCGATGTCGCCCTTGTCCAGCAGCAGCAGGCCGTAATCGACCAGGAAGTGGTAGGTGCGTGGCGCCAGCGACAGCGCTCGCTGATAGGCGTGCTCGGCCGGGGCATGCTCGCCGAGCGTGCGCAGGGTCAGGCCGAGGTTGGCCCAGTGTGCGGACTCGTGCGGTTGCAGTTCGGTCAGGCGTTGGTAGATGGCGGCGGCGCCAGCGGTGTCGCCGGCATGCTGCAGCGACATCGCCAGCAAGGTGTTCCAGGACGGGTCGCCGGGCGCGCCCGCCAGCGCCTGTCGGCACAGATCGGCTGCGGCTGCGGCCTGATCTTGTTCGATCAGTTGGATGGCGTAGTGCAGTTGCGGTGAATTCATTTGAGTCTGCCAATGAAAAGGGCCGCGCGAATCGTTCGCGCGGCCCCGTCTTCAAACAAAGAGCGTCGTTGCCGCGCTCAGAAGTTCATGCTGTAGCGAGCCCACAGGTAGCGGCCCACGGTGTCGAAGCTGTTGACGTCCGTGTTCGCGTTGAGCACGTTGTTCTGATACAGCATGGGCGGCTGCTTGTCGAACACGTTGTCCAGGCCGACTTCGATCTTCGAATTGAACCACGGCAGCGCGTAGCTGGCGCTGACGCTGTGCATGAAGTAGGAGCCGTACTCGGAGACCACCGTCGGGAAGCCGGCATCGGAGCTGAAGTTCTGCGACGGATCGGCGCTGCCCACGTCGAACGGACCGATGTACCGCACGCGCCAGCTGGCGGCCAGGTCGCCCTTCTGCCAGTTGACGAACAGGCGGCCACGGACCCGCGAGTACAGGCCGTAGGTCTTGTTGTAGGTGCCGGCAACGTGGGTCACGACGCCATCCGGATCGGCCGGATTGGTCTTGTTGTCGTAGCGCGCGATGTAGGTGCCGTCCAGGCCGAAGGTGTAGCTGCCCCACGCGGTATCCGGCAGGCGGTAGCGCAGCGCCAGATCCCAGCCCTTGGTGTCGAGGCGGCCCAGGTTGACGATCGGTTCACGGATGAAGTTGACCTGGCCATCCGAGTAGCGGTTGATGAAGCCGCAGAACGGGCTGCTTTCGTCTTCGTAGCAGATATTGGCCACGGTCTGCGCATCGGCACGGTTGATCGTGTCGTTGAGGTACAGGCGCCAGTAGTCCAGGCTGGCCGAGAAGCCCGGCAGCCATTCCGGGTCGTATACCACGCCCCAGTCGAACGACTTGCCCTGTTCCGGCTTCAGCTCGAAACCAGCCGCGACCGAGCCCGACCACACGCCCGTGGTCTGCGACAGGCCACTCGGCGTGATGCCGGTGACGGGAATGGCAGTCGCGCCTGAGCCCGCGCCGCACGCGGCTTCGTGATCACGCGGACCACCGGGAGCGCCGTAACCGATACACGGGTCGGTGAAGTTCGGCGCATCGCCGGTCGCACCGCTGTACAGGTTGTCGATGGTCGGCGCACGGAATACCTCAGCGACCGTGCCGCGCAGCAGCAGGTTCTCGATCGGGCGCCATTCCAGCTGGATCTTGCTGTTGGTGGTGTCGCCGAAGGTGTTGTAGTCGGAATAGCGCGAACCCAGGGTGACCGCCAGCAGGTGCGCGAACGGGACTTCCGACAGCAGCGGGACGTACAGTTCGCCGTAGAGTTCCTTGACGTTGTACTTGCCGCTCAGCGGGGTGCCGCAGGCTTCCTGCGAGATGAAGCAGTTGCCGTCCGGGTCGGCGATGGCGATGTAGTCGACCGAGTTCTTCTGGTACTCCTCGCGCCAGGAGAGGCCCACGGCCAGCTGCGCGGCACCGGCCGGCAGCGTGAACAGCTCGCCGTTGGCATTGGCTTCGAAGCTGCGCATCTGGTACGTGGTGGAGTAGGTCGGACGCGCTTCGTAGTCTTCCAGGGTGGAGATCGTCTGCGGGTCGTTGATGTTGAAGATGTTGAGCGGGGTGCAACCGGAGATCACGTTGCCGGCGCTGCCGCACTTGACCACGCCGTCGGTGTCCTGGAACGACGGGCCCAGCGCGTCGCGCAGGCCGGCGTAGTACACGTAGCCGTAGCTGGTGTTCTCGCGGGTGTAGTGGCCGTAGTTCATCGCCGCGTCCCACTTCCAGGACGTGTCGCCGACGAAGCCTTCCAGGCCGGCGACGACCTGGTCGGTGACGGTGCTGTAGTACGAGCGGCGCTGGCCCAGCGAGGTGAAGCGGGTCAGGAACTGGTTGTACTGGTTGCCGGCGACGTCCGCGCCGAAATCCACGCCGAACGGGTTGTAGAAATTGTCGGCGGAGATGACCACCTTGTCGCCGCGGGCATCGAACGGCAGCGCGGCGATGGCGAAGTTCGAGCTGGTCTTGTTGTGGTAGACCTGGGCGAACGCGTTGATGCTGTCAGTGATCTGGTAGTTGGCCAGGAAGAACGCGTTGGTGCGTTCCTGCGGCGTCATGATCAGGTTGGTGGCCTGATAGTTGAAGGAGTCGCGCGCGCCGGAGTAGCAGCGGTAGTCGGCCTGCGAGGCGCCGCTGGCGCCCGGGGTCAGGGTGACCGTGCCGCAGCCGTACTGCGTGGCCAGGTTGGCCGGCATGGTGATGCGGCCGCCCGGCGTACGGCTGGACCCGAGGATGGTCACGTAGCCGCTGTACAGGTAGGTCGCGTCCTTGGAGTACTTGCGGTCGGCCGAGGAAATGCCGTCGAACTTGTTGTAGTTCAGGCCCGCCATGATGTTGCCGCGATCGCCGACCTGACCGAAGGTCACCGAGCCGCCGTTGCGCGCGCCATCGCTCAGGTGGGTCGCCTGGCCGTAGTCGACGCTGACCGCCAGACCTTCGAAATCCTTGCGCAGGATGAAGTTGACCACACCGGCGACGGCATCGGAGCCGTACACGGCCGAGGCGCCGCTGGTCAGCACTTCGATGCGCTCCACCGCGGTGGCGGGGATCGAGTTGACGTCGTTGTTGGCGACGCGGCGGCCGTTGACCAGCAGCAGCGTGCGCTCATCGCCCAGGCCGCGCAGGTCGACCGAGGACTTGCCGTCGCCGCCGCCGTTGTTGACCGCCGGGGTGGACGGCGCGCCGGACATCGCCGGCAGCTCCTGCACCAGGTCGCCCAGGGTCAGCTTGCCGGTCTGTTCGATCGCCGCGCGATCGATCACCACCACCGGGCTGGCGGTCTCGGTCTCGACGCGGGCAACGCGCGAACCGGTGACCTGGATCGTGTCCAGGGTCTTGGAGGGGTCGCTGGAAGTGCTGTCCTGGGCAACCGCCGCGCCCGTGCTGAGCAGGGCGGTGGTGCCAGCGGCGAGCGCGAACGTGATGGCGTCGCGCAGGCGGTGGGTCTTGCAATTCATTGGCTCTCTCTCCGAATGAGGTGTGGTGGCAACTGAAGGTTGTCCGGCGGTGGTGTCGAAATGCGACGCCAAAATCCGCAGGGTGAACCGATAGTAACTGCCTCTTCCCGGAAATTAAAGAGTTGTTAATAATATCCGCAAAAGTGTGGTGTAAGTCACAATATTTGACTTGCTCAGGGCAAAAAAAAGCCCCTCGAAGGGGCTTTTCTTGCAGAAATTCTTTTTCGAAACAGGAGGTTGGCTTTTACAAGTCCTGTTCGTAGCGCACGTATGGGATGGTGCCTTCCTCGGTGCTGATGTTGTTCGGGGCGAACGGGTTCTTGCCGCGGGTGATCACGTTCTCGGCGCCGACGGTCAGCTGGCCGCTCCACGGAGTGCGCCAGGTCAGGCCCACGCCGAGGCCGGACCACTTGCCGGGCTGGCCCGGCGCATCGACCACGCGGCCGATGACGTTGGCGCTGAAGGAACCGTAGCCGCCGCCGATGCTCAGGCTCTTGCTGTCCCACTGGTTGACCAGGGCTTCGGAGGCATCGGCGATCGGCACCAGGCGCGCACGCGCATAGGTGCCGCCGATCGAGACGAAGCCTTCGCGGCCGATGTTCTGCTGCGCGAACACGGTCAGGTCGTTCTGCTCCATGCGCAGCGCAGGGGTCTTGGTGGCCCCGGCCAGCCACGCCGGCATGTTCTCGCGGCCGGTGCCGGCCGACAGCGAGAGGCGCCCGCCGGGGCGATTGAAGGTGGTGGTCGCGGCGACGTGGTGGCCGCCGGCATCGCCGTCGTCGTCGCCCAGGCTGGCGAGCATGCAATGGCTGGCCAGGCCGCTGATGCTGCTGCCGCTGGCGCTGTTGCACAGCAGGCCCAGCGAGTCGCCGGAGGACAGGCCGAAGGCGGCGTCGAGCGAATTGCGGCCGAAGTGCCAGCGCGCGCCGGCCGCCTGCTCGCCGGTCGGTTCCAGGTACAGCAAGGCCTCGACCTTGCCGCTGCCCTTGTTCCAGATCGGCAGGACGGTGCGGTCGCGGTCGCTGCTGGCTGGCTTGCTCTGCGCATGCGCGCCCGTGGCCGCCGCAAGGGCGATCAGCAGGGCAAGTGGCAGGCGCAGTAGGGTTCGCATCAGCGGTCTGGGACTCTCGGGCAGGAACTAAAGTTCCCGCCGGGCAGGGTGGATGATGCTAGTGGGTTTATGTTTCTTTAACAAGCCAGACTCCCCGGTCCTAAAGCTCGCCCCCAGCTATTGCAAGCGCTCTGGCGGCGCCGGTTCAGCCGGGGTTATGGCGAACAATACGCCGAATTCCGTCAAGGGGAAGTCATAGTGCCGGCCGCAGAACTCGCAGCGGATCTCGACCTGGCCGGTCGCCTCGGCGGCGGCGCGGGCTTCTTCCTCGCCCAGCGAGCGCAACATGGCCGCCACCCGCTCGCGCGAGCAGGAGCAGCCGAAGCGCAGCGGCCTGGTGCCGAGCAGCTGTGCCGCTTCCTCGTGGAACAGCCGGTGCAGCAGGGTTTCGGCCGGCAGCGCCAGCAGCTCGGATTCGTCTACGGTTTCGAACAAAGCGCCGGCGCGGTTCCAGCCGTCCTCGTCGCCGGCGTCGCCGGGCAGTTTCTGCAGCAGCAGCCCGGCCGCCTGCTGGCCGTCGGCGGCCAGGATCAGGCGGGTCGGCAGTTGCTCGGACTGGCGGAAATAGTCCTCGAAGGCTTCGCCCAGTTCGGCTGCCGACAGCGCCACCAGGCTCTGGTAGCGCTGCGGTTCGCGCGGGTCCAGGCCGGGGTTCTCGATGGTGATCGCCAGCAGCGCGCCGTCGCCGAGCGCGCGCAGGTCGCGCGGCGCGTCGCTGCCCTCGCTGAGCTGGACGATGCCGCGCAGCGTGCCGGCCGCGGTGCATTCGGCGAACAGGGTGCGCAGCGCGCCCTGGCTGCGCAGTTGCACCGACAGGCGGCCGTCGACCTTGGTATGGCCGGTGAACAGCGCCGCGGCCACGCACGCCTCGCCCAGCAGCTCGGTCGCCGCGGCGGGATAGCTGGCCGGCGCGAGGATCTCGCGCCAGGCCGACTCCAGGCGCACGTGCACGCCGCGCACGCCGGCGCCGGGCAGCAGGAAGCGGGTCAGGTGATCGTGATCGTGATCGGAAGAACTCATCGCGGCCTCGCTGCGCATGGGAAGATGGCGACCGCAGGATAGTGGGTCATCTCGGTGGACAAAGTCGAAGAACGCATAGCAATGGGGGCGGCGCGGGACGTTGCAAGTGGCGCGGCCGCGCCGCGGCGGCGACGCTGGCTGCGTTGGCTGTTGATGGCGCCGTTGGTGTTCGTGCTGGCCAGCGTCTCGCAGGTGCTGGCGTTGCGCTTCGTCGACCCGCCGTTCTCGGCGATGATGCTCGAGCGCCAGCTCGGCGCCTGGGGCGAGGGCGACTGGTCGTTCCGCGTCGCCTACGACTGGCGCGACACCGCGCAGATCGCCCCGAGCCTGCCGATCTCGCTGGTGGCCGCCGAGGACCAGCGTTTCCCCAGCCACCATGGCTTCGACCTGGAGGCGATCGAGAAGGCGCGCGACCACAACGCGCGCGGCGGCCGCCTGCGCGGCGCCAGCACGATCAGCCAGCAGGTGGCCAAGAACGTGTTCCTGTGGCAGGGCCGCAGCTGGCTGCGCAAGGGGCTGGAGGCCTGGTACACGGTGCTGATCGAGGCGTTGTGGCCGAAGCGGCGGATCCTGGAGGTCTATGTCAACGTCGCCGAGTTCGGCGACGGGGTCTATGGCGCGCAGGCCGCGGCACGCAGCTTCTGGGGCAAGGATGCGGCGCAGCTGAGTCCTGGGCAGAGCGCGCTGCTGGCGGCGGTGTTGCCGTCGCCGCAACGCTACAACGCCGCGCGTCCGGGCCCCTACGTGCAGCGCCGCGCCAACTGGATCCAGCGGCAGGCGCGGCAGCTGGGCGGGCCTGCCTATCTGCA
Organism: Xanthomonas sp. WHRI 7945; assembly: GCF_035026585.1. Taxonomy (NCBI): domain Bacteria; kingdom Pseudomonadati; phylum Pseudomonadota; class Gammaproteobacteria; order Lysobacterales; family Lysobacteraceae; genus Xanthomonas; species Xanthomonas sp. WHRI 7945. Next base: position 327,094 of record NZ_JAYIQP010000001.1, read on the forward strand.
GGCGCCGTAGCCGCTGGTGAACACGCGGGCCGCTCCGTACCATCGGTGCATGGAATCCGAGCGCCTTACCGTCGTCGTCACCGCCTTCAACGAGGCGCAGACCCTGCCGCTGCTGCATCCGCGCATCCTCGCCGCGCTCGATGGCCTGGACGGCGTGGAGGGGAGGGTGCTGTACGTGGACGATGGCAGCCGCGACGCGACCTGGGAGGTGGTCCAGGCGCTGGCCGCGGCCGATCCGCGGGTCGGGGCGCTGCGCCTGTCGCGCAATTTCGGCAAGGAGCTGGCGCTGACCGCGGGGCTGGATTTCGTCGAGCATGGCGCGGCGATGCTGCTGGATGCCGATGGCCAGGATCCGCCGGAGCTGATCGGGGAATTCGTCGCGCACTGGCGCGCCGGCTACGACGACATCTACGGCACCCGCATCGCGCGCGATGGCGAGAGCTGGCTCAAGCGCAGCACCGCGTCGCTGTTCTACCGGGTGATCGGACGCCTGTCGAAGACGCCGATCCCGGCCGACACTGGCGATTTCCGCCTGTTGTCGCCGCGCGCGCTGGCGGCGTTGGGGCAGTTGCGCGAGCGCCACCGGTTCATGAAGGGTCTGTTCGGCTGGGTCGGTTTCCGCCAGCTGGCGCTGCCGTACCGGCGTGCGCCGCGCCTGGCCGGGCGCAGCAAGTTCGGCCTGTGGCGGTTATGGAATTTCGCGCTGGAAGGCATCACCAGCTTTTCCACCGCGCCGCTGCGGGCGGCGACCTACCTGGGCCTAGCGACGGCGGTGGGCGCATTCCTGTTCGCGGCCTGGATCGTGATCAAGGCCGCGCTGTGGGGCGACCCGGTCGCCGGCTGGCCGACGATGATGACGGCGATCCTGTTCTTGGGCGGCGCGCAGCTGATCGCGCTGGGCCTGATCGGCGAATACCTGGGCCGGTTGTACGAGGAATCCAAGCAGCGCCCGCTGTATCTGATCGACACCTGGCGTGCACCGGGTGGAGGAGTATCCTCGGCCGTGCGATCCAGCGAACCGGGAGGCAGCAGCGATGCGTACGGTACGACAGTTGTTGGGCGACAAGGGCGGTGAGATCCACGCGGTGTCGCCGGATGCGGCGGTGGTCGATGCGCTGCGGCTGATGGCCGAGAAGGGCATCGGCGCGGTGCTGGTGATGCAGGACGGGCGCCTGGCCGGCATCCTGTCCGAGCGCGACTACGCGCGCAAGGTGGTGCTGCAGGACCGCTCCTCGGCGACCACGCCGGTGCGCGACATCATGAGCGCGAAGGTGTACACGGTGGACCCGTCGCAGAGCGTGCAGCAGTGCATGGAGCTGATGACCGGCCAGCGCATCCGCCATCTGCCGGTGGTACAGGCCGGCGCGGTGGTCGGCGTGATCTCGATCGGCGACCTGGTCAAGGCGGTGATCGAGGAGCAGCAGCAGGAACTGGATCAGCTGCAGCGCTATATCACGAGCTAGCCGAGATTCGGGATCTGGGATTTGGAATTCGGAAAAGTCAAAAGCACATTGGCCCGCTTCTGCTTTTGCGAATCCCGAATCCCGAATCCCCAATCCCGGCTACTTCGCGTAACTGCCGCCGCAATCGCTGTCCTTGCCCGGGCCGGTTTCCAGCGTCGCCAGCAGGGCGGCCGGCGGGGCGATGCTGCCCAGCGCGAGGGCGATCGCGCCGCGCATACCCAGTGCCTTGAAGTCGGGGCGGAAGGTCGGATCCTTGAAGCTGCCGCCGACGCGCAGCGGCGAGCGCAGCGACAGGATGCTGCGATCCTTCGGACGCGCCTTCAGCAGCAGGTCCAGTTTCTCCTCGCCCAGGTCGACGGTGCCGCTGCCGACGATCAGCGTGTCGGTGCTGTCGAAGGCCAATGCGCGCGAGTCCATCACGCCGTCCCTGACCGCGAAATCGCCGAACGCGCAGCGCACCGGAATCTCGCGGTCCTTGGTGACCAAGAACTTCAGCGACTCGGCGATGTCCAGTCCGGCCAGTTCCATGATCAGGTTGCTGATGTGGCCCTTGCCCATGCCGACGGCGACGGTGCCGTCGGCGCTGCCGAGCATCTGCGCGACCGAGTTGCCGGTGCCGGCCAGCGCGATCTCGCCGCCGATCGCGCCGGAGGCCTCCTTGGCCAATTGCCCGTCCGGGAACAGCTTGCCCAACTGCATGCCGCGCACCGAGATCTGCGCGCGGGTGGCGATGGTCGGCTTGCGCGCGTCCATGCGGATGTCCGAGCGGATGTTGCCGCCGGCCACGCCGAAGTCGAGCGGTTGCAGCAGCAGGACGCCGTCGTTGAGTTTCAGGTGCGCGTCCATGTCGTCCAGCGGCAGTTTCTGCGCGTTGATCCGCTGCGCCTTCCAGCGCACGTCGGCATCCATGGCGCGCAGCTTGCCGAGGTTGTACGGGGTGGAGGGCAGCACCTTGGCCTCGGCCGCGAGTTCGGCGGCCTGCGCCTTCTGCTGCGCGTTGGCGGTCTCGCCGGCGCCGGTGCGCGGCGGTGCGCCGACGAAGCCGGCCAGGTCGTCGAAGTCCAGGCGCCGCGAGCGCAGGTCCGCGCGCAGGAACGGACGTTCGCCGGCGGTGTCGATCTGCACGCTGCCCGCCAGGTCGCTGTCGCCGGCGCGGCCGTTGAAGTCGTCGTAGTGCCAGATTTCGCCGTTGCGCTTGAGCCGGCCGTCCAACTGGTACGGCGGCGTGGACGGCATGGCGATGCCGAGCAGCGGGTACAGATGCGCCATGTCCGCGCCGGCCAGGTTCAGCTGCAGGTCGAACACGCGCAGCTGGAACGGATTGGTCAGGGTGCCGCGCATGTGCGCGCGGGTGCTGCCGGCGCTGCCACGCAGGTCGACCTTGAACGGGTGATCGCTTTCGCTCAGTTCCAGCGGCGAGGCGGTGCTGCCCTTGAGCGTGAACGGATTGCCGCGCCAGCGGCCGTCGCCGGCGACCGCGATCGGCGGCGCGGCATCGCCGCGGCTGCGCTGCGAGGTCAGGCTGTCGACACTGACGTCGATGTCGGTGCGACCGGGGACGTCCTGGAATTTGAGCCGCCCCTGCTGCACCAGCAGGCGCCCGAGTACGACCTGCGAGCCGCCGTCGTTGCTGCCGAAACTCCAGTTGCCGGGGCGGCCGTCCGGCCCGGTTTCCAGCAGCAGGTTCGGCTGGGTCAGGCGGATCTCGGGGATGCGTACCTTGCCGCGCAGCAGCGGCCAGATCGCCAGGTCGATCTCCGCGCGTTGCGCGCTGGCCATCTGCGGCTGCTTCGACCACTCGGCATTGGCGAAGCGCAGGCCATCGCCGCGGATCGTGGTGGTGCCGCCGAGGTCGACGTCGAGGTTGCCGTCGATGTGGAATTCGCGGCCGGTCTTGGCCTGCACCGCGCGCTCGACCGGGCCCTTGAACCAGTTCCAGTCGAAGATCAGGATGACGATCAGCAGCACCAGTACCAGCGCGCCCAGCACGAACGGCCAGCGCCGCAGGCGGCCATCGGGACGGCGCCAGGGCCAGGAGCGGGGCCGGTCTCGTGTTGCAGGAGTGGGTTCGCGATCCATCCGGCCATACTAGGCGGCCGGCGTGCAGGTGACGCGAAAGCGCGTGGCGCTAGAGCACCTGTGCGGTGACCGCGACGAAGTGGCAGACGCTGCCGGCGAGCACGAACAGGTGCCAGATCGCGTGGAAGTAGCGCACCGTGTCGCGTTGGTAGAAGTAGGTGCCGAGCGTGTAGAACAGGCCGCCGGCCAGCAGCCAGCACAGGGTCGGGACATCCACCGAGTGCAGCAGCGGCTCAATCGCGACCACGATCAGCCAGCCCATGGCCAGGTATAGGATGGTCGACAGCAGCCGGAAGCGGCCGGTGAAGAACAGCTTGAACACCACCCCGGCCAGGGCGATGGTCCAGATCGCCGCGAACAGGCCCCAGCCCCAGGGACCGCGCAGGCCGACCAGGGTGAACGGGGTGTAGGTGCCGGCGATCAGTACGTAGATCGCGCAGTGGTCCAGCACCTGCAGCCGCGCCTTGGCGCCGGGATGCGGGATGGCGTGATACAGCGTGGAGGCGGTGTACAGCAGCAGCAACGCGACCCCGAACACGATCGCACCGGCCAGTTGCCAGCCGTCGCCGTAGATCGCGGCGAGGGTGATCAGCACCGAGCTGCCGGCCAGTGCGGCGACCGCGCCCAGACCGTGGGTCAGGGCGCTGGCGAGTTCGTCGCGCCAGTCCGTAGAAGGCGGCGCGTCGGCGTGCATGAGCGAAGACGGCTGGTCGGCTTCCATGGCCGCAAACGGTACCGCACTTGCGAGCGATTCGCATCCGTTGCGGCGCAGCAATTGGCGCGCGGTTCACGCCCGCGCGCCGTGCAGCGTCGGCCCGGCGCGATCAGTCCAGCGCGACGCTGTGCGCGTGCTCGCGGGTCGCGGCGAAGCGCACGTCCGGCGCGCGTTCCTGCGCCAGTTGCAGGTTGACCCGGGTCGGTGCCAGGTAGACCAGTTCGCCGGCGCCGTCGATGCCCAGGTTCATCGCGTTCTTCTCGCGGAACTCCTCCAGCTTCTTGGCGTTGTCGCAATGCACCCAGCGCGCGGTCACCACGCCAACCGGCTCGAAGCTGGCATCCACGCCATATTCGTCCTTGAGCCGGTAGGCGACCACTTCGAACTGCAACACGCCGACCGCGCCCAGGATCAGGTCGTTGCTCATCAGCGGGCGGAAGAACTGGGTGGCGCCTTCCTCGGACAGCTGCGCCAGGCCCTTCTGCAGCTGCTTGAGCTTGAGCGGGTCGCGCAGCCGCGCGCGGCGGAACAGTTCCGGGGCGAAGTTGGGGATGCCGGTGAACGACAGCGCCTCGCCTTCGGTGAAGGTGTCGCCGATGGAGATGGTGCCGTGGTTGTGGATGCCGATGACGTCGCCCGGATAGGCCTCGGCGGCGATCTCGCGGTCGCTGGCCATGAAGGTCAGCGCGTTGGCCAGCTTGGTGTCCTTGCCGGTGCGCACGTGCAGGGTCTTCATGCCGGCGCTGAAGCGGCCCGAACAAATGCGCATGAACGCGACCCGGTCGCGGTGCTGCGGGTCCATGTTGGCCTGGATCTTGAACACGAAGCCGGTCAGCTTTTCCTCGGTCGGCTGCACCGGGCGGCCGGTGGTGGCGTGCGGCTGCGGCGGCGGCGCATGCTCGGCGAAGAAGTCCAGCAGCGGCTGCACGCCGAAGTTGTTGACGCCGGAGCCGAAGAACACCGGGGTCTGCTTGCCGGCGCGGTAGGCGTCCAGGTCGAACGCATGGCTGGCGCCCTGCACCAGTTCCAGCTCGTCGCGCAGCTCGGCCAGCATCTGCTCGCCGATGCGTTCGGCCAGGCCGGGCGCGTCCAGCGACGGGAAGATGGTCGAGTCCTGGCGGGTGAAGTTGCGGCCCTGCTCGTACAGGTGCACTTCGCCGCTGATCAGGTGCACCACGCCCTTCAGGCGCTGGCCCATGCCGATCGGCCAGGTCACCGGCGCGCACTGGATGCCGAGCACGGTCTCCACTTCGTCCAGCAGGTCGATCGGGTCCTTGCCCTCGCGGTCGAGCTTGTTGATGAAGGTCATGATCGGCGTGTCGCGCAGCCGGCATACCTCCATCAGCTTGATGGTGCGTTCTTCCACGCCCTTGGCCACGTCGATCACCATCAGCGCCGAGTCCACCGCGGTGAGCACGCGGTAGGTGTCCTCGCCGAAGTCGGCGTGGCCGGGGGTGTCGAGCAGGTTGATGATCTTGCCTTCGTACGGGAACTGCATCACCGACGAGGTCACCGAGATGCCGCGCTCCTTCTCCAGCGCCATCCAGTCGGAGGTCGCATGGCGCGCGGCCTTGCGGCCCTTGACCGAGCCGGCCATCTGGATCGCGCCGCCGAACAGCAGCAGCTTTTCGGTCAGCGTGGTCTTGCCGGCGTCGGGGTGGGAAATGATGGCGAAGGTGCGGCGGCGCGCAGCTTCCTGGGCAACATCGGACATGGCAACGGCGCCCACTGGGCGATCACGGCTACAGGGAAGGGCGGAATTATAGCGCCGCGGCGCCGGCCACGGGTTGCGCGGCGTCCTCGCTGCGCGGCAGCTTGAGTTCGCCGAGGGCCCCGGCCATGCGGAACGGGATCGACTCCAGGCGCATGCCGCGGTTGGCCTGCACGGCGAAGTGCAGGTGCGGCGCGGTGCTCAGGCCGGTGTTGCCCGACAGCGCCAGCCGCTCGCCGGCGGCGACGCGCTGGCCCGCATGCACCGCCACGCCCTGCGGCGCCAGGTGCGCGTACAGCGCCATGCTGCCGTCGGCGTGCACGATGCGCACGAAGTTGGCGCGGCCGCCGAAGGTCTCGCGGTCCAGCCCGGCCTCGGCGAAGCCGGTTTCCACCTGCATCACCGTGCCGGCGCGCGCGGCCAGCACCGGGGTGCCTTCGGCCAGGGCGAAATCCAGCGCGTAGTAGTTCTGCGCGTCGTGGTGGCTGAAACGGCCGCCCACGCCCTGGTCCACCCGCACCGGGACGCCGTCGAACGGCAGCCGGTACAGGGCGTCCTGCGGCTTGGCGGCCGGATCGCCGGGGACGGCCTCCAGGAGCAGGTCGAACTGGCTGGCGTAGCGCGGGTCGCTGGCGTACAGCCGCGACAGCAGCGCGCTGCCGCGGGCCGGCAGCACCGTGCGCAGCGGCAGCGCCGGGACCGCGGCGACGTTGTCTGCGTGGCGGTAGCGCAGGTGCACCTGCACCGGGCCGTCCAGACGGTTGTCGGCCCAGGCCTGCTGGCGCGGGGCCTGGCCGTCCAGGCGCAGCCGCGCCAGGGCGGTCTGGGCGGCCGAAGGACGCGTCGGCGGAGGTGGTCCGGATGCCGCTTCGCGCTGCGGATCGGCGACGTGGTCGCCGTAATGGGTGACGCCGTCGGCGTCTTTCCATGCATACAGGGTCGCCGCCGTACCCAGTCCAGGCACCGCGGCCAGCAGCGACCAGGCGATGCACAGCCGCCAACGCGGCGCGGCGCGGCGGCGCTGCGGGAACGCGGAAGCTTCTCGGGCGGTGGCGGTGGCGGTGGCGGGGGCGGGGCACTGGCCGGGCATCGGGGCTCCTGGCGCCGGCGTGGGGGGAGCGCCGTGGCAGCGCGGAGTATGCGGCAGCCGCGGCTGCGGCCTCTTATATCTCTCCATCCGAATAAAGAGATTTGACATTGCCGAAAAACGCTGGCATCGTGGCTCCACCATCGAGACCGGCGGAGGGACAGGCCCTTTGATGCCGGGGCAGCCAGCGAACGCGCAAGCGACCGTGTAGGTGCCAAATCCTGCGGGGACCACCGCGTCCGCCGAAAGATGGTTCGATTCGTGCCTTCCGCACGTCGAACGCGAGCTCCGCGAAGCTCGATGGCCGTTCCTCCCCGGATATCGCCATGAGCCTCGTGAATACGCCCAACCGCCCCCTTGCCGTGAATGCGCCGCTCGACCGCCCTGCCGCTGCCGTCGCGCCGGCAGCCGATGGCGTGCTCGCGCTGCGCGGCGAAGTCGCGGTGGCGCTGCCGCTGCGTCATGCCGGCGTGCAGTTGCTGCGCCTGCGCTACGAACTCACCGGCCCGGCACAGGCGCCGGTGGTGTTCGTCGCCGGCGGCATCTCCGCGCATCGCCATCTGGCCGCCAATGCCAGTTTTCCCGAGAAGGGTTGGGCCGAGGGCCTGGTCGCTGCCGGCCGTGCGCTGGACCCGAGCCAGCGGCGGCTGCTGGCGTTCGACTTCGTCGGTGCCGACGGCAGCCTTGACGCGCCGATCGACAGCGCCGACCAGGCCGATGCGATCGCCGCGCTGCTCGACGCGCTGGGCATCGACCGCTTGCACGGTTTCGTCGGCTATTCCTACGGCGCGCTGGTCGGCCTGCAGCTGGCGGTGCGGCATCCGCAGCGCCTGGACAAGCTGGTCGCGGTCAGCGGCGCGCACCGCGCGCATCCGTATGCTGCGGCGTGGCGCGCGCTGCAGCGCCGCGCGGTGGCGCTGGGCCAGCTGCAGTGCGCCGAGAGCCACGGGCTGTCGCTGGCGCGGCAGTTCGCGATGCTCAGCTACCGCACCCCGGAAGAGTTCGGCGAGCGCTTCGATGCGCCGCCGGAAGTGATCAACGGCCGCGTCCGCGTCGCCGCCGAGGACTACCTGGATGCTGCCGGCGCGCAGTACGTGGCGCGCACCCAGGTCAACGCCTACCTGCGCCTGTCCGAATCCATCGACCTGCACCGCATCGACCCGGCCGCCGTCGCCGTGCCGACCGTGGTGGTCGCGGTCGAAGGCGACCGCCTGGTGCCACTGGCCGACCTGGTCACCCTGGTCGAAGGGCTGGGCCCGCGCGGCAGCCTGCGCGTGCTGCGCTCGCCGTACGGGCACGACGCCTTCCTGAAAGAAACCGACCGCATCGACGCGATCCTCGCCACCGCCCTTCGCCCCACCGGAGCTACCGCATGAGCACTGCCCACGACAACGATCTGCCCTGTAGCGCCGCCACCGCCGCGGTGCGCGCCGGCATCGACCGCGATACCGCCTACGGCGCGGTGACCCCGCCGATCGTGCTGTCGTCGAACTTCAGCTTCGACGGCTTCGGCAACAAGCGCCAGTACGACTACACCCGCAGCGGCAACCCGACCCGCGACCTGCTCGGCGAGGCGCTGGCGGAACTGGAAGGCGGCGCCGGCGGCGTCATCACCGCCACCGGGATGGGCGCGATCAACCTGGTGCTCAACGCGCTGCTGCAGCCGGGCGACAAGCTGGTGGTGCCGCACGATGCGTACGGCGGCAGCTGGCGGCTGTTCAACGCACTGGCCAAGAAGGGCCATTTCGACCTGATCACCGCCGACCTGACCGATCCACGCTCGCTGGCCGAGGCGCTGGCGCAGGCGCCGAAGCTGGTGCTGATCGAGACCCCGTCCAACCCGCTGCTGCGCATCACCGACCTGCGCTTCGTCATCGATGCCTCGCACAAGGCCGGCGCGCTGGCGGTGGTCGACAACACCTTCCTGTCGCCGGCGCTGCAGAAGCCGATCGCGTTCGGCGCCGACATCGTCATCCACTCCACCACCAAGTACGTCAACGGCCATAGCGATGTGGTCGGCGGCGCGGTGATCGCCGCCGATGCCGAGCTGCACCAGCAACTGGTGTGGTGGGCGAATGCGCTGGGCCTGACCGGTTCGCCGTTCGACGCGTTCCTGACCCTGCGCGGCCTGCGCACGCTGGATGCGCGCCTGCGCGTGCACCAAGAGAACGCGCAGGCGGTGGTGGCGCTGCTGGACGGGCATGCGGCGGTCAGCCAGGTCTATTACCCGGGCCTGGCCACGCATCCGGGTCACGCGGTCGCAGCGCGGCAGCAGCAGGGCTTCGGCGCGATGATCAGCTTCGAGCTGGCCGGCGGCGAGGCCGAGGTGCGCGCCTTCGTCGATGGCCTGCGCTATTTCACCCTGGCCGAGTCGCTGGGCGGGGTCGAGAGCCTGGTCGCGCACCCGGCGTCGATGACGCATGCGGCGATGACCGCCGAGGCGCGCGCCAATGCCGGCATCGGCGACGGTCTGCTGCGCCTGTCGGTGGGCATCGAGTCCAGCGCGGACCTGGTCGCCGACCTGCAGGCGGGTCTGCTGCGCGCGCAGCAGGCCAGCGAGGCGGTGGCACGCAAACGGGTGGACGCGTGAGCCGTCTCGCCGACGACGCGCTCGCGCCGCGGCTGCGCGCCGAGGCAGTCGTGCATGCGCCGCAGCTGGCCTTGCTCGGTACCGGCACCGTCGGCCGCGCCTTCGTCGCGCGCTACCAGGCCTTGCAGCAGCGGCGCGCGGGCCTGCCGGCCTTCGCCTGGCTGGCCAATTCGCGCACGCGCCAGGTGTGCCTGGCCAATGCCAGCGCGCACGCGCTGGACGCGGCCAACGCCGCGCCGCGCGGCGCGCGCGCGCACGACCTCGCGGCGGACGAGCTGCGCCGTGGCGACGTGCTGGTCGACGCCACCGCCAGCGACGCGGTCGCGCAGCGGCATGCGCAGTGGCTGGCGCGCGGCGTGCACGTGGTCACCGCGAACAAGCTAGGACGCGGCGCGGCGCTGGAGCGCGCGCAGCAGATCGAGGCGGCGCGGCATACGGGCGCCACCCACTACGGCGACAGCGCCACGGTCGGCGCCGGCCTGCCGCTGCTGAGCAGCCTGCGCGCGCTGGTCGCTGGCGGCGACCATATCCATGCGGTGGAGGGCGTGCTGTCGGGATCGCTGGCGTGGCTGTTCCATCGCTACGACGGCACGCAGGCGTTTTCGGACTGCGTGCGCGAGGCGGCGGCGGCCGGCTATACCGAGCCGGATCCGCGCGAGGACCTGTCCGGCGAGGACGTGCGCCGCAAGCTGCTGATCCTGGCGCGCGCTGCCGGGCTGCCGCTGCGCGCCGAGCAGGTGCAGGTGGAGTCGCTGCTGCCGCCCGCGCTGGCCGCGGCAGCGCCGAGCGAGCTGGATGCGGTGCTGTCGGCGCTGGATGCGCCGCTGGCCGCGCGCCTGGCGCAGGCCAGCGCGAACGGCGCCTGCCTGCGCTTCGTCGGCCGTTTCGATGCGCACGGCGCGTCGGTGGGGTTGCGCGCATTGCCGCTGGGCCATCCGCTGGCCAGCGGTGCCGGCACCGACAACCGCGTCGCGCTGCACAGCGACCGCTACCTGCAGCAGCCGTTGTTGATCCAGGGCCCGGGTGCCGGCGCCGAGGTGACCGCGGCCGCATTGCTCGATGACGTGTTGCGCATCGCCGCCGACTGAGCGATTGCGTGCACCGCGACGACGTCCGACCCCGTATCGGGGACGCGCAAAGAGAAACGCCGGCTTGCGCCGGCGTTTCGTTTGCTGGATGGCGTCGCTGCGCCGCTTATTGCAGCCCGTTGCTGACCGCCTTGACCAGTTCCGCCTGCGGCGCGTCGCCGCTGAACTCCCAGAAGAAGGCGCCGCCCAGGCCCTGCGCCTTCACGTAGCCCATCTTCTGGGTGATCACGCCGGGCGTGTCGTAGCTCCAGAAGGTGCTGCCGTTGTACTTCCAGTGCGCGCCGGCAGCGTTGTCGGTATGCGAGGTGCCGGCCGCGTTCTTCAGGACCTTGTAGTCCTCGATGCCGGCCTCGTAGGTGCCGGGCGCCGGGCTGCCGCTCTGGTACAGGCCGTTGTTGACGTTGGGCACGTTGCTCCAGCCGCGCCCGTAGAAGCCGATGCCGAGGTTGAGCTTGGCCGCGGGCACGCCGGCATCCAGGAACGCCTGCATCGCGTCGTTGCTGTTGTAGTAGCGCTGGTCGCCGGTGGACGGATCGGCCGGCGAATCGAACAGCGCCGAGTGGTGGTTGGTGGTCGGCTCGAACGCGCCATGGAAGTCGTAGGTCATGACGTTGATGTAGTCCAGCGACGGGTGGTACTGCGCCGGATCGGTCGCGCGGATCTTGTCCACGCCGGCGCCGACCGCCACGGTCAGCAGCAGGCCGGAGCGGACCTCGTTGAGCTGGCGCCGGAACTCGGCCAGCAGCGCGGTGAAGTTCTGCCGATCCTCGGCGCTGCCGCAGCTGAGGCCGCAGGCGTTGGGATATTCCCAGTCGATGTCGATGCCGTCGAACACGCCGGCCGCGGCCGCCGTGCCGCCTGCGCCGTCGGTGACCGGCAGATTGCCGCGGATGTAGGCGTCGATGCACGACGCCACGAAGGCCTGGCGGTTCTCCGGACGTGCGGCGCTGGCGAAACCGCGCGACCAGGTCCAGCCGCCGAGCGAGATCAGCACCTTCAGGCCCGGGTGCTTGGCCTTGAGCTTCTTCAGCTGGTTCCAGTTGCCGCGCAGCGGCTGGTCCCAGGTATCGGCCACGCCATCGACGCTCTGCGCGGCCGCGAACGCCTTGGTGTAGTCGGCGAACGCGTCGCCGCCGGCGCCGGTGTTGGGATCGGACGGCTGCACCACGCCCACTTCGCAGCGGTTGTTGCGCACATTGCCGAAGGCGTAGTTGATGTGGGTCATGTAGTTGGCCGAGCCGCTCTTCTCGATGTCGGCGACCTGGTAGTTGCGGCCGTAGATGCCCCACTGCACGAAGTAGCCGATGACGCGCTTGCCGCCGCCATTGCCGGCCGGCCTGGTGCGTACGCTCAGCGCCGCGCTGTTGGCCGAGGCGTTGCCGGCGTTGTCGCGTGCGGCGACCTGGTAGCTGTAGCTGGTGTCGGCGGCCAGTGCCGAGTCGGTATAGGCGGTGCCGGTGGGCGAGCCGACCAGGGTGCCGTTGCGGTACACGCGGTAGCCGGCGATGCCGCTGCCGCCGGCGTTGTCGCTGGCCGCGTTCCACGACAGGGTGGCGCTGCTGCTGGTCTGCGTGGCCGAGGCCAGGCCGGTCGGCACACTCGGTGCGGTGGTGTCGGTGGGCGGGGTGCCGGTGACGGTGATGCCGCGGGCCGCGGAGGTGGCGGTCGCACCCTGGTTGTCGGTCGCCACGGCGGTGAGCTGGTGGCTGCCGGCGCTGGCGTTGTTCCAGGTGACGCTGTACGGCGAACTGGTGTCGCTGCCCAGCGAGGTGCCGCCGCGGAAGAACTCGACCTTGGCGATGCTGCCGTCGGCATCCGCGGCATTCGCCGACACAGTGATCGTGGCGCCGCTGGCGAAGCTGGCGCCGCTGGCCGGCGCGCTCAGGGCCACGCTCGGCGGTTGGTTGGCGGTGGTGCTGCAGGTGCCCAGTTCCTGGTACCAGCCGCAGCTGGTGCAATAGGTGGGCGCGGCGTTCCATATCTGCGTGGTGGCCTGGTACAGCTTGCCCTGGAACACCAGCTTGTCGCCGCTCTGGTAGATCTTGGCCGCGTCCCAGGCGGCGATGCCGCTGCACGACACCGACTGCGCGCGTGCCTGGGAAGCGAATCCGACGAGGGCGGTACAGCACAACAGCCACGGTAGAGCGAATTTCACGTTCATGGTGAAACCTCCTGTCCTGTGCGATGTGGTTCCTGCGTTTCCGGGGCAGCCGGACCTTTCCCCCTGTACGCGCTGCTTTCCAGCACGCCTGGGCGCGACCGGGGTCGTGCGGGCGTGCTGGAGAACGGACCGTCGGATGCGGTGATAACGTTGTCAATTCCCCGCGCTGAACAATCGGGGTGGCTATCTCAGTAATGGGTGACAACGTTGGTTCCGCGGGCTCGCGCAGACAGTCGATGGCGCCTGTCATGCTGCAGGGCGCAAGCGCTGTGCGCCGCTGGGTCGGACGACGCAGCGGCGCGTGGCATGGAACGAGCAATACGTGCAGCGGCCCGGCGGGCCGCACGGCTCAGTGCGACAGCGCGTCCAGCAATGCGGCGTTGAAGCGCTGCGGGTCCTGCACCTGCGGCGAGTGGCCCAGTTCGGCGAATTCGACCAGCTTGGCGCCGGGAATCGCCGCCGCCGCGCGTTTGCCGAGGGCGGGGTAGTCGCCGAGCTGCGCCTTCACCGCCTCCGGCGCCAGCGCCTTGCCGATCGCGGTGGTGTCCTTCTGGCCGATCAGCAGCGTGGTGGCGACCTTCAGTTGCGGCAGTTCGTAGACCACCGGCTGGTTGAACACCATGTCGTAGGTCAGCGCCTGGTTCCAGGCCACCGCCTGCTTGCCGGGGCCGGCATACATGCCGGCCTGCATGCGCGCCCAGCGTTCGAATTCGGGTTTCCACTGGCCCGCGTAGTAGGTGCGCAGCTGGTAGTTCTTGATGCTGTCGAAGTCGGTCTTCAGTTCGCTTTGGTACCACGCGTCCACGCTTTGCCAGGGCACGCCGAGCGCCTTCCAGTCTTCCAGCCCGATCGGATTGACCAGGGCCAGGTGGTCGGTGGCCTGCGGATACATCAGCGCATAGCGGATCGCCAGCATGCCGCCCATCGAGTGCCCGACCACCACCGCGCGGGCGATGCCGAGGTGCTCCAGCAGCGCGTGCGTGTTGGCCGCCAACTGCGCGAACGAGAACTGGTAGGCCGCCGGCTTGCTCGACTTGCAGAAGCCGACCTGGTCCGGCGCGATCACCCGGTAGCCGTGCGCGCTCAGCGCCGCGATGGTGTCTTCCCAGGTCGCGGCGCAGAAGTTCTTGCCGTGCAGCAGGACCGCGGTACGGCCATTGGGCGTGCCGGTCGGCGCCACGTCCAGATAGGCCATCTGCAGGGACTGACCTTGCGAGACGAGGGCGTAGTGCGCGACCTTCGAGGGATAGTCGAAGCCTTCCAACTGCGGGCCATAGCGCGCCGGGGTGGCGGCATGGCATGGCAGCAACAGGGAGGCGGCGGCGAGCGCGGCAAGGAACGAAAGGGGTCGGCGCATGCGGTGGGAGAACCTGCGGGGGACGCGGCGACTCTAGCCCACGCCGCGCACGCGGGGCGTCAACGCGGCTCAGCAGTTGCCGTGCACCAGGCTCAGGCAGGCGTGGTGCTGCATGCGCTCGGCCGGCTCCTGCAACGCCGCCAGCACCTGCTCGGCCTGCGTGCCCAGCGCCGGCCGGTACGCGGCCCAGCCGTTGCGGCCCTTGGCCTTGGCCTGGTACAGCGCGCGGTCGGCGAGGATCAGCAATTGTTCCCAGCCCAGGCGGCTGTCGGGATCGTGCACGAACGGGAATTCGGCCAGGCCGATCGAGCAGGTGACCTGGCCCTGGCGGCCGTGATCGAGGGTGAAACGGTGTGCGGCGATCGCCCGGCACAGGCGCTCGGCCGCCACGGTCAGGTTCTCGCGCGGCGCCGAGCGCAGCACCAGCAGGAATTCCTCGCCGCCCCAGCGCACCACGTAGTCGCTTTCGCGGGTCAGCTTGACCAGCAACTGCGCCATCTGCTGCAGCACCGCGTCGCCGGTGTGGTGGCCGCCGCTGTCGTTGATCGCCTTGAAATGGTCGATGTCGATCAGCGCGAACAGCATGCCCGAGGACAGCATGTCCTGGTCGTTGGCGGCCATGCGCCGGTACAGCGCGATGTCGCTGGGAATGTGCAGCGACAGGTAGCGGCGGTTGCGCAGTTGGGTCAGGTCGTCGGTGAAGCTGGCTTCCTGCAGGCGCTGGTTGGCCGCCTGCAGCGCTTCGGTGCGCTTGTGCACCTGCCGTTCCAGCCGCTCGCGCTGGCGCTGGTTGACCAGGCGCGCCATGCGGATGCCGAGCAGCAGCAGCGCCAGCAGGCCCAGCCCCAGCAGCAGCTTGTAGTACAGCGTCTCCTGGAAACGCAGCCGGATGCGCAGCGGCAGCCGCGCCGGGGCCTGCGCCCAGACGCCGGCGTTGTTGCTGCCGGTGACTTCGAACACGTAGTCGCCGCCGGGCAGGTTGGTATAGGTCGCCACGCGCTGGCGGAGGTCGTCGAGGGTGCGCCAGCGGGTGTCGTAGCCGAGCAGGCGGTAGCGCAGTTCCACGTTCTCCGGGGCCTGGAACGAGGCGGCGGTGAACTCGAAATCCAGGTCGCGCGCCTGCGCCGGCAGCGGCGCCTCGCGCAGCGCCTGCGGCGCCAGCCAGCGGCCCTGCGCGCGGACGCGTTCCACCACCGGCTGCGGCGCCACCGGGTTCTTGACGATGCCGGCGGTGTCCATGCTCACCACGCCGTCGCGGCTGGGCAGCCACAGCGTGCCGTTGTCGATGAAGCCCTTGCCGTTGCCGGCGCCGTTGCAGCACAGGCCCTGCACGCCGCCATGGCGCTCGCCGCGCTCGTTGAGCAGCAGCTCGGCCTGCAACGGCGTGGCCGGCACCTCGATGCGCTTGAGCAGGCTCGCCAACGGCATCCGGTAGACGCCGCGCAGGCCCGCCACCCACAGGCTGCCGTGGCCGTCGTCGGCGATGAAGAACGCGGCGTTGTCGGGCAGCCCGTCGCGTTCGTCGAACATGGTCCAGCGCTTGCCGTCGAACACCCACAGCTGTTCCGACAGCGTGCCGACCACCCACTGCCCGCCGGGCAATTCGTGCACGGCGGTGACGTCGGCGTCGGCCAGCGCCGAGCCGGCGTCGGCCAGCGACACCAGGCGCTCACCGCGCAATTCGTACAGGCCGGCCTGGGTGCCGACCAGCAGGCGGCCGTCGCCGGTCTCGTGGATCAGGCGGATGCGCGGGTCGCGCAGGCCGTCGCTGGTGCCGTAGCGATGCAGGCGGCTGCCGTCGCTGCGGAACAGGCCGTCGCTGCTGGCGAACCACAGGCGCTGCGCGCGGTCGCGGACGATGCCGCTGATCTGCAGTTCGCGCAGCGGCGCCAGCAGCGGCGGCAGCGTGGCGCGCCCGTCGCGGTACAGCACGGCGCCGCGGCGGGTGCCGATCCACAGCTGGCCGGGTTCGGCCAGCAAGGTGTAGGGGACATCGGCGGGCAGCTGTTCGCGGCTCAGGACCTGCTGGTAGCGGCCATCGCGCAGCCGCGCCAGGCCGCTGCCGGTGCCGACCCACAGCGAGCCGTCGGGATCGCGCGCCAGGGTCCACACCAACGGGTCGGCCAGGCCTTCGTAACTGCTGTAGCGGCGCGTCCAGCCGTTCCACAGGCGGGTCGCGCCCTTCCAGCGGCTGCCCAGCCACAGGTTGCGCTCGCGATCTTCGAAGATCGCGCTGGCGCCGGCGTCCTGGTTGCCTTCGGCGTACTGCTCGACGATGCCGCCGTCGCGCACGCGCAGCAGGTAGCCGGGCAGGCCCACCCACAGGTTGCCGTCGCTGTCCTGGAACAGCGCTTCCACCGCGCGCCGGGTCAGCGCCGGGTCGCCGGGCAGGCGCTGCCAGCGGCCATCGCGGCGGAACAGCAGGCCGTCGCGGCTGCCCGCCCACAGCCGTCCCTGCGCGTCCAGCAACTGCCGTACCGGCGCCTCGCGCGCGTCCGCCGGCAGCGGCAGCGGCGCGTCGTCGTCATCGGCAGCGAAACGCAGCACGGCGCCGCGCGTGCCGACCCACAGCTCGCGGCCGCGTGGCAGCAGGGCATAGGCACCGTCGGCGATGCGATGGCGCAGGCGCAGGCGGTCGCCGACCACGGCGTAGACGCCGTCCTGCGCCGCGACCAGCACCGTGCCCTGCGCGTCGACCGCGATCGCTTCGATGTTCAATAGCGGCGACTGCGGATCCTGCGGCAGCAGGTTGCTGAAGCGCCCGTCGCGGTAGCGCGCCAACCCGCGGTAGGTCCCGATCCACAGGTCGCCACTGGGATCCACGTGCAAGGCCTTGATCATCGGGCCGGGCAGGTGCGCCGGCGCCTTTTCGCCGAAGGTGGTCATGCGCACGCCGTCGAAGCGCGCTAGCCCGCTCATCGTGCCGATCCACAGGTAGCCCTGCCGGTCCTGCGCGAAGGCCTGCACGCTCAGCTGCGGCAGCCCCTGTTCCAGGCCCCAGCGTTGGCTTTCGTAGTGGTTGAACTGCTTGTCCGGCTGCAGGGCGGCCGCCGTCGGCACGAGCGAGCACCACGCTCCCAGGAGCATGGCCAGCTGCAGCGCACGGGTGCAGCAGGAAGCGGGGTGGGACTGCAAGAGCATTCCAGTGCCGAATCGGCGGGTCGTCACAGTCGCTATCGGCGCTGGTGCGCGGATCTTTATCCGCACTGCAGCAAACGCCTGCGCCGTGGCGATCGCGACCGCCGCGGCGAGGCGATTCATCCGCGCAGGCCTGGCGCGGGGGACGCGGTCGCGCGCGTTAGGGGGCGCGCCGATGCCGTGGACTGGGCGCCGCCGGCGCCGGCTTGCCGCGTTCGCAGGCACGCCCCGCGCGCCCCGCTGGTGCATGCAGGCCGCGCCGCGGGCATCAGCTCAGCACTCGATCACGTTCACCGCGAGCCCGCCGCGGCTGGTTTCCTTGTACTTGTCCTGCATGTCGCGGCCGGTGTCGCGCATGGTGCGGATCACCTTGTCCAGCGACACCTTGTGCTTGCCGTCGCCGCGCATGGCCATGCGGCTGGCGTTGATCGCCTTCACCGCGCCCATCGCGTTGCGCTCGATGCACGGGATCTGCACCAGCCCGCCGATCGGATCGCAGGTCAGGCCGAGATTGTGTTCCATGCCGATCTCGGCGGCGTTCTCGATCTGTCCCGGCTTGCCGCCGAGCGCGGCGACCAGGCCGCCGGCGGCCATCGAGCAGGCCACGCCGACCTCGCCCTGGCAACCGACCTCGGCGCCGGAGATGGAGGCGTTTTCCTTGTACAGGATGCCGATCGCCGCGGCGGTCAGCAGGAAGTCGAAGATGCGCTGCTCGTCGCTGCCCGGGCAGAAGCGGTCGAAGTAGTGCAGCACCGCCGGGATGATCCCGGCCGCGCCGTTGGTCGGCGCGGTGACCACGCGCCCGCCGGCGGCGTTCTCTTCGTTGACCGCCAGCGCGTACAGGTTGACCCAGTCCAGCGTGGTCAGCGGATCGCGCATCGCCGCCTCCGGCTTGGACGACAGCTCGCGGTACAGCGCCGGCGCGCGGCGCGAGACGTGCAGGCCGCCGGGCAGGGTGCCTTCCTCGCGGATGCCGCGCGCCACGCAGGCCTGCATCGCGTTCCACAGCTCGCGCAGGCCGGCGCGGATCTCGTCCTCGCTGCGCCAGCATTTCTCGTTCTCGAACATCAGCGCGGCGATGCTCAGGCCGCTGCGCGCGGCCTGCGCCAGCAGTTCGTCGCCGCTCTTGAACGGGTAGGGCAGCGGGGTTTCGTCGGCGACGATGCGGTCGTCGGCAGCGTCGTCCTGGTTGACCACGAAGCCGCCGCCGACCGAGTAATAGTCGCGCGTGGCGATCACCTGCTCGTCGGCGGCGTAGGCGGTGAAGCGCATGCCGTTGGTGTGGTACGGCAGCTTCTGGCGCTTGTTCAGCGCCAGGTCGCGCTTCTCGTCGAAAGCGATGCTGTGCTGGCCCATCAGGTTGATGCGCTTGCTGCTGCGGATGCGTTCGAGCGTGCTCGGGATGATGTCCGGGTCGATCAGGTTCGGGCGCTGCCCTTCCAGCCCGAGCAGCACCGCCTTGTCGGTGCCGTGGCCGCGCCCGGTCAGCGCCAGCGAGCCGAACACCTCGGCACGGATCCGCACCACCTCGTGCAGCCGGCCCGGATCCAGCAGCCAACGGTGCACGAAGCGCTCGGCCGCGCGCATCGGCCCCACGGTGTGCGAAGAGCTCGGCCCGATGCCGATCTTGAACAGGTCGAAGGTGCTGACAGCCATGCGTGCCGGAGAGGTGGTAGGCCAAAGACCGTCTATTCTATGCCCCTGGCCTGCTGCGGACGCCCGCAGCGCAGCATCGGAGCCGCCGCGCTGTCCCTGACCCTGTACCAGCGCGACGATTGCCACCTGTGCGACCTGGCACTGACGGTCCTGGCGCAGGCGCGCGCCGGCGACCTGGAAAGCGTGTTCATCGACGGCGACGCGGCGCTGGAAGCGCGCTACGGCGAGCGGGTGCCGGTGCTGCGCGATGCGGCGGGGCGCGAACTGCAGTGGCCGTTCGATCTCGCGCAGCTCACGGCCTGGCTGGCGGCCGGGCAACAATAGCGGCAGGTCGCGACGCCTGGCGCGGCATCGCACAACAGGTCATTCCGAGCATGGCGACAAACGCAGAGGCGGCGAAATGAGGCTTTCCTACCGTGCCGGCCTGGCGGCGCTCGCGCTGCTGTGGAGCGTCGCCGCGGCGCACGACCATGCGCCGCGCCGGTTCGACCTGCAGACCGCGAGCATCGCCGAGATCAACCGCGCGATCGACAGCGGCGCGTTGAGTTCGGAGCGACTGGTTGCGCTGTCGCTGGCGCGGATCCAGGCCTACGATCCGCAACTGCATGCGGTCATCAGCCTCAACCCGCACGCGCTGGAGCAGGCCCGCGCGCTGGATGCCGAGCGCCGCGCCAGCGGACGCCGCTCGCCACTGCACGGCATTCCGGTACTGCTCAAGGACAACATCAACACCGGCGATCTCCCCACCACGCTCGGCTTCTACGGCCTGCGCGGCGCGGTGCCGTATGCGGACGCGGCGGTGGTCGCGCGGCTGCGCGAGGCGGGCGCCATCATCCTGGCGAAGGTCAACCTGAGCGAGCTGGCCTCGGGGCCGGCGCTGAGTTCGCTGGGCGGGCAGACGCGCAATCCGCACAACCTCGCCTACAGCCCGGCCGGCTCGTCCAGCGGCACCGCCGTCGGCGTCGCGGCCGGCTACGCGCCGGTGGGGATCGCGACCGACACCACCGGCTCGGCGCGCTGGCCTGCCGCGACCAACGGCGTGGTCGGCCTGCGCCCGACCACCGGCGCGATCGGCTATGCGGGCATCCAGCCGAATGCGCCCACGCTCGACGCGGTCGGTCCCATCGCGCGCTCCGTCGCCGATGCCGCGCTGGTCCTGAGCGTGCTGCAGGAGGCGGATCGGCGGCCGGCGGTGGCGCGCGATGCGAGCGGTCGCGATCCCGCCGATGCCATGTTCGGGTTGCGCGCCGATGCCCTGCGCGGTGCGCGCATCGGCTTTCCGCGGCGCGACTTTTCCGGCGACGACCCACAGGTGGACGCGGCGATGCAGGCCGCGCTCGATGCGTTGCGGGCCAGCGGTGCGTCGGTGGTGGAGATCGAACTGCCGCCGTGGCTGCTGCGCCTGAGCGGCGAGCTGCAGGCGATCATCGTGCGCACCGAAGCCGCACCCAGCCTGGATGCGTATCTGCCGGCGTCGTTCCCGCCGCGGTATCCGCAACGCCATGCGGATATCCTGGCGTTGAGCGAGGCGCTCAACGCGTCGACCCCGGCCGGCGCCTTCCCGAATCCGGGGCGCCGCGACGGCTACCGCGAGGAAGCCGCGGCGCTGCCGCCGACCGACGCGTCCTATCTGGCCGCCCGCGAGCAGGGCCGCCAGTTCGTCAAGGCGTCGATGCAGGCGCTGCTGACCCGCGACCGCCTCGACGCGATCGTCTATCCGACCCAGACCATGCGCATCAACCGCATCGGAGAACCCGCGCAGCGCAATGCGCGCGGCTTGTTCGGCAACTTCGGTCCGGGCCTGGCGAGCGTGGCCGGCTGGCCCGAGCTGACCGTGCCGGCGGGGTTCACCGCCGACGGCCTGCCGGTGGGGGTGTCGTTCCTGGGCCCGGAGTTCAGCGAGCAGCGGCTGCTGGGATACGGTTTCGCCTTCGAGCAACGCACGCATGCGCTGCGCCAGCCGGCGGCGACGCCGCCGCTTGCGGGCGAGCGTTTCGACTACTGAGGCGGCGCGCGGAAAGCGGCGATCGCGGTCGGCTGACGCGGTCGGCCCGCTGTCCGCTGTCGCCACAGCAAACGCGCCACGTCTATTCCGATGCCAGGCCGGCTGGAAGCGCGGTGCCGTGCGATTGCTCGCTTGCTAGCGGCGTGGCCGCCTGCCACACGAAACAGCAGATGCGCGTGCCGTCCGCGTCCGTGCGGGTCGGCGCGGGCTGCATGCCGGCCTTGCGCAGCACGCGCAGCGAGGCCAGGTTCTGCGGATACGCGGTGGCGATCGCGTGCCGCAGGCCGAGTTCCTCGCGCGCATAGGCCAGCATCGCACGCGCCGCTTCGGTCGCCAGCCCGCGCCCCCAATGCTCGCGTCTGAACGCGTATTTCAGTTCGGCCTCGGCCTGGCCGGCGGGATGCACCAGCCCGCAGAAGCCGACGGTCTGGCCGCTGGCCCGCTCCACCAGCGCGGACATGCCGTAGCCGCGCGTGCGGTAGTTGCGCTCGGACACGGTCACCCATTCCACGCATTGCGCGCGATCCAGCGGTTCGCCGTCGCCGACCCAACGCATGGCCTCGGCGTCGCCGTAGACCGCGACCAAGGCATCGACGTCGGACAGGCGCAGGTGTCTGCCGGTCAGCCGCGCGGTCTTGAAGATCTCCTTTTCCATGCCGCAAGTGTGGCATGGGCGTCGATGCGCGCTATCGGCCGGCCTCGGCATGCGGGCGCGCAGCGCACGCGGCCTGGCATCGCTGGCAAGACGGTCGGCAATGCCCCTCGCCGCGCCGGTGCGGGCACAAAAAAAGCGGCGGACCCGACGAGGGAATCCGCCGCCCAGTGGCCGCGTGCCGCTGCGGCCGGTGGCGACTCACTTCGCCTTGAACACGACCTTGGTGCTGATCGCGGTTTCGTTGGGGATGGTCTTGGTGTCGGCCCAGTCGCCGCCGCCGACGCCGAAATCCAGGCGCTTGACGGTGGCCTTGCCGGCCAGCACCGGCTGCGCGCCCGGGGTCCAGGTGAAGGTCAGGGTCACCGGCTTGGTCACGCCGCGCAGCTCAAGGGTGCCGTCGGCGGCGTACTGGTTGTTGCCCAGCGCGCGGAACTTGTCGGCGCGGTAGTGCGCGGTGGCGAACTTGGCGACATTGAAGAAGTCGGCGCCCTGCAAGGTCGAGTCGCGGTCGGCATTGCCGCTCTTGGCGCCGGCCAGCGGGATCGCCACGTCGAGCTTACTGGCGGCCAGGTTGGCCGGGTCGAAGCTGAGCTTGGTGTCGAAGCCGGGGAACTGGCCGGTGAACACTTCGCCGTCGTACTTGCTGGCGAACACCAGGCTCGAGCCCGGCGCCTGCACGTAGTCGGCGGCGAATGCGGGGGCGGCGAGCATCGCCACCAGGCTGGCGGCGACGGCGGCGGGGGAGGCGAAACGGGACGACATGCTGGAACTCCTCAGGATTTGGGGCTCAGCCAACCGCGCGGCAACATCCGCGCCAGGGTGGCATCGCGTTGGAACAGGTGGTGGTAGAAGGCGGCGCCGGCATGCGCCAGCACCACCGCGATCAGGATCCAGAAGCCCCATTCGTGCACCGCGTGCGACAGGTCGCGCAGGCGCTCGTCGGGGGCGCTGAGCTTGGGCACGGCGACCAGGCCGAACCAGCGGAACGGGCGCAGGCCGCTGGTCGAGTCGTACAGCCAGCCGGACAGCGGCATGCCGAAGATCAGCACGTACAGCAGCGCGTGGGTGGCGCTGGCGATGCGTTCCTGCCAGCTCGGCGTGCCCGGCACCGGCTTGGGCGCGCCGGCGTACAGGCGCCAGCTCAGCCGCGCGATCACCAGCGCCAGCACGGTCAGCCCCAGCGACTTGTGCGCGGTGTAGACCCAGAAGTACTTGGGCGTCTTCGGCAATTCGCCCATGGTCAGGCCGACCACGCCGAGCAGCAGGATCAGGGCGGCGATCAACCAATGCAGGGTCTGGCTGACGCCGCCCCAACGCTCGGCGGTGTTCTTGGCGGTCATGGCGTGGCGTCCTGGTTGGCGCTGGGCGGGGTGTCGGGATCGGTGGTGGGCGTGGTCGCTGGCGCTGGCTCGGCGTCGGCTCCGCCGTTGCGGGTGGCCTCGGCCTCGATGCGCAGTTCGACCGCGGCGCCGATCACCGACGGCCAGGCGTCGATGCCGAAGTCGGCGCGCTGCAGCGTGGCGGTGGCGGAAAACCCCACGGTGCGGCGGAACGGCGGCAGCGGATGCCGCTTGAGCGCGTTGAGGGTCACCTCCAGCGCGATCTCGCGGCTGACGCCGTGCAGGGTCAGCGTGCCGAACACCTTGGCATGGGTGGCGTCGATCGGCTCGATCCGGGTGGAGACGAAGTGCGCCTCGGGATAGCGCTCGCCGTCGACCAGGTTGCGCGCCAGCGCGGCGCGGTTCCATTTTTCGTCGCCCAGGTCGAGCCGTTGCAGCGGCACCCGCGCATCCAGCCGCGCGCTGCGCCAGTCGTCCGGATCGAACAGCAGGGTGCCGGTGCTGCCGGACACGGTGCCCAGCGCCTTGGAGAATCCGGCGTGCTCGATCGCGAACAGCACGCGGGTGTGCACCGGGTCCAGGGCGTACTGCGCCGGGGCCGCCAGCGCGGCGGTCGGGCAGATCAGCAGCAGGGCGGTGAGGCAGCGCTGGAGCATGGGCGGGCCAGGCGAGGGAGTAGGCCGGATTCTAGGCGCAGTCCGCACCGCCTGCGCCTGTGCTGCGCGCAATGGTTCGTTGCAGGGCGCGCCGGGTGTGATTTTTCGGGTGCCGCGGGGTATAAGAACGCTGCCGCGCAAGGGCGGCACGGAGCGGCTGCGCTGTGCGCGGCCGGCCCCGGCAGTGCGCCGGTGTTCATCCGCCGCCGATCGTTCACTGCCGCTGGAGCCGATGTCGATGCAAATCCCCCGTCCTCGACGCCAGCGGCGCGCCTGGACGCTCGCCTGGCTGCTGGTGCTGGCCTGCTGCTGCGCCAGCGCGCTGGCGGCCGTGCCGGAGCTGCCGCGGTTCCGCGTGCTGGGCGCCGAACATGGGCTGCCGTCCAGCGAGATCTCGCGGCTGGGCCTGGATCGCGACGGCTACCTGTGGGTCGCCAGCGGCGACGGCCTGGCCCGCTACGACGGCCGCGAGTTCCGCGTCTGGCGCCACGACCCGGCCGATCCGCAGTCCCTGCGCTGCAACTACGTGCAGGAACTGCATGTCGATGCGCGCAACCGGGTCTGGGTCGCCTGCGAAGGCGGCGGCCTGAGCGTGCTCGATGCCGGGCGCCGCGGCTTCCGCCATTTCAACATGGCCACGCAACCGGCGCTGCGCAGCGACGACGTGTTCGCGATCGCCAGCCGCGGCGACGAGGTGGTGTTCGGCACCTATGCCGGCGGCCTGTATCGGCTGCCCGCGGACGGGCGCGTGCAGCGCATCCAGGCCGGCGACAGCGAGATCGACGCGATGCTCGACAGCGCGGTGGTGGGTCTGGCGTTCGATGCGAGCGGGGTGCTGTGGGTCGGCACCATCAAGGGCCTGGTGCGCTACGACGGCACGCGCGCCAGCGCCTATCGGCTCCCCGACGCCACCGACGCGCGGCAGAAGGTGGCGGCGGTGATCGCATTGTCCGACGGCCTGTGGGTCAGCGCCAACGGCAATCTGTACCGGCTCGGCGCCGACGGGCGCTGGCAGCGCGCGGACTGGACCGGCGCGTTGCAGCGCGGGGTGCTGTCCATGGCCGAGGACGGCAGCGGCGGCTACTGGCTCGGCAACGGCCAGGGCCTGTGGCACAAGCCGGCAGATGGGCCGTTGCGCCACATCGGCGCGGGCGAAGCGGCGGTGTCCAGCAGCAACGTGGTGGTGGGCATGTTGCGCGACAAGGAAGGCGGACTGTGGGTGTCGTTGCCGACCCGCGGCCTGGGCTACCTGCGCCCGGATTGGCGGCGGCTGGCGGTATTGGGGCAGGCGCACGGACTGGCGCCGGATCTGTATTCCGGACTGGCGCCATCCCGCGATGGCGGCGTATGGCTGGCCGGCAACGGCGGCAACGTCTACAAGCTGCAGCCGTCCAGCGGCGTGCTCAGCGCGCCGGTGTGGACGACCCGCCTGCCCAGCCTGCGCCTGCTGTCGATCCTGGAGGACGGCAGCGGCGAGCTGTGGCTCGGCAGCAGCGCCATGCTGCTGCGCGGGTCGGCCGGCGGTGGCGCGCTGACCGGCTGGGGCCGCAGTTCGGCGGCCGACGCCACCCCCGAGATCGGCATCAACACCTGGATGCGCCAGCGTGCCGACGGCAGCCTGTGGGTGGCCGCCCCCGGCTTCGGCGTGCAGGTGCGCGCGCTCGCCGACGGCCGCGTGCTGGACAACATCGCCGGTCCGCAGCGTGGCCTGGCCGCGGCGGCCGATATCGCCGCGTTCGATCTGGCCCCGAACGGCACGCCGTGGCTGGCCGCCGAGCGTCTGCACTACTGGGATGCCGCGACCGGGCAGTTCCGCGCGCCGCCGGAGTTCGCCGGCGAACGGGTGCAGGCGTTCGCCTTCGCCGATGCGCAGACCCTGTGGGTGCACCGGCTGTCCGGATTGGAACTGTGGCGGCGCGAGGGCGGGCACTGGCGGCAGGCGCACCGCTACGCGGCGGCCGAGGGCGTGCCGGCGACCGAGTCGCAGGGCCTGGTCGTCGATCAACAGGGCCGCGCCTGGCTGGGCATGCGCCGCGGCCTGTTCCGGGTCGACCCGCGGCATGTGCCCGCGGTCCGCGCGTTCGGCGCGCGCGATGGATTGAGCAGCCAGGAAGTGGTCGCGCGCGGGCTGACGATGGCCGCCGATGGGGTGCTGGTGGCGGCTACCGCCGACGGCAGCGTGGCGCTGCTGGACACGCGCCTGCCGGATCCGCCGGCGGTGCCGCTGGCGCTGAGCCTGGAGAGCGTGCAGGTGCGCCGCGGCGAGCGGCTGTTGGCGCTGCCGGTGGTGGGCGGTTTCGCCCTGCAGCCGGACGACCGCGACCTGCGGGTGGTGGCGCGGCTGCTGTCGTTCGTCGATCCGGAGGGGATCGGTTACCGCTTCCGCCTGCCCGGCTACGACCGCACCTGGGTCGCGGTCGGCGCCAGCGGCGAGCGCACGCTGCCGCAGCTGCCGGCCGGCGAACACGTGCTCGAGGTGCAGGCGCGCACCCGCAACGGCGCCTGGTCGCCGACGTTGCGGCTGCCGTTCCGGGTCTATCCGCCGTGGTGGCGCAGCGTCTGGGGCATCGCTGGGCTGCTCGCCGCCGGCGCGCTGCTGCTGCTGGTCTCGCTGCGCGCCTACCGCCGCCGCCTGCGCCGCCAGCATGCCTGGCAACTGGCCTTGCACAAGCAGGAAGTGGCCGAGCAGGCGTCGCTGGCCAAGACCCGCTTCCTGGCTACGCTCGGGCACGAGGTGCGCACGCCGATGACCGGCGTGCTGGGCATGAGCGAACTGCTGCTGGCCACGCCGCTGGACCCCAAGCAGCGTGGCTACACCGAATCAATCCGCCGCGCCGGCACGCATCTGCTGCACCTGGTCAACGACGCGCTGGACCTGGCGCGGATCGAGGCCGGGCGCCTGCAGCTGGACCTGCAGCCGTTCGCGCTGCAGGCGCTGATCGCCGACGTGGTCAACCTGATGGCGCCGCTGGCGCAGGCGCGCGGGTTGCGCTTCGAATGCCACGACACGCTGCCGGGCGCGGTGACCGTCAACGGCGATGCGGTGCGGGTGCGGCAGATCCTGCTCAACCTGGTCGGCAACGCGATCAAGTTCACCGCCAGCGGCTCGGTGACGCTGCACGTGTCGCCGCTGCGCAGCGGGCACGGGCTGTGCGTGGAGGTCGCCGACACCGGCCCGGGCATCAGCGCCGAGCAGCAGGCGCGGCTGTTCCAGCGCTTCGAGCAGGGCGAAGGCCCGCGTACCGCCGCGCGCTACGGCGGCAGCGGGCTGGGCCTGGCGATCAGCCAGGAACTGGCGACGGCGATGGGCGGGCGCATCCAGGTCGACAGCCGGCTCGGGCATGGCGCGCGCTTCCGGGTGACGCTGCCGTTGCGCTGGCGGCCGCAGCCGGCCGAGGCCGCGGTGCCGCTGCCGTTGCCGGTGGTGGCGCAGGCGCAGGCGCCGTTGCGCATCCTGCTGGTCGAGGACGAACCCACCGTGGCCCAGGTGATGGCCGAACTGCTGCAAGGCCGCGGCCACCACGTGGTGTGCGCCGCGCACGGCCTGGAGGCGCTGACCGAACTGACCCAGGCCAGCTTCGATCTGGGCCTGCTGGACCTGGACCTGCCGGCGCTCGATGGCCTGGCGCTGGCGCGGCAGCTGCGCGCGTTCGGCTACGAATTCCCGTTGATCGCGGTCACCGCGCGGTCCGACGGCGAGGCCGAGGCCGCGGCCAAGGCGGCCGGTTTCGCCTGCTTCGTGCGTAAACCGGTCACCGGCGACATGCTGGCCGAGGCGATCAGGGCAGCGATGGAGGTTGAAGCCGGGACTCGGGGCTCGGGACCCGGGACCCGGACGATGTAGGCCAGCACCGGATGGCGCAACGCATTGGCGAACAGTGCATGCGACGCTTTCCGAGTCCCGAGTCCCGAGTCCCGCTACATCTGTTGCCAGCGGCGGCGTTTATCGCCGACGATGGCGAAGGGCATGGGCGACAACGCAGCCCACGCACAGGGAGACGACGATGCGGTCGAGAAGGATCTTGGGGTGGCTGCTGTTGCTGTGGTCGGCGGCGGCCGCCGCGGCGGTGCCGCCGACGCCGCAGCCGCGCCAGCTGACCGTGGCCGACGGCTTGCCGTCCAACAGCATCAACGGCTTCGCCGAAGACAGGCTCGGCTACCTGTGGCTGGCCAGCAGCGACGGCCTGGCGCGGTTCGACGGCCGCGGCTACCGCATCTGGCGGGTCGAGGACGGGCTGCGCGACAACAAGATCTGGACCGTGCACGTCGACGCGCAGAACCGGGTCTGGTTCGGCACCCAGAATGCCGGCATGGGCATGCTCTCGGCGGACCGGCGCACGTTCCGCTACTACGACCGCAGCAACTATCCGCAGATCGGCGGCGGCACGGTCTGGGCGATCGCCTCCACGCCCGACGGCAGCATCTGGTTCGGCACCGCCAACGGCGGGCTGGACCGGCTGCGCGCGGACGGCACGCTGAGCCGCTACATGCCGATGCCGGGCGACGAGCGCAGCCTGCCGTCGCCGGCGGTGATCTCCCTGGCGACCACGCCCGACGGCACGCTGTGGGTGGGCACCCGCGGCGGCGTGGCGCGCTGGACCGGGCACGACTTCGAACGGCTGCCGGCCTCGGCGCTGCCGCGGCCCGAGGTGCTGGGCCTGACCCCCGAGCGCGACGGCACGCTGTGGGTGGCCAGCCAGGGCGGTGCGCGCCTGCTGCGCACCGACGGCAGCGTGGTGGCGCCGTACTGGAGCAACATGCCCAGCGAGAGCGTGCTGGGCATGCTGGTCCACGACCGCCACGGCAATCGCTGGTTCGACACCCTCGACGGCCTGGGCCGCGAGAGCGACGCCGGGCAGATCCACAACGTGCCGCTGTACAGCAACTCCGCGCACGGCCTGGTCAAGCCCAACTGGTCGCTGGCCTTCGAGGACCGCGAAGGCGATCTGTGGTTCGCCAGCTTCAACGCCGGCCTGTGGTACCTGCCGGCCAACTGGCGGCAGTTCTCGGTGCTGTCGCATCGGGTGGACGATCCGGACTCGATGGGCAATCCCTACGTCATCGCGACCGCCGCCTCGCGCGATGGCGGGGTGTGGCTGGCGGGCACGCGCGGCATGCTGGACAAGCTGGATCCTGCCACGGGGACGGTGCGCCACCACATCACCGCGCTGTTCGGGCGCGACTGGTCGCGGGCACTGGTCGAGGACGGCCAGGGCCGGGTCTGGGCGGCGGCGTCGACGGGGGTGTTGCGCTACGATCCGGCCAGCGGCGAGGTGCGGCGCTGGGGCAAGCAGGACGGCGCCGACGCGCCGATGCCCGGCGAGGTCGACCGGATGATGCTCAGCGGCGACGGCCGCGTGTGGTTGTTCGGCGAGATCGGTGGCGCCCAGGTCCGCGACCTGGACGGACACGTGCTGCGCAACATCGCCCCGGGCGCCGACGGGCTGCCGGCGGAGCTGACCGTGGACGATGCCCGGCCGGGCCCGCTGGGCCAGCCCTGGCTGCTCGGCCAGCACGGCGTGCTGGCCTGGGATGCGACCAGCGAGCGTTTCGCGCCGGTGCCGGGCGCGCCGGCGCGGGCGCTGAGCGCCTTCACCATCACCGACGGCAATGTGGTCTGGCTGGCCAGCCTCGGACGCCTGGAACGCTATCTGTGGGACGGCGCGCGGCTGAGCCTGCTCGACCGCATCGACGCCGAACAGGAGTTCCCGTCGCTGGCGCCGAACGGTGTGGTGGTCGATGCTAGCGGCGTGGCCTGGTTGAGCAGCGTGCGCGGGCTGATCCGGGTCGATCCGGCGAGCAAGGCGATCCGCTCCTACAGCGTGCACGACGGCCTGCCCAACCAGGAATTCCGCCCGCAGACCCTGACCCAGGCGCGCAGCGGGCAGATCCTCGGCGGCACCCCGGATGGGGTGGTGCTGTTCGAGCCGACCCAGGTGGTGCCGTCGCGGCGGCAGCCGCCGCTGGTGATCGAGCGCATCGGCGTGCGCCGCGGCGAGCGCGCGCTGGACCTGCTGCATGCCGGCAGCATCGCGCTGCAGGAAGGCGACCGCGACCTGCACGTCGTCGCCCGCCTGCTGTCGTTCTCCGACACCGACGCCAACACCTACCGGTTCCGGCTCAGCGGCTACGACCCGGACTGGGTCGATGTCGGCGCCAGCGGCGAGCGCCTGTTCTCGCGCCTGCCGTCCGGCCACTACACCCTGGAGATGCAGGCGCGCACCGCCGACAAGGTGTGGTCGAAGGTCACCACGCTGCGCTTCCGCGTGCTGCCACCGTGGTGGCGCAGCCCCTGGGGCATGGCCGGGCTGGCGGTGCTGGCGCTGCTGGCGCTGTGGCTGGTGTCCTATCTGTACCGGCGACGCCTGCGCCGGCGCAACGCCTGGCAACTGGCGCTGCACAAGCAGGAGCTGGCCGAGCAGGCGTCGCTGGCCAAGACCCGCTTCCTGGCCACGCTCGGGCACGAGGTGCGCACGCCGATGACCGGCGTGCTGGGCATGAGCGAACTGCTGCTGGCCACGCCGCTGGATCCCAAGCAGCGCGGCTACACCGAATCGATCCGCGGCGCCGGCGCGCACCTGCTGCGCCTGGTCAACGACGCGCTGGACCTGGCGCGGATCGAGGCCGGGCGCCTGGAACTGGACCAGCAACCGTTCGACCTGGGACGGCTGATCGCCGAACTGGAGGCGATGATGGCGCCGATGGCGCACAGCCGCGGCCTGGCGTTCGCGCTGGACAACGCGATGCCGGCCGAGGTCACCGCCAGCGGCGATGCGACCCGGGTGCGGCAGATCCTGCTGAACCTGCTCAACAACGCGATCAAGTTCACCGACCACGGCAGCGTGACCTTGCGCGTGGCGCCGCTGCACGACAACCAGAGCGTGCGCTTCGAGGTCGCCGACACCGGCCCGGGCATCAATGCCGAGCAGCAGGCGCGGCTGTTCCAGCGCTTCGAGCAGGCCGACGGCCCGCGCACCGCCGCGCGCTACGGCGGCAGCGGCCTGGGCCTGGCGATCTGCCAGGAACTGGCGGTGGCGATGGGCGGGCGCGTCGAACTGCACAGCAAGCTCGGCGTCGGCACCCGCTTCATCGTCGACCTGCCGCTGCCGTGGATCCCGGAACCGCTGCAGGCCGGCACCCGCGGCGGGCGCGAGACCCAGGCCGCGACCCGGCCGTTGCGCATCCTGCTGGTCGAGGACGACCCCACCGTCGCCGAGGTCGTCAGCGGCCTGCTGAGCGCGCGCGGCCACCACATCACCCACGCCGCGCACGCGCTGGCGGCATTGACCGAAGCGGCCGGCGGCAGCTTCGACGTGGCCTTGCTGGACCTGGACCTGCCCGGCCTGGACGGCCTGGCGCTGGCGCGGCAACTGCGCGTGTTCGGCTACGAGATGCCACTGATCGCGGTCACCGCCCGTGCCGACGCCGACGCCGAACCGCAGGCGCGCGCGGCCAGCTTCGACGGCTTCCTGCGCAAGCCGGTCACCGGCGACATGCTGGCCGAGGCGATCGAGGCGGTGCTGAGGCCGGGACTCGGGACTCGGGACCCGGGACTCGAAAAGGCGTGATGTCGCAGAGGATCGTTCCGCAGACTTCGTAGCCCAGCCGCCGCGGTGCTGCCACGAGTCCCGGGTCCCCGGTCCCGAGTCCCGACTACTCAGCCACCTCTTCCACCTGCTTGGGATGCGGCCGGGTATCGGGCAGTTGCCAGAAGATCAGCGTCGAGGTCAGGGTGATCGCGCCGACGCAGACGAAGGTCGCGTGCAGCGCCGCGGTGGCGCCGTGGGTGTCGCCGAGGTGGGTGTTGAAGGCCGCCAGCAGGCTGCCCGCGGCCGCGGCGCCGAAGCCGGTGGCCAGCATCATCACCATCGACAGCAGGCCGTTGCCGGCACTGGCCTGGTCGCTGTCCAGGTCGCGCAGCGTCACCGTGTTCATGACGGTGAACTGCAGCGAGTTGACCGCGCCGAACAGCGCCAGCTGCAGCAGCCGCCAGCCCAGCGCCTGGCCGGCGTCGAACAGCACGAAGCTGGCCATCGCCACGCCGACCAGCACGGTGTTGGTCATCAGCACCCGCCGGTAGCCGTAGCGCTCCACCAGCTTCACCGCCGCGCGCTTGGCGGCCATGCCGGCCAGCGCCACCGGCACCATCATCAGCCCCGCGCGCATCGGGCTCATGCCCAGGCCCACCTGCAGCAGCAACGGGATCAGGAACGGCATGCTGCCGCTGCCCACGCGCGCGAACAGGTTGCCGAGGATGCCGATGCGGAAGCTCACCACCTTGAACAGGTGCAGCGGGAACAGCGGCGCGGTGGCGCTGGCCGCGTGCAGCCAGTAGCCGATCAGCGCGGCCAGGCCGGCGATCGCCAGCAGCATCACGAACGCATGGCGCAGGCCCAGCTCGGAGATGCCGTCCAGCGCCAGCGACAGCGCGACCATGCCGAAGGCCAGCATCGCGTAGCCGACCAGGTCGAAGCGGGTGCGCTGCTCGCCGTGGAAGTCCGGCATCACCTTCAGCGCCGCGACGAAGCCGATCGCGCCGATCGGCAGGTTGATCAGGAACACCCAGTGCCACGACGCCACCTGCACCAGCCAGCCGCCGAGCGTCGGCCCGATCAACGGCCCGATCAGCGCCGGGATCGCGATGAAGCTCATCGCGCTCAGGAACTGCTCGCGCGACACCGAGCGCATCACCGCCAGGCGCCCGACCGGCAGCAGCATCGCCCCGCCGATGCCCTGCAGCACGCGCGCCGCGACCAGATAGGGCAGGCGCGGCGCGGCGGCGCACAGCAGCGAGCCGAGGGTGAACAGCACGATCGCGGCCAGGAACGTGCGGCGCGTGCCGTAGCGGTCGGCGATCCAGCCCGACGCGGGGATGAACATCGCCACCGCCAGCGCGTAGCTGAACACCACCGATTGCATCTGCAGCGGGCTCTCGCCCAGGCTGCGCGCCATCGCCGGCAGCGCGGTGTTGACGATGGTCGCGTCCAGCATCTGCATGAAGATGGCCAGCGACACCAGCCACAGCAGCGGACGGAAGCTGCGGTAGTTCGGAACGGAGATCGGATCGGGGGAGGGCGCGGACATCGGTACGCACGGCAACGCGGGGGGTGCATAGGATCGCGCAGATCGCGTGGCGGCGTCGTGCAGCAGCGGGCGGTTGTGGCGCGTGACGAACAGCGCGGCGCCGCTGCGATGGCGGGTCGAGGCGCGTCGCGAGGTGTGCTGTCTTCGGTCTGTACGGGGCTTCGGTGCCGAAGTTGTCCGAAGCCGTCGGGTCCGCCGCTTCGTTCGTCGCGGCTGAAGCCGCTCCTAAAGGGAGCTTGCGGCAAGCCGGCTGGGTGCACTGTAGGAGGGGCTTCAGCCCCGACCGATGCCTGCAGTCGTTGGGTCCACCGCTTCGTTCGTCGCGACTGAAGTCGCTCCCACAGGGAGCTTGCGGTGATTGGCAGGGTGCATTGTAGGAGGTGCTTCAGCCCCGACCGATGGCCGCAGCGGTCGGGTCCGCAGCTTCGTTCGTCGCGGCTGAAGCCGCTCCTACAGGGAGCTTGCGCCAAGCCGGCTGGGTGAACTGTAGAGGGCTTCAGCCCCGACCGATGCCTGCAGTTGTCGGGTCCACCGCTTCGTTCGTCGCGGCTGAAGCCGCTCCTGCAGGGCACACGCAGCAAGCCGGCCGGGTGCACTGTGGGAGGGACTTCAGTCCCGACTGCAGGATGGCGGACGCGCGCGTTGCCTCACGCCGCGATCCGATGGGCGCAAGGCGCCCATCGGTTACGGCGGCTTGGTGCGCGACGCTACGCCTGCGCGCGGCGGCTGTGCCGCTGCACCGCGGCGACCAGCGCGCCGACGTGCTCGGGCTGCATGTCCGGCGACAGGCCGTGGCCAAGGTTGAACACGTGGCCGTCCGCGGAGCCGTTGCCGTCGGCGTAGCTGTGCAGCACGCGCTGCACCTCGCGTTCGATCGCCGCCGGAGAGCCGTACAGCGTCGCCGGGTCGAGATTGCCCTGCAGCGCCACGCGGCCGCCGGTGCGGCGCGCGACCTCGGCCAGGTCGACGGTCCAGTCCACGCCCAGGCCTTCGGCGCCGGAGGCGGCCAACTCTTCCAGGTACGGCGCGTTGCCCTTGCCGAACAGGATCAGCGGGGTGCGCTGCGCGCCGTCGCCGCGCGGCAGTTCGCGGGCGATGCGCTGCAGGTAGGGCAGCGAGAACTCGCGGTACATCGCCGGGCTGAGCACGCCGCCCCAGGTGTCGAACACCTGCAGCGCCTGCGCGCCGGCCGCGCGCTGCGCGGCCAGGTAGGCGATCACCGCATCGGTGTTGACCGACAGCAACTGGTGCAGCGCCGCCGGCTCGTTCAGGGCCATGGCCTTGATCCGCGCGTAGTTGTCGCTGCCGCCGCCCTCGACCATGTAGCAGGCCAGCGTCCACGGGCTGCCGGAGAAACCGATCAGCGGCACGCTGCCGTCCAGTTCGCGGCGGATCACCCGCACCGCGTCCATCACGTAGCGCAGTTCGGTCTCCATGTCCGGCACGCCGAGCCGGGCGATCGCCGCCGCATCGCGCACCGGGTGCTTGAACTTGGGGCCTTCGCCTTCGACGAAATACAGCTCCAGGCCCATCGCATCGGGGATGGTGAGGATGTCGGAGAACAGGATCGCGGCGTCCAGCGGGAACCGTGCCAGCGGCTGCAGGGTCACCTCGCAGGCCAGGTCCGGAGTCTTGGCCATGGCCAGGAAGCTGCCGGCGCGGGCGCGGGTGGCGCGGTACTCGGGCAGGTAGCGTCCGGCCTGGCGCATCAGCCACACGGGGGTCTGGTCCACGGGCTCGCGGCGCAGCGCGCGCAGCAGACGGTCGTTCTTGAGCATGGGGGTTTCCTTAGCGCGGGGCGTCGGCGCCGCGAATGAACATGACCTGGAAGCCGCGCTTGATTTGTGCGTCGCGGGCTTTCTCGAAGGCGGCGTGGGCCTCGTCCTGCAGCAGGTACTGCTCGCGCTTGAGCTGCGCGCGGCCGCCGATCTGGCCGCTCTCGCGCAACAGCTCCCAGCTGCCGAACAGGTCCGGTTGCAGGGTCAGCTGGATGTAGCGGGGCGGCTCGTTGCCGCCGGGGCGTTGCTGTAGGAAGACGCGCATGCCGCCGATTGTACCGATAGCCGGTCGCCGCGGCGTCGGCGCCGGTCGCGCGTTGGGGGACGGGTAGGGAAGCGGGGAGGACGTCTGTGCCGCGATCGTCGGGCGGCCGCGGCAGCAGGCGGCTGACGCGACGCGTGCATGTGTCGGCGCGCTGAACCATGGACGACGCGCGACGTCCCGCGGCGAGCGCGTCTTGGCGCAGGCCTGCGCCCCGGGCGCCTTGCAGGGCACGCACGCATGGCGATCTGGCTGGATGCTCTGTGGGAGGGACTTCAGTCCCGACGCTGGCCGACGGCGTGAGGCCCACGCTTAGCTGGTCGCGACTGAAGTCGCTCCCACATGGACGTGCGGCGAGCCGGCCGCGAGGGCCGACGGATGCCTTGGCGCGGCAGGCTGCGCTACGCCGCGGCCTGCACTGCAGCGTCCAGCACCGCCAGCACCGCCGCCTCGTCCACGTCCGGGACCACCTCGGCATGGCCGATGCCGCGCCACAGCACCAGCCGCAGGCGCCCGGCGATGTTCTTCTTGTCCAGCCGCATCCGTTCCAGCAGTGCCTGCGGCGCCAATCCGGCCGGCAGCGCGGTGGGCAGTTCGAAGTCGGTCAGCAGCGCGCGCAGCCGCGCGCTGTCCTGCGCCGTGGCCATGCCCAGCTGCGCCGACAGTTCTGCCGCCAGCACCATGCCGACCGCCACCGCTTCGCCGTGGTTGAGGTTGTCGTTGCCGGGCGCGCCGTAGCCCTGTTCGGTCTCGATCGCGTGGCCGAAGGTGTGGCCGAGGTTGAGCAGGGCGCGCTCGCCCTTCTCCAACGGGTCGCGGGCCACGATCTCGGCCTTGTGCTCGCAGCTGCGCGCGATCGCCTGCGCCAGCGCGGCCGGCTCGGCGTCCAGCAGCGCGCGGCGCTCGGCGTGCAGCCATTCGAAGAACAGCGGGTCGCGGATCGCGCCGTACTTGATCACCTCGGCCAGGCCGGCGCGCAGTTCGCGCGGCGGCAGGCTGCGCAGCGCGGCGGTATCGGCCAGCACCGCGCGCGGCGGGTGGAACGCGCCGACCAAGTTCTTGCCCTGCGCGATGTCCACCGCGGTCTTGCC
The DNA here is from genome assembly GCF_035026585.1 of Xanthomonas sp. WHRI 7945. Classification (NCBI taxonomy): domain Bacteria; kingdom Pseudomonadati; phylum Pseudomonadota; class Gammaproteobacteria; order Lysobacterales; family Lysobacteraceae; genus Xanthomonas; species Xanthomonas sp. WHRI 7945. The sequence continues at coordinate 363,010 of NZ_JAYIQP010000001.1, forward strand.
ACCGACCGAGGAATCGACCATCGCCAGCAGCGTGGTCGGCAGCTGCACGCAGTCCACCCCGCGCATCCAGCAGGCCGCGGCGAAGCCGGCCAGGTCGCCGACCACGCCGCCGCCCAACGCCAGCACGCAGGCGTCGCGGGTGGCGCCGAGCTCGGCCAGCGCGGCGATCGCCGCGCCGAAACTGTCCAGGGTCTTGGAGGCCTCGCCGGCCGGGATCACCAGCGCGCCGATCTTCAGCTCCGGGCGCGCGGCCAGCAGCGCGCCGCGCACCTGCGCGGCATACAGCGGGGCGACGTTGCTGTCGCTGAGCAGCAGTACGTGGCGGCCGCGCACGTGTGCGGCCAGGCGGCTGCCGTCGTCGAGCAGGCCGGGGCCGATGTGGATGGTGTAGGCCGGGTCGCCATTGACCTGGACAGTGCGCAGGGAAACAGTCATGCAGTGGGTTCCGGAAGCTTCCACGACGCGGCCAGGCGCACGACCAGCTGCGCGGTGGCTTCGGCGGGATTGAGGTGGTCGGTGTCCAGGATCAGGTCGGCGACTTCGCGGTACAGCGGCTCGCGCACCGCGTGCAGCTCGTGCAGCACCCGTTCGCGGTCGCCGCGCTGCAGCAGCGGTCGGCTGCGGTCGCGCTGCAGGCGCTGCAGCTGCGAGGCCACGCTGACCCGCAGGTACACCACGAACCCGTGTTCGCGCATCTCGCGGCGGCTGTCGGCGTCGAGCACCGCGCCGCCGCCGGTGGAGATGAGATGGCCGGGCGTGCTCAGCACGCTTTCCAGCACCGCGCGCTCGTGTTCGCGGAAGCCGGCTTCGCCGGCATGCTCGAACAGCGAGGCGATGCTGGCGCCGGTGCGTTCGACGATGGCCTGGTCGCTGTCGACGAAGACGAGGCTGAAGCGCTCGGCCAGGCGGCGGCCGATGACGCTCTTGCCGGCTCCCATCGGGCCGACCAGCACGAGATTGGGGGCGGGATTCATCCGCCGATGCTAGCAGAGACGCCATCGGCGCAGGCCGGCCGCGGCGGCACGTGCGTCGCGCCGTGCATGGCGCGACAATGGCGCATCGTCCGCCGAGTGCCTTGTCGCCATGCCCGATCTCTACGCCGAAGCCCTGTCCACGTTCGCCGACCTGTTCGCCGAGGCGCGCGGCAGCGACGAGGCCGAATACAACGCGATGGTCGTCGCCTCGGCCACGCTGGAGGCGCGGCCGTCCTCGCGGGTGGTGCTGCTGAAGTCCTACGACGCGCGCGGCTTCGTGTTCTACACCCACCTGGACAGCCAGAAGGGCCGCGAGTTGCAGGCCAATCCGCAGGCTTCGCTGTTGTTCCTGTGGCGGCGCATGCGCGAGGACGGCGTGCAGGTGCGCATCGACGGCGAGGTGCAACTGGTCGCCGCCGCCGAGGCCGATGCGTACTTCGCTTCGCGCCCGCGCATGAGCCAGATCGGCGCGTGGGCCTCGGCGCAGTCGCGGACCCTGCAGTCGCGCGAGGAATTCGAGGAGCGCGTAGCCAAGGCCGAAGCCAGCTTCGAGGGCCGCGAGGTGCCGCGCCCGGAAGGCTGGAGCGGCTTCCGCGTGGTGCCGCGCAGTTTCGAGTTCTGGTACGGCGGCAAGTTCCGCCTGCACGAGCGCTGGCGCTACGATGCCGACGCCGCCGGCTACTGGTCCAAGCGGATGCTGTTCCCGTGAGCGATGCCTTTTCGGTCCGCGCCGCCGGCGCCGCCGACCTGCGCGTGTGGGCGGCGCTGCGGATGGCGTTGTGGCCGGACGAGAGCGACGCGTTCGGCGGCGTGGCCGAAGCCTTGCAGCGCGAGGATGCGGCCAACTTCCTGGCCTTCGACGGCGACGGTCAGGCGATCGGCTTCGCCGACGCCACCCTGCGCCAGGACTACGTCAACGGCACCGACAGTTCGCCGGTGGGCTTTCTGGAAGGCTGGTACGTGGCGCCGCAATGGCGCGGCCGCGGCGTCGGCCGCGCGCTGTTGCGCGAAGTGCTGGACTGGACCCGCGCGCAGGGCTGCAGCGAACTGGCCTCCGATGCGCTGATCGACGACGCCGCGGCGCAGGCCGCGCACCGCGCCTGCGGTTTCGAGGAAACCGAGCGCGTGGTGTATTTCCGCATGCCGGTGGTGGACTGAGATGGGCCCGCGGCGCATCGTCTGCCTGACCGAGGAACCCACCGAGACGCTGTACGCGCTCGGCGAGCAGGACCGCATCGTCGGCATCAGCGGCTTCACCGTGCGTCCGCCGCAGGCGCGGCGCGACAAGCCCAAGGTCAGCGCCTTCACCAGCGCCAAGATCGGCGAGATCCTGAAGCTGCAGCCGGACCTGGCGATCGGCTTTTCCGACATCCAGGCCGAGATCGCCGCCGAGCTGATCCGCAACGGGGTGGAGGTGTGGATCGCCAACCACCGCAGCGTCGACGGCATCCTCGACTACATCCGCCGGCTCGGCGCGCTGGTCGGTGCCGGCGCGCGTGCGCAGGCCTACGCCGACGACCTTGAGCGCGGGCTGGCCGCGATCGCCGCGCAGGCCGACGCGCTGCCGCGGCGGCCGAAGGTGTACTTCGAGGAATGGGACGAGCCGATCATCACCGGCATCCGCTGGGTCGCCGAACTGGTGCGCATCGCCGGCGGCGACGACGTGTTTCCGGAACTGTCGGTCGAGCCGCTGGCCAAGGCGCGGATCCTGGCCAACGGCGACGAGGTGGTACGGCGCGCGCCGGACATCATCCTCGGCTCGTGGTGCGGCAAGCGCTTCCGTCCCGAGCGCGTGGCCGCGCGGCCGGGCTGGGCGACGATCCCAGCGGTGCGCGACGGCCAGCTGTTCGAGATCAAGTCGCCGCTGATCCTGCAGCCCGGCCCGGCGGCATTGACCGACGGCGTGCGCGCGATCGCGGCCATCGTGCAGGCCTGGGCGCAGCGCCAGTAACGCCGGCGCTAGCGCGGCGCCGCCGCCTGGGTGCGGCCGGCGATGCCCAGCCCGAGCAGCGCCAGCAGCGCGGCCACCGCGAAGGTGGACAGGTAGGCCGCCGTCACCGAGTGCGCCAGCAGCGCGGCGAACAGCGAGCCGCCGATCGCCAGCGTGGTCGCCACCGCGATCGCCTCGCTCAATTGCAGCGCCGAACTGTTGGCGCCCTGCTGCGCCGGCGGCGACAGGGTCAGGGTCAGCACCGACAGGGTCGGGTAGATCAGGCCCATGCCCAGGCCGGTGGCGGTCCAGCCGCCGATCGCCACGGCGGCGGGCACCGCCGGCAGCAGCGCCAGCGCGGTGACCGCCACGCCCAGCGTCATCAGTGCGCTCCCCACGCGCAGCCGGCGCAGCCGCGTGCCGTCGCGGCCGTAGTGGCCCTGGTACCAGGAGCCGGCGAACCAGCCCAGCGCGCCCACGCTCAGCGCCACGCCGGCCCAGGTCGGCGACAGGCCGCGCTCGCGCGACAGCAGCAGCGGCAGGAACGCTTCGCAGCCGAAGAAGGCCGAGGCGGCGATACCGCGCAGCGCGATCACGCTGGGCAGCCCGCGCGCGGCGCGCAAGGTGCCGCGCGGCAGCAGCCGCCACGCGCAGGTCAGCAGCAGCGCCAACGCCGGCAGCACCGTGGCCGCCGCCGCAACGCCCTGTTGCTGGCCGCCCAGGTACAGCAGGCAGACGCCGGCTGCGGCGCCGATCGACCACAGCAGCGGCGCCGAACCGGAGTGCGCCGTCGTCGGCGGCGGCGACAGACGGCGCAGCGCCGGCAGCAACAGCGCCGCCGACGGCAGCGCCAGCAGCGGCACCGCCAGGAATACCCAGCGCCAGCCGACATGCTCGACGATCAGGCCGCTGATGCTCGGCCCGATCAGCGACGGCACCACCCAGCCGGCGGAGAACGCGGCGAAGATGCGCGGCCGGATCGCCTGCGGATACATGCGTGCGACCAGCACGTACAGCGCCACCGAGATCGCGCCGGCGCCCAGGCCCTGCACCAGCCGCCCGGCCAGCAGCATCGGCATCGACGCGGCGAAGCCCGCCAGCAGCAGCCCGCAGACGAAGCACAGCAGGCCCGTCCACAACGGCGTCGCCGGACCGCGCAGGTCGCTCCAGCGCCCGGCCAGGGTCATGCCGATCACGCTGGTGGCCAGGGTGCCGCCGAACGCCAGCGCGTACAGCCGCAGCCCGTCCAGTTCGCGCGCCACGGTCGGCATCGCGGTCGCCACCGCCAGCGCCTCGAAGGCGATCAGCGACACCAGCGCGACCATGCCCAGCGTGGTGGCGCGGTAGCGCGGCGAAAGGACCGAATCGGACGTGGCGGGAGCGGTACGGACGGATGCCATCGCCGGCAGTGTGCCGTCGCGGCGGTCGCCTGCGGGTGAAGCGTGCTGGTTCATCGGTGCGACCTCAAGACGGAATGCTCGCCTGCCGGCGCAGTGTTGCGCGGCAGGCGATGGGCGCGCAGCATGCAACCTCAACCTAACTCGAGGTCAACCGATGCACCAGGAACTGAGCGTGGGCCAGGTCGCCGAACGCAGCGGGGTGGCGGTGTCCGCGCTGCATTTCTACGAGAAGAAGGGCCTGATCCACAGCCTGCGCACCGCCGGCAACCAACGCCGCTATGCGCGCGACGTGCTGCGCCGGCTGGCGGTGATCCGCGTCGCGCAGCGCGTGGGCGTGCCGCTGGAGAGCATCAAGGCCGCGTTCGCACAGCTGCCCGACGCGCGTACGCCCACGCGTGCGGAATGGGCGCGGATGTCGGCGGCATGGCGGCAGGAACTGGACGCGCGCATCCTGCAGCTGACCCAGTTGCGCCACCAGCTCACCGACTGCATCGGCTGCGGCTGCCTGTCGCTGCGCCGCTGCCGCCTGAGCAATCCCGCCGACGCGCTGGGCGTGCAAGGCGAAGGCGCGCAGCGCTGGACAGCGCCCTGAGCATCAGGAAAAAGCGCAGGACATTGTAGGAGCGGCTTCAGCCGCGACAGGCGTTACCGGCAATGCCGGTCGCGGCTGAAGCCGCTCCTACAGGGGCGGCGGCAACCAGGAAAGAGCGACGCGCTAGAACGTGCGGGCGAAGCGCACTGTGCCCGCGCCGTCGGCGCCGCGCACATCCACCTGGAAATTCAGCTGGTCGTGCTCGCTGATGCGCACCGTGCCGACATAGTCGGTATAGGCGTCGGTGACCGCTTCGCGCAAGGCGATGGGTTGCCGACGTCCGCTGAGGTCGGTCGCGACGGCGCTGACCTGGCCACTGGCCGGCAGTTCTTCGCCGCCCTGCACGCGGCGCAGCGCGATCATCACCAGCGCGGTGTCGGCGTCGCGTTCGATGCCGTAGCGCCGCGCCACCGTCTCGCTCATCGCCAGTGTCGGCAGCGCGTTGTAGTGCACGCGCAGCGCGCCGAAGTCGGCCTGTGCCGGCGCGGGCGCCATCGGTGCGGCCGGACGTGGCGTTTCCTGCGCCGAGCAGGCGGCCAGGGCGAGGCAGAGCAGCAGGGCGGCAGGTAGGCAGCGCATCGGTGGCTCCAAGATCAGTCGTTGGCGGCGGACAGTGCGCGGCCGCGCGCGGCCGCGGCGGCGATGGCGGCGGCGGTCAGGGCTTCGAAGCCGCCGGCCTGGAACGTCTCGATCGCGGCCTGGGTGGTGCCGTTGGGCGAGGTCACCCGCCGCCGCAATTCGCTCGGCGCCTCACCGGATTCGGTGAGCATGCGCGCCGCGCCGAGCACGGTCTGCAGCACCAGCGTGCGCGCCGCCTCGGCCGGCAGGCCCTGGGCGATGCCGGCCGCTTCCATCGCTTCGGCGAGCAGGAACACGTAGGCCGGGCCGCTGCCGGAGACCGCGGTGACCGCATCGATCAGCGCCTCGTCCTCGACCCACACCGTGACCCCGGCGGCGGCCAGCAGCTGTTCGACCTGGTGCCGCTGCGCGGTGCCGGTCTGCGCGTTGGCGAACAGGCCGGTGACTCCGGCGCCGAGCAGCGCCGGCGTGTTCGGCATCGCCCGCACCAGCGCGTGCCCGCCGCCGAGCCAGCGGTCCAGCTGGCCGGCGGTGATGCCGGCGGCGATGGACAGCAGCAGCGGCCGCTGCTGCTGCGCCAGCGCGGCCAGGTCGTCGCACACGCTGCGCAGCACCTGCGGCTTGACCGCGAACACCCACACCGTCGCGCCGTCGGCCGCTTCCGCCGCGGCGGCGACGGCGTGCACCCCGTAATCGGCGATCAGCGCCTCGCGCAGCGCCGCGACCGGCTCGGCGACACGGATCGCGTCCGGCGCGAGGCCCTGGCCGACCAGCCCGGCGATCAGGCTGCGCGCCATGTTGCCGCCGCCGATGAAGGCTATGGGGCCGGGACTCGGGACTCGGGACTCGGGGCTCGGTGGGGTCATGGCGGCTGGCGGTTACGGGGGATGGGAAGCGAAAGATAGCAACTGCACGAGCTGTGGATGCCCGACGCCCGCTTTTATCGCGTCCCGCGTCCCGAGTCCCCAGTCCCGACGCCTCGCGCCCCGAACAATGCCGTCCCCACCCGCACCATCGTCGCGCCCTCGGCGATGGCCAGTGCGAAGTCGCCGCTCATGCCCATCGACAGCGTGTCGGCATCCGGGTACCGCGTATTCAGGCCGTCGAGCAGGGCGCGCATGCGCTGGAACGCGGTGCGCCGCAACGCCTCTTCGGGGAATGGGGCCGGGATCGCCATCAGCCCGCGCAGGCGCAGCGTCGGCTGCGCGGCGATGGCCTCCGCCAGCGCGTCCACCTCGCCGGGCGCGCAGCCGTGTTTGCTGGTCTCGTCGTCGACGTTGACCTGGATCAGCACGTTCAGCGGCGGCCGCTGCGCCGGGCGATGCCGGGCCAACGCGTCCACCAGCTTGCGCCGGTCCACCGTCTGCACCCAGTCGAACAGCGTGGCCGCCTGCTCGGCCTTGTTCGACTGCAGGTGGCCGATCAGGTGCCATTCCAGCGCCAGCGGCTTGAGCTCGGCGATCTTGCCCGCCGCCTCCTGCACGTAGTTCTCGCCGAAGGCGCGTTGTCCCTGCGCGGCCAGGGCCGCGATCGCCGCGGCCGGCTGGGTCTTGGACACCGCCAGCAGGCGGGCGTGGGGACGCTGCGCGGACGCCGCGGCGCGGTCCATGTCCAGGCGGATCTGCTGCAGGGAAGAGAGGGGCACGGGCGGCGCTTCTGGCAACGGGGAAGGGCGCTATACTGCCGCCCGGGGAATCATCCTTCCAGTCGCAGCCCAAGGGGAAAAGCAGCGTATGGATATCGCTGAACTATTGGCGTTCTCGGTCAAGAACAAAGCGTCCGACCTGCACCTGTCCGCCGGCCTGCCGCCGATGATCCGGGTCGATGGCGACGTGCGCCGCATCAACATCCCGGCGCTGGACCACAAGCAGGTGCACGCGCTGGTGTACGACATCATGTCGGACAAGCAGCGCCGCGACTACGAAGAGTTCCTGGAAGTCGACTTCTCGTTCGAGATTCCCAGCCTGGCGCGCTTCCGCGTCAACGCGTTCAACCAGAACCGTGGCGCCGGCGCGGTGTTCCGCACCATTCCCTCGGAAGTGCTGACCCTGGAAGACCTGGGCTGCCCGCCGATCTTCCGCCAGCTGATCGACCAGCCGCAGGGCCTGATCCTGGTCACCGGACCGACCGGCTCGGGCAAGTCGACCACGCTCGCCGGCATGATCGACTACATCAACAAGAACGAATACGGCCACATCCTCACCGTCGAGGATCCGATCGAATTCGTGCACACCTCGCAGAAGTGCCTGATCAACCAGCGCGAAGTGCACCGCGACACGCACGGCTTCAACGAAGCGCTGCGCTCGGCGCTGCGCGAGGACCCGGACATCATCCTGGTCGGCGAGTTGCGCGACCTGGAAACCATCCGCCTGGCGCTGACCGCCGCGGAAACCGGCCACCTGGTGTTCGGCACCCTGCACACCAGTTCGGCGGCCAAGACCATCGACCGCATCATCGACGTGTTCCCGGCCGGCGAAAAGCCCATGGTGCGCTCGATGCTGTCCGAATCGCTGCGCGCGGTGATCTCGCAGGCGCTGCTGAAGAAGGTCGGCGGCGGCCGCACCGCGGCGTGGGAGATCATGGTCGGCACCCCGGCGATCCGCAACCTGATCCGCGAGGACAAGGTGGCGCAGATGTATTCGGCGATCCAGACCGGCCAGCAGACCGGCATGCAGACCCTGGACCAGCACCTGCAGGACCTGGTCAAGCGCAGCCTGATCACCCGCAACCAGGCCCGCGAGTACGCCAAGGACAAGCGGGTCTTCGAGTGAAGCCGGGACCGGGGACCAGGGACCGGGGACCCGGAAGCAACAGCGACGCGACGTGATTTTCCACTGAGTGGATCGTGGAAGACTCGGGTGGCGGGAAGGGGGCAGCCGCGGCTGTTCCCGGTCCCCGGTCCCCGGTCCCCGGTCCCGGAGCCTCAAACCATGAGCACCATCGACTTCACCTCGTTCCTGAAACTGATGGCGCACCAGAAGGCGTCGGATCTGTTCATCACCTCGGGCATGCCGCCGGCGATCAAGGTGCACGGCAAGATCACCCCGATCACGCAGACGCCGCTGACCTCGCAGCAGAGCCGCGACCTGGTGCTGAACGTGATGACCCCGGCGCAGCGCGAGGAATTCGAGAAGACCCACGAGTGCAACTTCGCCATCGGCGTGGCCGGGGTGGGGCGCTTCCGCGTCAGCTGCTTCTACCAGCGCAACCAGGTCGGCATGGTGCTGCGCCGGATCGAGACGCGCATCCCCACCGTCGACGAGCTGAACCTGCCGCCGGTGATTAAGACCCTGGCGATGACCAAGCGCGGCATCATCATCTTCGTCGGCGCCACCGGCACCGGCAAGTCGACCTCGCTGGCGGCGATGATCGGCTACCGCAACCAGAATTCCACCGGCCACATCATCACCATCGAAGACCCGATCGAGTTCGTGCACAAGCACGAGGGCTGCATCATCACCCAGCGCGAGGTCGGCATCGATACCGACAGCTGGGAGAACGCGCTGAAGAACACCCTGCGCCAGGCGCCGGACGTGATCATGATCGGCGAGGTGCGCACCCGCGAAGGCATGGACCACGCGATCTCCTTCGCCGAAACCGGCCACCTGGTGCTGTGCACCCTGCACGCCAACAACGCCAACCAGGCGATGGACCGCATCATCAACTTCTTCCCCGAGGACCGCCGCGGCCAGTTGCTGATGGACCTGTCGCTGAACCTGCGCGGCGTGGTCGCCCAGCAGCTGATCCCGACCCCGGACGGCAAGGGCCGCCGCGTGGCGATGGAGATCATGCTCGGCACGCCGCTGGTGCAGGACTACATCCGCGAGGGCGAGATCCACAAGCTCAAGGACGTGATGAAGGAATCCACCAACCTGGGCATGAAGACCTTCGACCAGAGCCTGTTCGAGCTGTACCAGGCCGGCGAGATCAGCTACGAGGATGCGCTGCGCCACGCCGACTCGCAGAACGAAGTGCGCCTGCGCATCAAGCTGGCCCAGGGCGGCGACGCCAAGACCCTGGCGCAGGGCATGGACGGAGTGGAGATCGCCGAGGTGCGCTGAGCCGGCCTGGCCGTCGATCGCCGGGGCAGGCGCAGGGCACGATGACACGGAATCGACGTGATCCTGGTTATATCCAGTTCGTCAACCGGTGTCGTGTTTTCAGCCACATGCTGGCAGGGTCCATCCAGGACTCTTCAAGCGAAGGGAGAAAGTCTGCGTGAACGACGCGCCTGAAGTGCTCTGGTCCACGCAGCCGCATGCCGGCTATTACATCAATTCGGTGGCGGTGTCCGACGATGGCGATGTCATCGCCGCCGGCACCTTCTTCCACGACTATGGCGGCGGGTCGCAGAGTGCCGGGCTGGACGCCGTGCCCGTCGACCAGCGCAAGATCTTAGAACGCTTGGCGCCTGCTGCCACGCGCAGCGACGTGCGCGACAACCAGGACGGGTGCTTCGGCACCTACGTCTGGGATCGTGCCGGCAAGCCGTTGCTGGCGAAAGAATTCGACGGCTGGCAGGGCGTGTACTGGGTCGATGTCGCGGCGGACGGGGGCACCGTGGCGAGCTGCGGCTGGAAGAGCCAGGATCCGTATGCGGGCTTCATCGGGGCCTGGACGGTCCCTGGCGGCGAGGAGCTGCTGTCGTTTCCGCTTCCAGGCCGCGGCAACATGGTCTCGCTGGATGGCTGCGGGCGGACCTTGCTGGCCGGTGCCGAGCAGGGCTATCTGTTCTGCCGCGATGGCGACGCGGCCTTCGCCGCGCCTGCGTGCATTGTGCTGAGCGCCGCGGGCGACACCGTGGTCGCCACCGGCATCGCCGCCGACGGCGCCACCGGGCTGGTGGCCAGCTATCACGGCGAGATCATTCTGTTCTCGATCGCGTCCGGACACCCGGCGGCGCTGGCACGCTGGCAGTTGCCCAACGGCGCCTACACGCATGGCGCGGTGCTGTCCGGCGATGGGCGCAGGGCCTATGCCGGCGCCAGCGACGGCACGCTGTACGCCTTCGACGTGGCCGCGTTCCAGGGTATGCCCGCGCCGGTCTGGAGCGTGCCGATGCCCGGTGGCGCCAAGACCATCTACGGGCTGGCCTGCGATCGCGTCGGAGACAAGGTCGCGATCGCCGGCAATCTCGCGCAGGGCGGCGTCGTCGCAGTGTTCGCCGATGCCGGTAGCGCGGCACAGCTGCAGTGGACGTCGCCCAGCCAGCACTCGCCCAACTGCCTGGCGTTCGACCCCGGCGGGCGCTGGTTGGGGCTGGCCGATGGCCACCCCGACGGCACGCCCGGCGGGTTCACCCTCTGGGATGCGAGTGACGGCACCGAGCAATGGAACTGGGCCGCGGGCAACATGAGCTGGCCGATCCGTCTGTGCGCCGATGCGTCGGTGGTGGTGGGCGGCAGCGACGACAGCACGGTCACGGCGTTCGTCGGCCCTGGCGCGGCTCCCGCCCGGGACCGGCCGGAGGCGGATGGGTGACAGGCTGGGACGCCGAGGCGCCGATCCGCACGCGCGCCGCGGCGCCGCGCCGCCCTGGCGCGCTGCTGGTGCTGTCGGCGGCGCTGGTGGCGGCGTGGCTGGCGGGCTTCGAGTTGGCGCGGGTCCTGGGATATCAGGCGCATGCCAGCCTGTGGTTCCCGCCGGTGGCGGTGACGTTGGCCGCCTTCATGGTGCTTGGCTGGCGCGGTGCGCCGGCGATCGCCATCGCGTGCGTGCTGGCCACGCTGCTCAGCTTCTATCGCACGACCGGCCACACGGTGGTCCCCGATCGGGCAGTCCTGCAGTACGCGCTGCTGTTCACCGCGCAACAGTTCTGCATCTGGGGCGGCCTGGCCTGGCTGCTGCGCCGGGTCGGCCAGGGGATGTCCTCGACCAGCCTGCCGCGCGCGGTCACCTACTTCATCCTGGGCGGCGGAGTGGCCTCGCTGCTGTCTGCCTGCCTGGGCGGTGCGGGTCTGGTCGTCACTGGCGCCATCGATCTGCCGACCATGTTCGCCCAGTCGATCCCGTGGGCGATCGGCGACTACGCCGGTCTGCTGGCGCTCGGCCCGCTGGCGATCCTCGCGCTACTGCGTCTGGCCGAGTCCCTGCAGATCGCGCCGCGGCCTGGCATCCCGCGCTTGTCGGGGATGATCGCGCCGAGCGGAAGCGCCTCGGGCTATCTGGTCAAGCTGGGGCTCCTGCTCGGCGTCACCCTGGCGGTGATGTGGCTCGCGGCCGCGTTGCCGCGGCAGCCGGCGGTGGTCTTCGCGTTGTTCGTGGTGGTGGTGATCCAGTTGTGGATCGTGCATACCCACGGAATGCTGCAGGCGCTGGTGGCGATCGCCGCCTTCAGCCTGCTGATCGCACTGGCCACGCCGCTGTTGCGGCTCGAGGCGCAGGCGCTCGCGCTGCAGTTCGCCATGATCAGCCTGGCGGCGAACAGCTACTTCGGTTTGGCCGTCCCCGGGCTCTACGCCGACAACACGCGGCTGCGCCATGCGCTGGTGCGCGATCCCGTGACCGGGGCGCTGTCGCGGACGGGATTCCTGGAGCAGGTGCTCAACGATCTGCAGCTGGCCGCGCAGGAGCCACGTCCGTTGGCGGTGATTGTCGCCGACATGGACAACCTCAAAGCCATCAACGACCAGTTCGGACACGCCGCCGGCGATGCGGCCTTGCGTGCTTTCGTCAAGCGGTGCCGGAGCTGTCTGCGGCCGGGCCAGTTGCTTGGGCGCCGCGGGGGCGACGAGTTCGCGCTGTATCTGCCGCTGACCACGCCGGAGAAGGCGCGCGGGCTCACCGATGCGCTGCGCGGGGCGCTTGCCAAGCCCGGCGAGGACGACGGGTTCGCGACCGCGCTGTCGGCCAGCTTCGGCCTGGCCCTGTGCAACCGGCGGGATCTGGACGCGGAAGCGCTGGAGGAACTTCTCGAACGCGCCGATGCGGAGATGTACGCGGACAAGCGGCAGCGCCGCGCCTTCGCTCGCTGACCGCGGTCGACGCGGCGCGATTCGACAAACGCATCGGCCGAGTGCCACGCATGCAAATAGACAACCCCTACGCCGTTCCCGCCGCCGCGCTGCCTGATGCCGCGCCCGCGATGGCCCCTGCCACTGCTTCCCTGTCCACGCTGTTCGCGCCGTCGGCGGCCAAGCTGGCGCTACTGTGCGCCACCACCTTCGGCTGGTATGCGCTGTACTGGTTCTACCGCAACTGGCAGGCGATCCGCCTGATTTCCGGGCGCCGGCGCATCTCGCCGGTGTGGCGTTCGGTGTTCTCGCTGATCTGGATCTTCGCCTGTTTCCGTGCGCTGGATCGAGTCGCCGGCCCGCATCGCCATGGTGCGCTGGGCTGGGGTTGGCCGGCTCTGGCCTATGTCGGATTGAGCCTGCTATGGGTGTCGCCGTCCCTGCTGGCGCTGCTGGCCTTGTACGCGTGGCTGCCGCTGCTGGTGGTCAACCGGCGACTGGTCCGTTTCAAGCGGGCGCGCGGCCTGGCTGCGCGCCCGCAAGAACGTTTCACGCGGTGGACCTGGGCGTGGCTGGCGATCGCCGGGCCGCCGGTCTTGCTGGTGACCTCCAGTGTCATGGTCACCACGCTGATGGACTTGGTGCGCCAATGGCGGGTGCTCCAGATGCTGCGCTGACAAGCGCAAGCGTGCATCTGCCTGATCGGGCCGGCACAGTTCCCGTAGCGGTTTCACCTGCAGCCACCACGCCGCTTGGTGTCTAATACCGCACCCCCCGTCGTGCCCATTCCCGTGAGCCTCCCCGATTCCGATCTGCGTCCGGACCTGGACCCTTTGCCCGACGACGGCACCGTCGTCACCTCCGGGCCGCTGACGCCGCCGGCGGATTCGGCCGGCACTGCGCTCGATGCGCAGGCGCTGCGCCACAGCGTGGCCGAAGACGTCCAGGGCATGCTGCTGGCGACGCTGGTGGCCTCGCTGGGCCTGGCGGTGTTCGCCCAGGGCGGGCTGATGATCGGCGGCATGGCCGGGGTGGCGTTCCTGCTGCACTACGCGCTGGGCTGGAACTTCGGCCTGATGTTCGTGCTGGTGAACCTGCCGTTCTATTGGCTGTCGGTGCGGCGCATGGGCTGGGAGTTCACCCTGAAGACCTTCGTCGCGGTCGCCGCGTGCGGGGTGCTGACCGATCTGCTGCCGCGCTGGGCGCAGTATTCGGCGATGACGCCGCTGTACTCGGCGCTGGTGGGCGGCGCGCTGGTCGGGCTGGCGATCCTGTTCTTCATCCGCCATCGCGCCAGTCTCGGCGGCGTGGGCATCCTGGCGGTCTACCTGCAGCGCAGTCGCGGCTGGAGCGCGGGCAAGGTGCAGATGAGTTTCGACGCTGCGCTGATGCTCATCGCGTTCTTCGTGCTGGCGCCGCAGCAGGTGCTGTACTCGGCGATCGGCGCGGTGGTGCTGAGCCTGGTGCTGATGTTCAACCACCGTTCCGGGCGCTACATGGGCGTGTGAGCGTGACGGCGCTGCGCTTGCTGCGCGGCGCGCGCGCGCTGCATATCGCGCCGCGTCGAACGCGAAGGCGGATGCCGATGCCGCGGCGAAGCGGCGCAACGATGTCGTGCCGCTTGCCCGCACGCCGAAGCCGTGTTCGCGAAAGCGCGCATCGGACGCATTGCATTGACGCGCATTCCATTCCGCGCGGCCACACGATCGATTCGGCTACCGCCACTGCGCAGCCGTGCCCCGCGCGAAGTGCTCGGCCCCGGATGCAACTGTCTACGGGATATCCGGTGTGTCTACGAAATGGCCTTGTGGGCACGCGCGACGGCGGCGCATGCTGGCTGCGCAGGCGAGGGAAATACGCGCGATGACATGACGCGATTCACGGGAGTCATCGTGCCTGCGATGGGGGAACCGATCTAGATATTTCAGCGCTTGCCGGTTCGGCATCGCGAGCTGCCGCATGGCCGCGCGCCGTCATGGAAGTGGCGTTTTCAGCTGTCTTTCGAGCACCGAAGGAGAATGCGATGAAGCGTGCGATAGGGTTCGCGGCGGTTGCCTGCATCCTGGTCATGGCGTGTTCGGCCGTGAACCATTCTCCCACCGGTCCAGACCAGGGGCCTGCGCCTGTGGCGCGTCCATCGGCGACGGCGACGGCGACCCGACCCATGCCGGCCGCATGCCTGCCGCAAGCCGACTGGTTTCCGCACGCGAACACGCCGCCACCGGATTCGGCCGGATTCGCGTCCAGCAGCAACTGCGAGTTCCATCAGTGGTCGTGGAACGCGTTCCTGTGGCTGACCCAGGACGTGCAAGGGCAACCGCGTTTCCTGACCATGCCCACCGACGGCATCGGCGGTGTCGCCGACGGCGTGCTGGATCCGCTGATCGGCCGCTCGCAGCAGGCGCGCACCGTGGAGCTGATCGATCAGGCGGGGCCGGACGGTGTGCTGGTGGATCGCAAGGGACGCGCGATCTATTACTCGATCCACTCCAACGACGTCTTCGGCCAGTTCATCGCCAGCAACAACCTGGAAGATCCAAAGGCGCTGCGTGGATTCGATCCGCAAAAGGCCTTCCCGGTGGACAGCATGACGCTGAAGGCGGCGTGGAAGGTGGTGCAGCCGGGCGAGGACGTGTCGACGTTCTATACGCGCCAAGCGCAGATCGCGAAGCTGGCCATGCGCAAAGGCAAGATCGTCGCCACCACCGACAGCGAAACCCAGACCGTGGCGCTGGTCGGCTTCCATATCGGCGGCACGGTCAACGGCCATCCGGAAATGATCTGGGCGACCTTCGAACACCAGGCCAATGCGCCGGACCTGCCGCAGCCGATGGAGAAGATGCAGCCGAACGACATCGTCTCCGGCAAGGACTGGACGTTCTATCAGGCCGACACGCCGTTCAAGCAGTGCAATCTCAACGCAGCCGGTTCCGGTGCGCTGACCTTGAATGCGCAGACGCAGACGCTGAGCCCGGTCACCCAGGTGTGCCGCATGGTGCCGTACGGCGGGCAGAAGCCGTGTCCGCCCGGGGCGACGGACTGCAATATCCCCAACATCATGTCGATGAACGCCTCGGCGCAGAGCCAGTTGAACGATGTGTGGAAGAACTACTTCGAGGTCGGTGCGATCTGGTTCAACCAGCTGGACGCGCTGCAGCCCAATTGCACCTTCCAGCCCGGCTCGTCCCTGGAGTGCGTGCCGACGGGAGGCACATCGCCGCTGCTCACCGGCTCGATGCGGCTGTCCAATTCCACCATCGAGACCTTTACCCAGGTGCAGAGCACGCAGGATAACTGTTTCGCCTGCCACAACACCACCCAGGTGATTTCGCCCGATCCGCGCGCGCAGTCGTTGCCGGGGCTGAACGTCAATCTCAGCCACGTGGTGATCAACGACTACTTTCAGGCGCAGTTGCCGCAAACGGCGCCGCCGGCGCCGCGGCCGGCCTCGCAGCGCTGATGCGCGCCATTTCATCCGGATCAGGAGCAGATCACCATGTCCAGCAACGTGTTTCGAGTGCATCCGACGATCGGCA
Source organism: Xanthomonas sp. WHRI 7945 (assembly GCF_035026585.1). Classification (NCBI taxonomy): domain Bacteria; kingdom Pseudomonadati; phylum Pseudomonadota; class Gammaproteobacteria; order Lysobacterales; family Lysobacteraceae; genus Xanthomonas; species Xanthomonas sp. WHRI 7945. The sequence continues at coordinate 378,974 of NZ_JAYIQP010000001.1, forward strand.
TCGGCCGCGTCGGCGATAGCCAGGAATTCTATCTGGCGCCGGTCACCGCGGCCGGCGCGCGCGGCGCCGACGGCCTGATGGGCGGGTTGCCGGTGCAGCCCGGTACCGCGTCCACGCCGATCACCGCCGACCAGTTCCGCGATGCCGACGGCAACGTCAAGCGCCAGGCCGCACGTTTCCACATCTACGCCTATCCCAGCGGCAGTTCCGGCACGTACCCCAACGGCGGCGGCACGCGCGTGGACGTGGGCAGCGCGATCGACGGCAGGACGGTCAAGGACATCGTCTGGACCGTGCATCTGGCCAACAAGAAGCTCAACAACTATTCGACCGTCAGCAAAGGCAATCTGTTCATCGGCATCGAGGCGTATCCGCCTTCGCCGCAGAGCCCGCTGCAGCTGCGCAATCCGGATTATACGGGCACCAGCGATCCCCACGATCCGACCCGCCTGCGCCAGTTGGTCATCGATCCCGGCCCGCGCGCGATCAGCGCCGCCAGCGGAACCGGCAGCGTCATCGACTTCGACGCCCGGACCCAGGCCGCCTACGCCGATGCGTCCGGGACCATCACCGCGGTGGACTACCCGAAGAGCTTTCCCGCCGATTTCCATCAGCTGCACGAACCGCTCGGTCCGATCGAGTCGCTGGGCGACCTGCGCGTGGAGCAGGACGGCGCGCTGGTCGTCGCCGGCGGCTTCGCCAGGACGGTGGCGGTGATCGACCAGAACGGCAATTGGCCGCCATTGAACGACGCGACCGAAAACGGCCTGTGGTTCGATGATGCGGCCGACGGCCCGGTCAACGCGGTGCTGCTCTTCGACGACGGCTCCACCGCCAGCGTGCAGGGCGCGTGGTATGTCACCGGCGATCCGGGCTACGCGCCGCAGACCCGCAACGTGGTCTCGACCTGGGACGACGTCTACGACGTGTGGGTGCGCGAGCTGGCGCTGGTGCCGTCGCTGTACGCGGGCGGCGGGTTCGTCGCGAACTACCAGCCGTCCTTCGGCGACGACATCCAGCCGATCTTCCATGCGGCGATGTTGCAGCGCTGGAACACCAACCTGCCGTCCGCCGCGATCCGCGGCCACGACATGATCGGTGCGATCACCCCCAGCGACGATCCCACGGTCAAGATTCCCAACCTGAAGACGCTGATCCGCGATCCGGCCTCCGCGGCCGACATCAATACCGGCTCGCCGATGATGCCGCTGTCGCTCGGCGATGCGGCCAAGAGTTTTCTGACTGTCAGCCCGACCCAGTACTTCCTGCTCGGCCAGTGGCACAACAAGACCTACGCGCAAGGCGCCGGGCCGGCGCTGGGACCGGGCGAGACGCTGGATCGCATCACCCTGGAGAACTGCCTGGGCGGCCGCTACAGCCCGGGCATCGAGGTGTCGTTCCCGATCCGCGACGTCAACCTCTACGTGCAGGACTGGCAGGCACAGGATTGCGGACCGTTCCGCGTGCGCCAGGCACCGCTGGACTACAGCAAGGCGACGCCTGGCGCGCCGTTCCTGAGCTTCGGCTACGTGCCGCTGCAGACCCAGCCGGTGGAGCCGGGCGACGTGTCCAAGTTCATGTCGGTGCCCTGGCATACCGACTACAACTCCTGCGCCACGCATCTGCCCGATCCCAATCCGGGCGCGAACAACACCTTGTTCTGGTCGTGGCCGGCCGAGCGGCCATTCGCGGTGTATCCGGTCTCGCTGTGCACCTTCGATCCGGGGGACCTGACCTGGAGCGTGGGTCAGCAGGTGTATTCGGTCCGCGGCAACGGCACCGACAGCGACTATCCGGCGCAAGTGGGGCGCTTCCAGCAGTACCAGGATTTCGTCGACAACTGGGCCAAGGTCGGCTTCGTGATCAGCGGCGCGCATATTCCGGCCGCTGACGGCAAGCCGGCCTATCCCGCGGAGATCTTCCTGGAAGTGCAGAGCCGCTTCGATGTCGGCAGCGACTACGTGGCGCCATGGCCGATGGCGGACATTCCCAAGTACACGCCGCCCAAGCGCTGATCCTGGGCATGGCGGCGCGTACGCTGGCCAGCGGCACGGCGAGCAGCGGCCGCCACGCGGTGGCGATCGTCGGCGGCGGCGCCGCCGGCTGCGCCACCGCGCTCGCGCTGGCCGCGCACGGGGTCGAGGACACGGTAGTGGTCGATCTGGGGCGGGCGCCTGGCTGGCGGCTGGGCGAGGCGATTGCGCCCAATGGCGCCGCCGTGCTGCAGCGCCTGGGCGTGTGGGACACCTTCCTGGCACAGGCGCCGTTGCCCTCGGCCGGCAGTTGCGCCAGCTGGGGCAAGCCCGAGCTTGGCTACAACGATTTCATCGTCGCCGGCCAAGGCAAGGGCTGGCATGTGGACCGCAGCGCCTTCGACGCGATGCTCGCCGCGGCGGTGCCGGCGTGTGGCGGCAGCGTGCTGCGTGGTCTGCGTCTTTGCGGGGTAAGTCGCACCGAGCAGGGCGGCTACCTGCTGGAATTGCGCGATGGCGATGGGCGCCATCGGCAACTGCAGGCCGGATTCCTGGTCGATGCCAGCGGCATCGCCGCGGCCGCGGTGCGGCGGCTGGGCGTGGCCCGCAACGAGGTCGATTGCCTGGCGTTCGTCGCCGCCGTGTTCGCGCTGCAGCGTCCCGACGCGATCCCGTCGCAGGCCTTGCTGGAAGCCTGCCAGGACGGCTGGTGGTATGCGGCCAAGCTGCCGGGAGAGCGGATGGTCGTGGCGCTGGCGGTGGATCCCGTGCGGCAACGCCATTACCGCGATGCCGCGGTGTGGCTGGCCGCGGCCAAGGACACGCAGCACGTTGCGCGCTGGCTGCAGCAGGGCGAGGCGACCTTGCCGGACAACGGCGGCCTGCTGGCGGCCTTGGCGCCGGCGGCAATCCTGAGCCGCGTGGTCGGCGAACGCTGGCTGGCGGTGGGCGATGCCGCCAGCGCCTACGATCCGCTCGCCGCGCAGGGCATCGTCAAGGCCTTGCAGGACGGCGAGGCGGCGGGGCACGCGCTTGCGCAGCATCTGCACGGCGCGGGGCCGGTGGCGTTGGCTAGCTACCAGGACCGCGTGTTCGCCCGGTTCACCGAGCACCTGCGTCTGCGCCACGCGCTGTATGCGCGCGAACGGCGCTGGCCACAGGCGCCGTTCTGGCAGGTGCGCTGGTCGCGGTGACGGTGCGCCTTTTCCTTGAATGCCCGGCCGAAGCGCGGCCAATGCCCGGCGCGACCGCGTAGCGAATCGCTCAATCCTCTTCGGCCGCGTCCAGCGGTTGTGCGCGATCCGGGCACGGCGTTGGCACACCCAGCCGCTGCGCCAGGCGCCGCGCGTCGAACGGCGCGTGCACCTTCATATCGTTGTCGAAATAGCAGTACACGTCGCGGCGCGTGCGCCGCGCGGCGGCCGGCCCGACGCGTTGCGCATCGGCCGGCTCGCCGCCGCGGTGCCAGGCGTCGATGCGTGCGGCCCAGGCGTCCAGCGCCTTGTCGCTGTAGCCGCTGGCGTATAGCTGCGCGTCGCCGTGCAGACGCAGGTACAGGAAATCGGCGGTCACGTCTTCCAGGTACGGCCACTTGCCGGCGGTGTCGGCCTGCACCACGGCCACGCGGTGCTTGCGCAGCAGCGCCATCGCCTCGGGCGTGGCGAAGCTGGGATGGCGCACTTCAAGCGCGTGGCGCAGGCGCCGGTTGCGGTCGATGGTCAGCAGGCTGCGTTCGCGCATGCGCTTGGCGTCGCGCTTCCCGGCCAGCGCCAGCGCGGCCTCGCTGGTGCGCGGCAGCAGCGACAGGAAATCGTCGAGCAGCGCGTGGTCGAAGGCCAGCGACGGCGGCAGCTGCCACAGCAACGGCCCCAGCTTCGGTCCCAGGCCGAGCAGGCCGGAGGCGAAGAAGTTGGCCAGCGGCTGCTCGCAGTCGCGCAGCCGTTTAAGGTGGGTGACGAAGCGCGGGCCCTTGACCGCGAACACGAAGTCGCGCGGCGTCGCGTCGTGCCAGGCGGTGTAGCTCTTCGGCGTCTGCAGCGAGTAGAACGAGCCGTTGAGTTCGACCGAGCGGAAACAGCGCGCGGCGTACTCCAGCTCGCGACGCTGCACCAGGTCGGACGGATAGAACACGCCGCGCCAGCGTGGATAGCGCCATCCGGAAATGCCGATACGCAGGCTCATGCACCGACCATGCCGGCGCCGGCGTGCAAGCGCCGTGCAGGTCGCGGCAAGGCGGTGTCGAGCGCGCTGGCCGCGCGCAGCGGCGTGGTCAGCCGGTGGCGGTCACTGCGCGGCCGGCGCGGCCGCGATCACCGCGACGCTGGCGCGCTCGCGCCTGGACAGCAGCGGCAGGGTTGCCGCCTGGCGGCCCGGCGCGGAGTACAGCCACAGTGCGCAGCAGTCGTCGTAGGAGGTCAGGTAGCTGCTGCGGAACGCGACGATGCTGGCGCTGTAGCATGCCGCACCGTCGCGCAGGCGCAGGTCGGCGACGTAATCGAAGGTGTAGTGGCCGGCGTCGTGCCACGGCCACTGCGCGCGTTCTTCGGGATCGTCGACCTCGGCCGGAACCGGGCAGCGTGCGTTCGGATCCGGGCTGCGCTGCCGGCCCTGCGCATCGAAGCCGAGCTGCTGCAGCTGCCGGTCCGCGACCGCGCGCAACTGCGGGTGCTGCGCCAGCCAGCGGGCGCTGTCCTGGTTCTCGGGCGTGGCCTGCGCCGGGTCCTGCGGCGGCGGCGCCAGCGTATGCCGGTAGCGGTAGCGCACCTGCAGCACGCGCGCGCTGGCGCGTTCGCCCGGCAGCGCCGACAACGGGCGCGACAGGCTCAGCGTGTCCTGCAGGTAGTCGCCGTCGCGATAGGCCGCATAGCTGCGGCCGTCGATGCGCAGCCAGTACAGCGCCTGGTCGCCGCCGCGGCCGTTGATGCTGAACACGCCGGCCGCCGGGCCGGCGTCGGATGCGTTGCCGGGGATGGCGGCGAAGCCGTGCGCGGCGTCGCGCCGCAGCACTGCGATCTCGGTGAACAGGCCGGTGCCGCCGACGTAGGCCGTGTCCAGCAGATCGCGCTGGCCGTCCTCGTCCAGGTCGACCAGCGTGTAGCGGTGGTAGCCGTTCTCGGAATCGTCGTTCTGCACGTTGCCCGTCGGTCCCCAGTACCTGCGCAAGGCCTGCCACTCGGCATCGGCGACGCCGGGCGGTTGCGCGGGCGCTGGCGCCGGTTCGCCGTCGTCGCCGGTCGTGACGATATCGAAGCTCAGGGCGGTGCGGTCGGCATGGCGCTGCAGCACCGTGTCGATCGGGGTGGGATCGGTGGCCGGCACGGCCTCGATCTCCAGGCGCAGTCGCTCCAGGACCTGCGGCAACGTCGTCGCGGCGCCGGCGGCGTGCGCGTGCGCCTGCGCTGCGGTGCAGGCGGCCAAGACGAACAGCGCGACCGTCGCCACCCGCCATGGCTGGCGCATCCGCAGCGACGCGGTGTCGATGGTATGCATCCGCATCCGCGCCGTGCGCTGGCTCATGCCTTGCGCATCCACGCCGGATCGAGCCGCGCGATGCGCGCGAACGCCGGGCAGTCCTCGCGGTGCGCGCCGCGCAGGTAGCCCAGGCTCATCAGGAATTCGCCGGTGATCTCGCCGCCGGTGAAGCGGAAGGTGCGCTTGAACAGCTTGATCCAATCGGCCTTGTCGCGCGGATGGTGCGCGTCCAACCATGCGGCGAAACCGCCGTGCGATGCGCGCAGGCCCTGGATCACCTGCGCGTTGTGGATCGCGGCCTGCACCTTGAGCCGGTTGCGGACGATGCCGGGATCGGCGAGCAGGCGCAACACGTCGGCCTCGCCATAGGCGGCGACCGTGTCCACGTCGAACCCGGCGTAGGCGGCGCGGAACCCGGCGCGCTTCTTCAGCATCAGCTCCCAGCTCAGCCCGGCCTGGTTGATCTCCAGGATCAGGCGCTCGAACAGCTCGGGTTCGGCGCGCTGCGGCACGCCGTATTCGTCGTCGTGGTAGGGGCCGTGCAAGGCGTGGCCCGGGGCGATGTCGCAATAGGTGGTCATGCTGTGCCGGCTCCGTCAATCGTCCTGGTCTTGGTTCTCGGGAGAAACCTCGGCGCGCTGCGTATCCGGCAGTTTCAGGTCCGGCCAGCGCCGCGGCGCCAGTTCCAGCTTGCCGGCGCGCAGCGTCTCCAGCAGCGCATCCTGGCGCTTGGCGTCACGCGCGAAGAAATGCACCCGCCCCGCGTCCTGCCAGCGGTCCCGGCTGCGCGCGTGGAGGCGGCACTCCATGCCGTAGGTCTCGTTCTCGTTGCACAGCAGCGTGTCGTCGCTGCCGTCGCTGTCCAGGTCGCGCAGCACCAGCACGCAGCGGCTGTCGCGCTGCCGGCAGTCGCCGTCGTGCAACTGGCCGGCGAGCAGCGCCTGCCACCAGTCGGCGCCGGGATCGGCGCTGCCGGCGGCGAGCGGAATGTGCTGGCGCAGCTGGACGGGGTCGGCGATGCGCGCCTGCTCGCGCGCGTCGCTGCGTTCGTCGCCCCAGCGTTGCGTGCGTTGCAGGGTGCGCTGCAGGCGCTCGCTTTGTACCGGGTCGTTGGCGAAGGCCGGCACGTCGCGCAGCGATTGCATGGCGCGGTAGCCGCGGCGACCGCTGTCGAAGCGCAGGTAGGACAGGTCCATCTCCGCGGCCGTGGTGCGGCCGTCGGCCAGGCGCTGCAGTTGGTTGCCGACGACGATGCGGTACGGATCCAGCAACGGCGACGCGCTGGCCAGCGCCAGGCCGATCACCACCCAGGACATGATCCGGTTGACCGGCGCCAGCGGCCGCAGCCAGTGTCCGCCCGGACGCAGCACCGCCCACGCGTAGCCGAACGCATAGCCGCAGGTGACCACCGCCACCAGCGCGCCACTGAACCGCTCCGCGCTCCAGCCGTACTGATCGATGCGCAGCCACAGCGCGTACAGGGCCAGCACCGCGTACAGCGGCAGGCTCAGCAGGCCGGCGTCGATCAGGCGCCGCAGCCATTGCGGATAGGGCTGGGTGGCCGCCCCGTCCTGGTACACCGCGTTGACGAACACCACCAGCGCCGCCACCAGTGCGATCAGGATGGTCGCCGCGGCGCGGGTTTCCCACAGCGGCTGCAGCCCGGTGAACGGCAGGCTCAGCGCGAACAGCACCGCCACGAACGCCAGCAGCGGCAACAGCCCGGTGCAGATCGCGAACAGGATCTGCCGCATCACCTGCACCGCGCGCTGCTGGGTGCGGCCGATCAGCAGGCCGAGGCCGAACATGGTGCCGGTGGCGAGGTAGATGAAGGCGGTTTCGCGGAACAGATCGCGGAAGAAGTTCAGTTTCACCAGCGCGAACAGCGCGCCCCACAGGCTCAGCACCAGCCAGCAGATGCCGACGAACAGCCCGGCCAGCGCCAGGGTCAGCGCGTTCTGCCAGGCGTGTTCGAACAGCTCGCGGTACGGCGCCTGCCATTGGCCATGCTGCAGCCGGCACTGCAGCCACGGCAGCAGCACGAACATGGCCAGCGCGATCGTCACGCCGAACGGGCCCAGTACCTGCGTGCTGCGCAGCCCGGGCGCGCCGGTGGCGCTCCAGGCCGCCCAGCCGGACAGCGCCGCCACCAGCAGCGCCACCGCGATCACGTGCTGCCACAGGCGCAGCTCGTTCAGGTGCCGCACCGACAGCAGGGTCATCGACGGCACGGTCAGCACCAGGGTGTACCAGCACACCCGGCCGCCCAGCGTCTCGAACGGCCACAGGCCGGTCTCCGCGCCGCGTTGCGCCAGGTACATCAGCGCGCCCTGCAGCAGCGCCACCAGGACGATGAAAGCGCGGGTCTGGCGCGGCAGGTCGGGCGAAGTGTCCATACGATTCAGCATCCTTGGCGGCGCAGTGACGCGCGATCGGGCGATTATGGCAGCCCGATCCGGCCCGGCGCAGCGCGCGCCCGGGAGGGACGATAGAATGGGGCCATGTCCGCTTTGCCTACCCCCCTGGCCAACCAGCTGCTGATCGCGCTGCCGGCGCTGTCCGATCCCAATTTCGCACGCGGCGTGGCGCTGATCTGCCAGCACGACGAGAATGGCGCGATGGGCGTGCTGGTCAACCGCGCCTCCGAATACACGCTTGGCGAAGTGCTGTCGCAGATGGGCATCGATACCATCGACGAGCGCCTGCGCGAGCAGGTGGTGCTCAGCGGCGGGCCGGTGCATCCGGAGCGCGGCTTCGTGATCCACGACGGCGAGCGCGCCTGGGATTCGAGCCTGGCCTTCGGCGACGGCCTGTTCCTGACCACCTCGCGCGACGTGCTCGAGGCGATGGCCCGCGGCGACGGCCCGCGCAACGCGGTGGTCGCGCTGGGCTGCGCCGGCTGGGGCGCCGGCCAGCTCGAATACGAACTGGGCGAGAACAGCTGGCTGACCGCGCCGGCCGATGCCGAACTGCTGTTCGAGCTGCCGCTGGAGCGGCGCTGGCAGACCGCCGCCGGCCGCATCGGCGTGGATCTGTTCCGCCTCACCGACTACAGCGGGCATGCCTGAGCCCGGCGCGCCCGCCGCGGACAGCGCCGCCGCCGGCACGATCCGCCGCGACGGCACCGTGCTCGGCTTCGACGTCGGCAACCGCCGCATCGGCGTGGCCGTCGGCAGCAGTTTCGGCAGCGGCGCGCGCGCCCTGGCCGTGGTCGACGTGCATGCGCAGGGGCCGGACTGGCCGGCGCTGGATCGCCTGCATGCCGAATGGCGCCCGCATGGCCTGGTGGTCGGCGACCCGCTGACCCTCGAGGGCGCCGACCAACCCAACCGCAAGCGCGCGCACGCTTTCGCCCGCGAACTCGGCGCCCGCTACAAGTTGCCGGTGGTGCTGGTCGACGAGCGGTCCAGCTCGGTGGAGGCCGCCAAGCGCTTCGCCGTGGACCGCGCCGAAGGCCGCAAGCGCCGCCGCGACGCCGCCGCGCTGGACGCGGTCGCCGCCGCGGTGATCATCGAGCGCTGGCTGGCCGCGCCCGACGACGCCACGCCCATTTCCTGATTCTCTGCCCGGACCCGCCATGACTGACCCGCAACTCGATTCCAACGGGCGCCTGCGCCACCTGTTGACCCTGGAAGGCCTGCCGCGCGCGACCCTGCTGCAACTGCTGGACCGCGCCGGGCAGATCCGCGACGCGGCGGTCGGCCGGGTCGGCAAGCGCAACGTGCTGGCCGGCACCGCGGTGTGCACGCTGTTCTTCGAACCGTCCACGCGCACCCGCAGCTCGTTCCAGCTGGCCGCGCAACGGCTCGGCGCGGACGTGCTGAACTTCGACGCCTCGACCTCGTCCACGCGCAAGGGCGAGACCGCACGCGACACGCTGAAGAACCTGGAAGCGATGGGCGTGCGCGGCTTCGTCGTGCGCCACCCCGAGGATGGTGCGGTCGAGCGCCTGGCCGAGGCCGCAGGCGAGGGCACCGCGCTGATCAATGCCGGCGACGGCCGCAGCGCGCATCCCACCCAGGGCCTGCTCGACATGCTGACCCTGCGCCATGCCAAGGGCGGCGATTTTTCCAAGCTCAAGCTGGTCATCGTCGGCGACGTCAAGCACTCGCGCGTGGCCCGCTCGGACCTGCACGCGCTGCGCACGCTCGGCGCCGGCGAGGTGCGCGTATGTGGCCCGCAGGCGCTGCTGCCCGACGACGGCACCCTGGACGGCTGCGTGGTCGGCGACGACTTCGACGCCATGCTCGACGGCGTGGACGCGGTGATGATGCTGCGCCTGCAGCGCGAGCGCATGGAGGAAGGCCTGGTGTCCTCGCTGGAGGGCTATCACGCGCAGTACGGCCTCACCGCCGAACGCCTGCGCCGCGCCGCGCCGGGCGCGGTGGTGCTGCACCCGGGGCCGATCAACCGCGGCGTGGAGATCACCGACGAGGTGGCCGACGGTCCGCAGTCGTGCGTGCTGCGCCAGGTCGCCAACGGCGTGGCGGTGCGCATGGCGGTGCTGGAGACGTTGCTGGGGTGAGCGCCGGCGTGTGATCGCGACGAATCTTGTGGGAACCCCGGCGCTGCGGGTGGCGACCGGCACATCCGCGCCACCCCGATTCGGCCTACCATCGGGGGCGATCCTCCCACGGACGCCCCCATGATCCATGCCCTGCGCCGCGCCGGTTTCGCCGCGGCTTGCGCCTCGCTTCTCGTCCTCGTCCATGCCAACGCCGCCGCGCCGGTCGCCGTCGCGCCCGCTGCCGCCAGCGGCTACGACCCGCTCGCCCTGTTCGCGCCGCTGCAGCTGCCGCAGCCGGCCAGCGCCTATCGCAGCGGCGGCGGCGTGCCCGGGCCGCTGTACTGGCAGAACCGCGCCGACTACGACCTGCGCGCCAGCATCGATCCGGCCACGCGCACGCTCAGCGGCCAGGAAACCATCACCTACCGCAACCGCAGCCCGGACACGCTGGACGTGCTGTGGCTGCAGCTGGACCAGAACCTCTACCGCGCCGACGCGCGCGCCCGCAACGTGCGCCCGGCGCGCGAGGAGCGTGCGCCGTCGCCGGCCACCGACGGCTACCGCATCGCCAGGGTGGAGGTGGAGCAGGGCGGCAAGCGCGTGCCGGCCAACTTCTTGATCGACGACACGCGCATGCGCGTGGACCTGCCACAGCCGCTGGCCGGCGCCGGCGCGGCGCTGAAGCTGCATATCGACTACGCCTACACGGTGCCCGGCGCCTGGGGCGGACGCACCGCGATCACTCCGACCGGGGATGGCGACATCTACGAGATCGCGCAGTGGTATCCGCGCATGGCGGTGTACGACGACCAGCGCGGCTGGGACACCCAGCCCTACCTGGGCGCGGAGTTCTACCTGGAATACGGCGACTTCGACTACGCGGTGACGGTGCCATGGAACTATCTGGTCGCCGGTTCCGGCGAACTGACGAACCCGGCGCAGGTGCTGACCGCCACGCAGCGCCAGCGCCTGGCGCAGGCCGCGGCCAGCGACCGCACCGTGGCGATCCGCAGCGCCGCCGAGATCGGCGATGCGGCCAGCCGGCCCACCGCCAGCGGCACCCAGACCTGGCGCTTCCACATGGCGCATACCCGCGACGTGGCCTTCGCCGCCTCGCCGGCGTTCGTCTGGGACGCCGCGCGCATCGACCTGCCCGAAGGCAAGCACGCGCTGGCGATGTCGGTGTATCCGCGCGAAGGCGTCGGCGCCGACAAATGGGACCGCTCCACCGAGTTCGTCAAGGCCTCGATCGAGCACTTCTCGCAGTGGTATCCGTATCCGTGGCCGGTGGCGGTGAACCTCGGCGGCCACGGCGCCGGCATGGAGTATCCGGGCATCGTCTTCGACGACATGCACGACGGCGGCAAGGACCTGTTCTGGATCACCGCGCACGAACTGGGCCACGGCTGGTTTCCGATGATCGTCGGCTCCAACGAGCGCCGCGACGCGTTCATGGACGAAGGCTTCAACACCTTCATCGACGTCTACGCCTCCGATGCGATCAACCATGGCGAATTCGCGCCCAAGCGCGACAGCGAGTACGCGCCCAAGGGCGGCAATCCGGTCGACGAGATCCTGCCGCTGCTGGCCGACGCGCAGGCGCCGACCCTGCTCGACCGCGCCGACGCCACCAGCGAGACCTACCGGCACTCGCTGACCTACTTCAAGGGGGCGCTGGGCCTGGTGCTGCTGCGCGAACAGATCCTCGGCCCGGCGCGCTTCGACCCGGCGTTCCGCAAGTACATCGCCACCTGGGCGTACAAGCATCCGACCCCGTCGGATTTCTTCCGGCTGATGGAAAGCGAATCCGGCGAAGACCTGTCGTGGTGGTGGCGCGGCTGGTATCTCAACAACTGGCAACTGGACATGGGCGTGCGCGCGGCCAGCTATGTCGGGCACGACCCGGCCAAGGGCCTGCTGGTGACCTTGCAGAGCAGGCAGAAGCTGGTGATGCCGGCGACGCTGCGCATCGACTTCGCCGACGGCAGCCACCTCGACCAGCGCGTGCCGGTGGAAACCTGGATCCAGCAGACCCAGCCGCAGATCCGCGTGCCGAGCACGCAGAAGGTGCTGCACGTGACCCTGGATCCCGAGCACAAATTGCCCGACGCCGATCGTCGCGACAACCAGATCGATGCGCTGAGCTGAGCCGCGCGGGATCGGCGGCGCCTGGCGTCTGCGCACCGCTTGCGCCGTGCCGCCGGCGCGGCGATAGTGCCGCGCCGCACGCGCCCGCGTGCGTTCGCCCAGGGAGAAGGATCTTGCCAGTCAGTGTCGGGATCGCCGCCGCGACCGTTGCATCCGGCACGGTCGCGCCGCCACGCGCACGGGTGGCGCGATGGCCCGCGCGCGCCTGGCGCATCGCCGTGGCCTCGTGCCTGCTGGCCGCCGCGCCGCTGGCCGGCGCCTGGCATCCGCAGTACCCGCCCTGGGCCGGCACGCCGCCGCGCGCGGCATGCAAGGTGCAGGCGCTGGAGCCGGCCGATGGCGGCGAGGTGCGCTGGGGTGGGATGTCGACCTACCGCCATGCGGGCATCCGCCTGCAGCTCGATTTCACCGATATGCCGATGCTGCAGCTGTTCGATGCGCACGATCGCGCCCTGGTCGCGCCGGTCGCCTTGAGCGGCGGGCAGATGGGGTTCCATGGCGTGGAAACGATGGACCTCAACCGCGACCGGCGACCGGATTTCGTCGTCACTCTCGGCAGCGGCGGGGTCGGCCTGGCCGGCGGCAACGCCTGGCGCCGGGTGCTGCTGTCCGACGGCAAGGGCTATCGGTCGATCGACGTGGAGACCCACGAACCCACTGCCGACGATTACCGGCTGCTGCCGCACCGTGCCGGTTGCGGACTGCTGCAATTGGTGCCGGTCTGGGCCGATGCGTCGCTGACCCGCGACCGCAAGCCGCACCTGTTCTGGGTCTATCGCCTGTTGCGTTTCGAACTCGGGCGTGCCGCGTACGCAGATGCAGATCTGCCCGGATTGCCCAAGTGGATTCTCTACACCGCACGCCCGCACAACAGCCGCGCCACCACGCTGCTCGGGTCCGCGCAGAAGCGCGCGGCGTGGGCGGTGCGCGAGCACGGCAGGATCGCGCCGGCGCCGGCGGACCCGTAGCGTTCGGGCGGTCGTTGGCGACGAAGGCCGGCCGACATCGCGTGCGCCTGTCCATGCTGCACGCGCAACATCGGCTGCATGTGCGGTAGGCGTGGCAATGACGCGCGATTGTCTCCACCGCGCAACGAACGCGCTCGGCAGGTGGCGCCGAGCGGCGTGCGGACGACGCTGCGCCGCGGTTCTTCGTCGTGTTTGGCACATGTGCAGTGTCGCGCGCGATCGCGCCGCGCACGCCTGTCTGCGGCTGTCGTTGTCTGTCCCCGTCTGTCCGTTCGTGTCCGCTTCGCCTGTCTCGCTCGCCGATCGTAGGAGCGGATCTAGCTTCCCGATTTGAGGGGATTGCGCCTGCGCCGGCTCGCGCCAAGACTGCGCCCGGCCCCCACGCCCCGTGCCATCGCCCATCGCGTTCCGCGCAGGGCGCCAGGCGCTTTTCGCTGCAAGATGGGAGAGTCCGATGAACACCCAGTCCCTCACAGGCATGCTCGCGCTTGCCTCGCTGTTGTGCGTATCGCCCGCTATCGCCGGCCCGATCGGCTACGGCGCCGCCACCACCGGCGGCGGCAACGCGATCCCGATCAACGTCGCCACGATGGAGGCGATGCAGGCCGCGATTAACAACTATTCCGGCAGCGGCGGCCTGGTGCTGAACTACACCGGCCAGTTCGACTTCGCCAGCATCGGCAACGTCTGCGCGCAGTGGCAGCTGCCGGCCAGGACCGTGCAGATCAAGAACAAGAGCAACATCACCATCCGCGGCGCCAACGGCTCGTCGGCGAACTTCGGCCTGTGGGTGGTGGGCAATGCGCACAACATCATCATCCGCAACATGACCATCGGCCTGCTGCGCGGCGGCGAGGACGCCGACTCGATCTCGCTGGAAGGCAATTCCACTGGCGAGCCGTCCAACATCTGGGTCGACCACAACACCTTGTTCGCCTCGCTGACCAAGTGCGCCGGCGCCGGCGACGCCTCCTTCGACGGCGGCATCGACATGAAGAAGGGCGTCCACCACGTCACCGTGTCGTACAACTACGTGCACGACTACCAGAAGGTCGCGCTCAACGGCTACAGCGACAACGACACCAAGAACGCCGCGGCGCGCACCACCTACCACCACAACCGCTTCGAGAACGTCGAATCGCGGCTGCCGCTGCAACGCCGCGGCCTGAGCCACATCTACAACAACTACTTCAACAACGTGCTTACCTCCGGCATCAACGTGCGCATGGGCGGGGTGGCGCTGATCGAGGCCAATTACTTCGAGAACGCCAAGAACCCGGTCACCTCGCGCGACAGCACCGCGATCGGCTACTGGGACCTGGTCAACAACCATGTCGGCGGCGGCATCACCTGGACCGTGCCCGAGAGCACCAGCAAGCCCTACGCCAACGCCACCACCTGGATCTCGTCGAAGGTGTTCCCCGAGCCGTTGGGCTACCTGTACACCGCGATTCCGGCCGCGCAGGTCAAGGCCAAAGTCATCGCCACGGCCGGCGCCGGCACCAACCTGGCCGAGTAACGCGAACCTCCCTGGCGCCCCGGACAACCGGGGCGCCTGCGTCCGCGGCGCGGGCCTGCCCGCCGCCATTCGGGATGCGCCTCCCGGGCCGCGGCCTCCGCGCTTGAGTCGGGTGCGCGGATATCCCAGAATGCGCCATCGACGGCGGAAGGAGCCACGTCCCATGTCCGACGCCAGTTCCCTTGCGCGGCGCGCGCGCTCCCGCGCCGTAAGCCCTGCAGGCTTGCGAATGCCGATGCGCCGATTGCGCCGCGCCGCGTTGCTGATCCTTTCTCTCGTCTCGACCGCAGGATGCACCATGGCCGATCCTTCGCTTTCCAAAGAGCAATTCGCGCAGCAGGTCACCACGTTGTTGGGTGGCCGGGATGCCGTGGAGGTGCCGGCTTCGGCGCTCACCACATTCGCGTGGCAGCGCCTGTGCTTCGAGCGCGACGACGCGCTGCTGCTGAAGTTCACCGTGGACGGCGACGAGCGCGTGCTGTCGCTGCCCTACGAGGAGTTCTTCGTCGACGAGGGCCACGTGCAGGATTCGCTGGAGGATGCCTGCCTCGGCCCGGGCGACAGGATCGTGGTCAGGAAGAAATATCCCGGATACACCGGCCCGGTGGAATTCCAGAAGAGTCGTCAGGGAGGCTAGTCATGGTCGACATCACCGACCCGAAAGGCGCCAAGCGGGAGATCGAGCAGGAGGCTTATCGGTACTACGAGCAGTTGAGCGGCACGCCGCTGGCCAGGCGGCCCGACGGCAGCTTCGCCGCGCAAGGCCACAACGACGAGCTCGATGCGTTCCGCCATGCCTATACCAGCGGCCGCGTCACCCAGGTCGCCGGCGGCATGCAGTGGGTCGCACGCCATTTCGGCAACGACGCGGAGATCGGCGCGGCGCATCCCAACGATCCGTACGAACACCGCATGGACCTGTGGAACAACGAGGCCGGCCGCCGCCTGGGCGATGCCGCCGCCGACGCGCCCGACCTGGCCCAGCGCACCTACGCGGCGCTGCGCAACGGCGAACTGGCCACCGGCCTGTCCGATCCGCGCCTGCGCCAGCTGTATCCGGACGATCCGCGCCTGCAACTGGCGCAGGGCGACCCGCAGCGCGACCTGGTCACCGCCGGCGACGTGGACCGCATCAATCGCGACGTCTCGCGGCTGCAGGATCAGGCCCAGGACCGATTCCCGCCCGGCCATCAGGATCGCGCCTATTTCGACGCGTTGCGCGCGCAACTGCCGGCCGAGGTGTCCGACACCAAGGTCGCGCAGGCGATGCTGGCGGCCAAGTCCGAAGGCATCGAGCGGGTCGACCAACTCGGCGCGGCGACGCTGCACAACGACCAGATCTTCGTCAGCGGCAAGACTCCCGGTTTCCGTGCCCAGATCGACGCCAACGCGCCGGCGCCGGACATGCGCGAGACCGTCTACCAGACCGACCAGCACAACCTGGTGCGCGCGTACGACGAGCAGCACCGCACGCAGCCGCAGGCCCAGCCGCCGCAGTACGCGGCGCCGAGCGGACCGTAGCGCGATGCGTCGGCGCCATGCGCCGACGTGCGGGCATGGCGCATGGCCGATGCGACCGATCGTGCAGCGGTTTGCCGCGCCCCTGCGCCTGGTGTAAGCCGCATTGCCTTTCGCCAGGGCGGGTGCGCCTGGCGGAGCGCCTCGATGCGCAAGCGGACATCGCTTGGGGACACTGAGCGCTGCTGCCGCGCCAGCGTGAGGCGAATGTCGCGCGCGGCACCGGAGCGCGGCGATTTTGGCTATATTTGCCGCGGGGACGCCGGCAGGGGGCCGGTGTCGCAGATCAAGGGACGATCGTGGACATCCAGCAACGCCGTTTTTCGAACCGTATCGGCTATGTCTTCGGCGACGACGAAGTGCACTATTCGGTACAGGACAGCTCCGGCAGCCGCAGCTTCTCGGTGGGCTACGGCGACATCGGCCGCGACCGCCAGACCCTGACCGAGCGCAATCAGTGGCTGCGCAATGCCGGCATGCTGTGGGGTGTGCTGGGGCTGGTGCTGACCGTGATGGCTTCGCTGAAATCGCATGCGTTCACGCCCTCGTTCTGGCTGTGGGTCGGCATGATCTGCTATGCCGCCTATCACTTGATCGTGACCCACTACCTGATCATTCCGACCGAGAAGGGCAACCTGCTGGTCATCAAGAATGCCGACGGCGAGCGGATCGTCGCGCAGCTCGAACAGCGCCGCGCCAGCTACTTGCGGCGCGAGTACGACGTCATGCTCGCCGAAGAGCATCCCGAACAGCGCCGCAACCGTTTCAAATGGCTGCACCGCGAGGGCGTATTGAGCAGCGAGGAACTGGAGCAGCGCCTGCAGCAGGTGGATGCTCGCGATCCGGCGCTGCTGGTGGTGCAACAGGTCTTGTCGGGCAACCAACTGCACTGAGCCAGTAGCGGTTGCCGCCGCCCGCGCCGCGACGCGGAGGCATGCAAAGCGGATGGCGTCCGCCGCGCCAGTGGC
Organism: Xanthomonas sp. WHRI 7945; assembly: GCF_035026585.1. Taxonomy (NCBI): domain Bacteria; kingdom Pseudomonadati; phylum Pseudomonadota; class Gammaproteobacteria; order Lysobacterales; family Lysobacteraceae; genus Xanthomonas; species Xanthomonas sp. WHRI 7945. Next base: position 396,046 of record NZ_JAYIQP010000001.1, read on the forward strand.
GCTGGCGTGCGCTTTTTTTACGTCCGGAATGCATGCGGCCATGGATCGGCCGCACGGTGTTTTCGCATCCCGACGCCTGGGCCTGCAACGAAAACGCCGCGGCCGTTGCCGGTCGCGGCGCGGATGCTGGACGCGCGCGTTACTGCGGTGCGGCCGGCGCCTTGGTGCGCGGGATCACGTACGAAGTGATGTATTCGCCGTTGGAACCGTAGACCACGACGATGGTGTTGTTGGCGTCCTGGTAGACCACGGTGGCGCTGCACGGGCAGCTCGCGGCGGCGGTGACCATGCCGAGCGGGCGATCCTTCTCGTCGTTGACGGCGATCAGCTGCTCTTCGGCGGCCGAGCCGATCGGCAGGCGCGATTCGGTGCCCGGGGTGACCGCGATCACCGTGATCACGTCGTCCTTCGACGAGTTGATCTGCGCGAACTTCAGCCCGGACTTCTCGAACGTGTAGACCTTGAACAGCGGCGACAGGCTGACGTTCTTCTTGCCGGCCGGGACGCGGTCGCCCAGGCCCTGGACGACGTCGTTGGCTTCGAGCTTCTGCCCGGCGGCGTGGGTCTGCGCCGCCGCGAACGCGGCGGCCAGGACGGCCAGGGTCAACAGGGGTTTGAACATGGGTGTCTCTCCTTGTCTTGATGCAGCGGACCGGTGCGCCAGAGGCCGGGCGGCAGCCGTGGTCCTTTCCGGCCAGGCCGCTCGGTGCAGGCCGTCTCCCGGCCTGCCATCACGCGTGCGGGCGGAGCCTCGCGGTGCGACCGGTGCAGCGCCATCCGCGGCGCGGACTCCGGTCGTCGAGGCGGGCTCCCAACCCGACGCATGTTCAGTATTTCTGACGTTAGTATCGCTGTCAATACCGAAAATCAATGACATGCGCGATGTGCGAGGAAATTCGCTGGTTTTGTATTTCCGAACTTGGCGTGTCACCCCTGCCCCGAGCGCGCGCTTGCTCGTGCATAGGCCGCGCAGGGAAGGGGGTAGGACAGGGAGGGGCAGGGCAGGGAAGAGCGATCAAGCGGACACGCGTCCACGTCCGGGTGGCAACGTGCGCTCTTCGCGCGACAAGCGGCCTCGCGGTCGGCCGTGGCCGATCACCAGTTGCCGGACGGGCGCTCGCCACATGCTCGCCGCCGATGCCTAACCGCCAGGGCAATGGCCCATCCCGATCACCTCGACAGACGCAAGCGAGCACGCCGCCATCGCGACGCGGTATCGTGTCGGGATTCCTGCCGATCGACCAACCCGATGCCGCATCCGTCCATGCCTCCCGGTCCCGCTGCCACGTCCGCCACGCCCGCGCTGAGCCATGCGCTGAAACCGCGGCAACTGATCATGATGGGCCTGGGCAGCGCGATCGGCGCCGGGCTGTTCCTGGGCTCGGGCGTGGGCGTGCACGCGGCCGGGCCGGCGGTGCTGATTTCCTACCTGGTCGCCGGCGCGCTGGTGATCATCGTGATGAACGCGTTGGGCGAGATGGCCGCGGCCAAGCCGGCCAGCGGCGCGTTCTCGGTGTATGCCGCCGATGCGATGGGCGCCACCGCCGGGGCGACGGTGGGCTGGCTGTGGTGGCTGCAACTGGTGATCGTGATCGCCGCCGAGGCGGTGGGTGCGGCCGGCCTGCTGGCCACGGTCTGGCCGGCATTGCCGGTGCCGCTGGTCGCGGTGGTGTTCATGGCCGCGTTCACCGCGATCAACCTGCTGGGCGTGCGCAATTTCGGCGAATTCGAATTCTGGTTCGCGATCCTCAAGGTGGTGGCGATCATCGCCTTCATCCTGATCGGCGTGGCGCTGCTGGCCGGCTGGTTGCCGAACGTGGCCTCGCCGGGCTGGTCCAACGTCACCGGCAACGGCGGCTTCGCGCCCAAGGGCGCCGCCGGCATCGGCGCGGCGCTGCTGGTGGTGGTGTTCGCCTTCGGCGGCACCGAAATCGTGGCGGTGGCGGCGGCCGAGACCGCCGACCCGGAGCGCAGCATCGCGCGCGCGATCCGCACCGTGGCCTGGCGCATCCTGGTGTTCTACATCGGCTCGCTGAGCGTGATCATCGCGGTGGTGCCGTGGCAGAGCGAGGCGCTGAGTTCGCCGTTCGCCGCGGTGCTGCAGGCGGCCAGGATCCCCGGCGCGGCCACCGGCATCACCCTGATCGCGGTGATCGCGCTGCTGTCGGCGCTCAATGCCAATCTGTACGGCGCCTCGCGGATGATCTTCTCGCTGGCGCAGCGTGGCGAGGCGCCGCGCGCGCTGGCGTTCACCAGCCGCCACCAGGTACCGCTGCTGGCGGTGCTGGCGAGCGTGCTGTTCGGCTTCGTCGCCGCGGTGCTGGAGCTGCTGTATCCGAACCGGGTGCTGCCGGTGCTGTTGAACATCGTCGGCGCGACCTGCCTGCTGGTGTGGACGATCTCGCTGCTGTCGCAGCTGATCCTGCGCGCGCGCGCGGACCGTGCCGGCACCCGCCTGCCGTTCCGCATGCGCGGCTATCCGGTGCTGACCGTGCTGGCGCTGGCGATCCTGGCGCTGATCTTCGGCCTGCTGGTGGCCTCGGCCGACACCCGCGCGCAGTTCCTGTCGATGGCCGCGCTGACCGCCGCGATCGCGCTGGTCAGCGGCGTGGCGCGGCGGCTGCGCGGGTAGGGCAGGGCGCTGCGCTCCCTGTAGGAGCGGCTTCAGCCGCGACCTGAGCCGGACATTGCGATGTAGGCAGAAGAGAGCGCTGCATTTTTGGAGGAACGCAAAAGCGTCGTGCTTGCGTTCGTCGCGGCTGAAGCCGCTCCTACAGAACAGCCGCGGGCTTTCAGCCCAGCAGCAGGCGTGCGCCCAGCGCGCACAGCAGGGCAGGCGGCATCACCAGCGCGCCGACCTTCAGGAAGCGCCAGAAGCCCACGTCCTCGCCCTCGCGGCGGATCGCGGTCAGCCACAGGATGGTGGCCAGCGAGCCGGTGATCGACAGGTTCGGGCCCAGGTCCACGCCGATCAGCAGCGCGTCGACGACCAGTTGCGGCGGATGCGCCTGGGCGATGGTGGTGCTGGCGATCAGCCCGGCCGGCAGGTTGTTCATCAGGTTGGAGGCGAACGCCAAGAGCGTGCCGGCCGCGCCGGCGGTGGCCAGCGGCGACTGCGCGCTCGCGCCGGCCAAGGCCTGCGCGAGCGCGCCGATGACCCCGGTACGTTGCAGCGCCTCGACCAGCACGAACAGCCCGGCCACCAGCGGCAGCACCGCCCACGACACCGCCTTGGCCAGCGGCAGCGGCGATTGCCGGCCGCCCAGGCACACCGCGGCCAGCGTGGCCAGGCCGGCCAGGCAAGTGGGCAGGCCCAGCTCCAGGCCCAGCGCGGAGACGCCGACCAGCAACGCCGCGGTGGCGAGGATGCCGGCCAGCGCGAAGGCGCCGCCACGGCTGAGCGGCGCGGTGTCCACGCGTTCGGCGCAGCGCCCGCGCAGGTCCTTGCGCTCGGCCCAGTACAGCATGCCGAAGGTGACCCCGATCGCCAGCAGCGACGGCAGCGCGAAGGCGGCCATCCATGCGCCCAGCGTCGGCATGGTGCCGCCGTACAGCACCAGGTTGGCGGGGTTGGAGATCGGCAGCACGAAGCTGGCGGCGTTGGCGATCAGCGCGCAGGCGAACAGCAGCGGCAGCGGCTTGGCCCCGGCCTTGCGCGCGGCGGCGTACACCGCCGGGGTCAGCACCACCGCGGTGGCGTCGTTGGACAGGAACGCGGTGACCACGATGCCGACCCCGAACACCAGCGCGAACAGGCGCCGCGGCGAGCCCTTGGCCAGGTTCACCGCATGCGTCGCCACCCAGTCGAACAGGCCTTCGGCGCGCGCGGTTTCCGACAGCAGCATCATCCCGATCAGGAACAGGTAGACGTCGTAGCCCTTCAGGACCGCATGCCAGGCTTCGGCGCCGGGCATCAGGCCGAGCACCATCAGCAGCAACGCCCCGCCCACCGCCCACAGCGCCTCGGGCAGCTTGAACGGCCGCGCGATCACCCCGGCCGTGGCCAGCGCGCAGATACTCCAGGTGGCGAGGTTCGCCGCGTGCCCGCTCAGCATGCGCGTGCGGCCGTGGCAGCGGGGCAGAGTGCACGCACGCTGCGCCGTTGGCATCTGACGCGGGCAGGATTGCGGTCCGCGGTGTACGCGTGGGAAAGGACGGACATGGGGGCGATTCGACGCGTGCAACCGCGGGGAGAACGGGCCGGCAAGGATAGCAAGCCGGTCGCCGCCGGCTTGGCGTCCGGCGCATTGCGCGGCGTTTGCGCGCGGCGGCGTTCAGCAGCGAGGCAGCAGCGAAGCGGCGACCGGGGAGTCGGAAAAGCGTACGTCAGGGCTGCGGGTGCGTCGGCATACGTTGCATGCGGCAATCTCCCGCAACCGCTCCTGCCGACTCCAGGAAAAGCCGGTGCCACTGTTGTGCACGCGCTGCGAGTGCATGTTGCGCGCGCCATCGCCTGGCGTACCCCGCCTACCCCGGAAAAGTGAGTACCAGCGCTGTGGTTAGGCTGCGAGTGCGCGGTGCATGCAACGATCGACCCGGCCACGCTTCTGCCAATCCCCAATCCCCAATCCCCAATCCCCAATCCGCAATCCCCGCCACTAAGACACATACCTGTCGATCCAACGCTGCAGGACATCGCTCAGGCTCGGCTTGGCCGGCACCGACAGCGCCGCACTGCGCGCGAAGCCGGCTGCGGCCTGTGCGAAGTCCTGTTTTGCGCGCCGCGTCGCCTGCTGCGCTGCCGCCTGCTGCTGGCGCAACTGCACGATGTGCAGCGATGGCCGCCCGGGCGGCGCGAACTTCTGGTCGCGGCGCAATGCGTCGGCGGACAGCGTGGTGGCGTGCGCGGCCTGCGCCAGCGCCTGCCTGGCCTTGAGCACCTGCAGCAGCCATTGCCCGGTCTCGCTGAGCTGCCAGGGTGCGGCGGGGTCGGAGGTGGCGATCAGCAACGGCGGAATCGCGGCACCGGCAAGCTCGGCGACGCTCGGGTCCAGACGCTGCAGCCGCTGAAGGAAGTCGGCCTGCGCGAAAGCGGTGTCGGTTGCCATGGGCGGCCCGGGAAGAAAACGAGCGCGGACTGTACGCGGTTTTGCCGTGCGGGTGGCTGCCGCACCGCCGAAGGCGCACAGCAACTGGCTGCCGCTGCTGTCCCGCCTTCGCGTGGCTCGGTTCCGACAGCGGCAGGTTCATTCCTGTCCGGACGCTGTCTCTGTGCTGTGGGTTTCTGTCGCGGCTGAAGCCGCTCCTACAGGAGTAAAGGACCGGAAGCCGTGCCGGTTCGCGGCGCGGGCTCAGCTGCCGCCGATCGCGGTTTCCGGCGCCGCGTCGGCGGTGTCGGCGCCGCGCTTCTGCGCGAACAGCCATTGCCACATCTTCGGGTCGCGGTAGGTGGCGTCCCAGGCGTTGTGGTTGCCGTCCGGATATTCGGTGTAGCGCACGTCGGCCTCCAGGTTCTTGAACGCGCGATAGATCTTGCGGTCGTCGTGCGGCAGCACCACGTCGTCCTGCGCGCCGTGGAAGATCCACACCGGGATTCGCTGCAGGCGTTCGGCCAGCGCGGTGTAGGGATCCGGCAGCTCCGCCACCGGGGTGACCACCAGATATTCGCGGTCCTCGTGCGGGGACAGGATCGCGCCGCAGATCGGCACCAGTGCGGCGAAGCGCTGCGGCTGCTGCAGCGCGATTTCCCAGGTGCCGTAGCCGCCCATCGACATGCCGGTCAGGTAGGTGCGTTGCGGATCGGCGCCGAATTCGGCGCTGGCCGCGTCCAGCGCCTGCAGCGCCATGGTCGCGTTGACCCCATTCCACTCCTGGTCGTCCGGTACCTGCGGCATCACCACCAGCGCGGGGAAGTCGCCCAGGTGGCGGCGCAGGTACGGGCCCACGCCCGCATCGGCCTGCTGCTTGCCATCGCTGCCGCGCTCGCCGGACCCGTGCAGGAACAGCACCACCGGTACCGGGCCCTGCCGATGCGGCGGCGCCGGCACGAACACCTGGTAGCGGTACAGGCGCCCGTCCACGGTCAGCTGGCGGGATACGAAGTGGCCGCTGGCCGGGTCGCTGGGCAGGCTGCTGCAACCGACCATCGACAGGCACAGCAGGATCAGCAACGAACGCATGGACATGGGCGGCCCTCGGCGGTGGGAACCCCCAGTATCGGCGTCCCGGCCCTTGCGCGACAGAGCGCCGTGCCGCCAGCGCCGGGTTCGGACATGCGCCAGTCAGGCGCGGGCCGCGTGGTCCTTCTCTTTCGCGAGCGCGCCAACGCCGTCTTCGCGCACTCGGCAAGCGCAAGCGAACGCATCGGCACCCGTGTGCGAGCGGCGGATGCAGCGGACTTCTCGGCCATGCAGAGGCAGAGGCCGCGCTTGGCCTACAGCAGCACCAGCGTCGCCAGGCCGAGGAAGCTGAGGAAGCCCATCACGTCGGTCAGCGTGGTCAGGATCACCCCGCCGGCCAGCGCCGGATCGAAGCCCAGGCGCTTGAGCGTCAGCGGCACCAGCACGCCGCCGAGCGCGGCGGTGAGCAGGTTGATGGTCAGCGCCGAGCCGATCACCAGCGACAGCAGCGGCTGGCCGAACCAGGCCCACACGATCAGGCCCAGGCCGATGCCCAGCGCCACGCCGTTGATCAGTGCCACCGCCAGCTCCTTGCGCAGCAGCACGGTGACGTTGGAGGCACCGATCTGGCCCAGCGCCAGGCCGCGCACCATCAGCGCCAGCACCTGGGTGCCGGCGTTGCCGCCCATGCCGGCGACGATCGGCATCAGCGCGGCCAGCGCCACCAGCTTGGAAATGGTGCCTTCGAACTGGCTGACCACGCTGGAGGCGATGAACGCGGTGCCGAGGTTGATGGTCAGCCACAGCAGGCGGCGCCGGAACGCGCGCCGCACCGGGCTGAACATGTCCTCGTCCTCGTCCAGGCCGGCGGCGCTCATCGCCTGGTGCTCGGCCTGGTCGCGGATGATGTCGACCACGTCGTCGATGGTGATGCGGCCGAGCAGGATGTTGTTGTCGTCCACCACCGGGGCGGAGATCCAGTCGTGGTCGGAAAACTGCCGCGCGACCTCGTCGGCGCCTTCGCCCACGTCGATGGCTGGCTGCTCGTCGTCGATCAGCCGGTTGATCGGGGTGGAATCCTCGTGCGTGACCAGCGCGGCCAGTGAGACGCGGCCCAGGTACTGGTGGCGGCGGCTGACCACGAACAGGTGGTCGGTGTGGTCGGGCAGTTCGCCGCGCAGGCGCAGGTAGCGCAGCACCACGTCGACGTTGACGTCGGCGCGCACGGTGACCACGTCCGGGTTCATCAGGCGCCCGGCGCTGTCCTCGGGATAGGACAGCACCTGTTCCAGGCGCTCGCGGTTCTCGCGGTCCATCGACTTGAGCACTTCGTCGATGACCGTGTCGGGCAGGTCCTCGACCAGGTTGGCCAGGTCGTCGATGTCGAGGTCTTCGACCGCGGCGATGATCTCGTCCGGGTCCATGTCCGCGAGCAGGCTCTCGCGCACTTCCTCGCCGACGTGCAGCAGCACCTCGCCGTCGTCTTCCGGATCGACCAGGCCCCACACCACCACGCGCTTGCCGAGCGGCAGCGACTCCAGCAGGTTGCCGATCTCGGCCGGCGCCAGCGTATTGACCAGCCGCCGCACCGGGCCCAGGCGCCCGCTGTCCAGCGCATCGGACAGCAAACGCAGCTGCCGCGCGGTCTTGTCGTGGCGGACGGCATCGGCCATGCGCTGCTCCTGAAAGTGGAAGGCCGCGCGCCGAAGGACGCGGTCGGTCAGATGTTCATCGCAACATTATCGCTTGCATGTTGCGGGAAGCACAGCGGTGGGGGACCAGGGACCGGGGACCCGGGACCCGGGGGATGATCGCGCGTGCATGCATTCTCTGTACTGCGGCAAGAGGCCATGCCTCCATGCAAAGCGTCGCCGAAACGAGGCAATCGGTCGTCGCATCGCATCCGACGAATCCGCTTTGTTTTTGCTGTTGCTTTTCCGGGTCCCTGGTCCCCGGTCCCCGGTCCCGACTCAACCAGCCAACCAGCGCTCGATTCCCTTCCGATCCCGCGCCTGCAGCAGCTTGGGGCCGCGCAGGCGCAGCGCCTGCAGGTCGGTGTCGCGGATCACCCGCCGCACTTCCAGCATCGTCGCCGGGTGCAGGCTGAACTCGCGCAGGCCCAGCGCCAGCAGGATCGGCGTCAGTGCCGGGTCGCCGGCGATCTCGCCGCACACCGCCACCGGCTTGGCATGGGCCTGGCCGGTGGCGATCACCTGCGCGATCAAGCGCAGCACCGCCGGGTGCAGCGGCGAGTACAGCTCGCCCAGCGCCTCGTTGTTGCGGTCGGCGGCGAGCAGGTACTGCACCAGGTCGTTGGTGCCGATGGACAGGAAGTCGATGGCGTCGATGAAGGTGTCCAGCGCGATCGCCGCGGCCGGCACCTCGATCATCGCGCCGACCTGCACCTGCTCGGCGATGGCGTGGCCCTCGCGGCGCAGCTGCGCGGCGATGCGCTTGAGATGCCGGCGCATCGCCATGATCTCCTCGCGCGCGCTGATCATCGGCAGCAGCACGCGCACCGGGCCGTAGCCGGAGGCGCGCAGGAGCGCGCGCAGCTGCGTGTCCGAGACCTTGGGCTTGGCCAGCGACAGGCGCACGCCGCGCAGGCCCAGCGCCGGGTTCTGTTCGTTGCTCATGGTCAGGCCGGTGCGGTCGGCCTTGTCCGCGCCCAGGTCCAGGGTGCGGATCGTCACCGGCCGCCCGCTCATGCCCAGCACCGCGTCGCGGTAGGTGCGGAACTGCTCTTCCTCGTCGGGCAACGCGTCGCGCTGCAGGAACAGGAATTCGGTGCGGTACAGGCCCAGGCCATCGGCGCCGAGCGCATGCGCGCGGGCCACGTCGTCGCGCGACTCGGCGTTGGCCAGCAAAACGATGTCCACGCCGTCGCGGGTGCGGCTGGGCTTGGAGCGCAGCTTGCCGAGCCCGCGCTGCAGCTTGGCCTGGTCGCGCACGCGGTTGCGGTAGTCGTGCAGGTCCTCGGGGGTGGGCTCGACGATCACCGCGCCCTGCACGCCGTCGACGATCAGCACGTCGCCATCGTTGATCTTCTGCAGCGCATCGGCGACGCCGACCACCAGCGGCAGGTGCAGGCTGCGCGCCAGGATCGCGCTGTGCGACAGCGCGCTGCCGGCGCTGGTGACGATGCCGACCACGCCCTGCGCCTGCAGCTGCGCCAGCTCCGACGGCGCCACGTTCTCGCACACCAGGATCTCGCCGGCCAGGCCGGCGCTGTCGGGCTGGCGCTTCTGCAGGAACGCGTGGATGCGCCCGATCACATGGTCCAGATCGTCCATGCGGCTTTTCAGGTAGGCGTCTTCCATGTCGTCGAACACGGTCGCCAGGCGGTCGCGCTGCAGGCGCAGCGCGTAGTCGGCGCTGTAGCGGCCGGTGCGGATCAGTTCGTCCAGGCCGTGCAGCAGTTCCGGGTCGTCGAGCAGCAGCGCGTGCAGGTCGAGGAACTCGCCGACCTCCTTGGCTAGCGCGCCGTGCAGGCGCTGGCGCAGGCCGTGCATCTCCTCGCGCGCGGCGTTCACCGCCAGGTGCAGGCGTTCCAGTTCTTCCGGCACCTGCGCCGCGCCGATGCGCTGTTCGGCCACGTCCAGCGCGTGCGGCAGGCGCACGCGCGCGCGGCCCAGCGCATTGCCGCGCGAGGCGCCATGGCCGGCGATGCGCAGGCTCACCGCACGCACCCGCGTCGGCGCGACGGCGTCGTGGCGCGCGGCGGCCGGCGCCGCATGCTCAGCTGTCCTCGTCGAAGCGCCGCTCGAACAGGCCGACCACGGCCTCCAGCGCGTCGGCTTCGTCGGCGCCGTCCACCCGCACCGTCACCGGCGTGCCCTGCGCGGCGGCCAGCAGCATCACGCCCATGATGCTCTTGGCGTTGACCTCGCGGCCCTTGGCCGCCAGCGTGGCGTTGCAGCGGAACGAGGACAGCGTCTGCACCAGCTTGGCGGTCGCGCGCGCATGCAGGCCCAGGCGGTTGGATACGATGAGTTCGCGTTCAAGCATCGTCGATCACCACTCCGTTGCGCGAGCCGGCCGCCGCGGTCGCGGGCAACTGGTCCAACCCCTGCTCGGGGTAGTTCATGATCCGCAGCAGCATCGGCAGGCTCAGCGCCGAGACGCGCCGTACCGGCGTGCCCAGGCGCGCGAGTTTCGTCGCCAGGTTGCTCGGGCTGGCGCCGTACAGGTCGGTGACGACCAGCACGCCGTCGCCGTTGTCGACCCGCCGCAACGCCGCCGACGCATGCGGCAGCAACGCGTCCAGATCGGCATCCAGCGGCACTTCGAACGCTTCGGTCTTCAGCGGCAATTGCCGCAACAATCCGGTCGCCACGCTCAACAACGACGCGCCGACACCGGGATGAGTGATCAGGAGAATGCCACAGGCCATGGGCGAACGTTAACAGGTCGGGGAGGGGGCGGGGAATGGCTCGGGACTCGGGACCGGGGACTCGGGACCCGATCGCGAGTGCGGGCGTTGTCTGCGGACCGGCGCCATCAACGAAGCCGCTGTTCAATGCGCCACGGGAGGGATCAATGAACCGGTGTCGCCGCGCTTTTCCGAGTCCCCAGTCCCGAGTCCCAGCCCCACTCAATCCTGCTCTCTATGAAACGTCGCCACTTCCGGCCAGCCCTGTTCGCGCGCGTGGCGGGCCAGGCGTTCGGCCAGGTAGACCGAGCGGTGCTTGCCGCCGGTGCAGCCGAAGGCGATGGTGACGTAGCTGCGGGTGTCGTTGCGCAGTCGCGGCAGCCAGGTGTCGAGGAAGCCGATGATCTGCGCGGTGTACTGCTGCACGTCCGGCTGCGCATCCAGGTAGTCGCGCACGCCGCTGTCGCGGCCGGTCAGCGGGCGCAGTTCCGGATCCCAGTGCGGATTGGGCAGCACCCGTGCGTCGAACACGAAGTCGGCTTCGGCCGGGACGCCGCGCCTGTAGGCGAAGGATTCGAACAGCAGCGACAGGCTGTTCTCGTGGGTCAGCGCGAATTCGGTGGTCACCCGCCGGCGCAGCTGGTGCACGTTGAGCGTGCTGGTGTCGATCACCGCGTCGGCCTCGCGGCGCAGCGGTTCGGTCAACGCGCGCTCGCGCTCGATCGCCTCGGGCAGCGACAGGCCCAGGTGCGACAGCGGATGGCGGCGGCGGGTGTCGGCATAGCGCTTGATCAGCGCTTCGTCGGTGGCGTCGAAGAACAGCAGCCGCGCGTCCAGGCCGAACTGCGCCACCGCCTCGCGCCAGCGCGACAGCTGCGCCAGGTCGCTGTGGCGGCTGCGCACGTCGATGCCCACCGCCAGCTTGCCGGGGCCGACGTCGTCGCGCACCAGGCTCTTGACGAAGGCCGGCAGCAGTTCCACCGGCAGGTTGTCGACGCAGTAGTAGTCCAGGTCCTCGAAGGTCTTCAGCGCCACCGATTTGCCGGAGCCGGACAGGCCGCTGACGATCACCAGGGTGGAGGTGTTCGCCACCGCGTTCATGGGTTGCGCCGTTCGAGCAGGTTGCTGTGGCGGGCGATGAACATCGCCGCCGGGTCGATGCCCTTGGTGCGCAGGATGTGCAGGCGCGTGGCCGCCTCGGTCAGCACCGCCAGGTTGCGCCCGGGCATTACCGGCAGGGTGATCAGCGGCACGTCCAGGTCGAGCACGTGACGGGTGCCGGAATCGCCGGTCAGGCGCTCGTAGCCATGCGGGGTCGGTTCGGTCATGGGCCGGGTCAAGTGCACGATCAGGCGAAGATACTTGTTCTTCTTTACAGCGGTGTCGCCGAACATGTCGCGCACGTTGAGCACGCCCAGGCCGCGCACTTCCAGCAGGTCCTGCAGCAGTTCCGGGCAGGTGCCGTCGAGCACGTCGGGCGCGATCTGGGTGAATTCGGGGGCGTCGTCGGCCACCAGCCGATGGCCGCGGCTGAGCAGTTCCAGCGCCAGCTCGCTCTTGCCGGAGCCGGCCTCGCCGGTGATCAGCACGCCGATCGAGTAGATCTCCATGAACACCCCGTGCAGGATCACCCGCGGCGCCAGCGTGCGCGCCAGGTGATAGGAGAGGTGGTTGAGCAGTTCGTGGCCGCGCTTGGGCGAGACCCACAACGGCGTATCGGATTCGTCGGCGGCCGCGCGCAGGTCTTCCGGGCACGACTGGTTCTTGGTGATCACCAGCGCCAGCGGCCGCACCTGCACGATCTTCTCGATGGTCTCCCAGCGCTGGCGCGAATCCAGCGAATCCAGCCAGGCCAGTTCCTCGGTACCGAGGATCTGCACCTTGTTCGGGTAGATCGTATTGAGATAGCCGGCCAGCGACGGGCGCCGCGACACCGCGTTGCCGGCTTCCAATTCGCGGTGTTCGCCCTTCTGCCCGGCCAGCCAGCGCAGGCCGAGCCGGTCGCGTTGCTGGTCGAACAGTTCGCGCGCGGTGATGCTGGTGTTCATGCTCATGCGGCGCTGGCCTGGGGCGTGCCGCCGAGCAGGTCGTGCAGCGCGGCGGCGTCGGGGGCGCGGCGCAGCGCCTCGCGGAAGCCCTCGTCGGAGAACTGTTCGGCCAGTTCCGACAACAGCATCAAGTGTTGGTGGGTGTAGTGCGCCGGCACGGCCATCGCGAAGATCAGGTCGACCTGCGCGCCTTGGCCGTCGAAGTCGATCGGCTGGTCCAGCCGCAGCAAGGCCCCGCGCGGGGCGTCCAGGTGCGGGGCGCGGCCGTGCGGGATGGCGATGCCATGGCCGATGGCGGTGCTGCCGAGCTGCTCGCGCTCGCGCAGGCTGGCGAACAGTTCGTCGAAACCGGCCTGCGGACAGGCCAGCAGGCCGGCGGCGGTGCGCAGCAGGGTGTCGCGATCGGCGGCCGGCAGCACCTGGGTGCGGACGGCCGCCATAAGATCGGTCAAGGGCATGGCAGGAGCAACGTGTGCGGGATCACACGATATTGTCGCGCACCTCGGCGGCATGGTGGTCCTGTTTCTTTTCCTTGTGCTTGATGATCAGCCGGTCGAGCTTGTCGGCGAGCAGGTCGATCGCCGCGTACATGGTCTGCGCGCTGGCATCGGCGTGCAGGGTGCGGCCGGGAACGTTGACGGTGGCCTCGACGTGGTGGTCGGGCTTGCGCAGCGCCAGTTGGGCGCGGACCTCGATGGTTTCCTCGTAATGCCGCTTCAGCCGCTGCAGCTTGGTCTCCACGTATTCGCGCAAGGCGGGGGTGACTTCGATCTGCTGGCCGTAGGTCTCGATACGCATCGGATACTCCTTGGTTCGGGATTCACCTATGAACCATTGCCGCTGCCGCCGACGCTCAACCGCTCAACCGATGCGGACGCGTTCGTGGGAAGCGGAAATGTTCATGGCCTCACGATACTTCGCAACCGTGCGCCGCGCCACCGGCACGCCAGCACTTTTCAGCAGGTCGGCCAGCTTGGCGTCAGAAAGCGGCTTGCGCGGGTTCTCTGCCTCGATCAGGCGCCGGATCATCGCCTGAATGGCGGTACTGGAGGCCTCGCCGCCGCTGTCGGTGTCGATGCCGGAGGCGAAGAAGGCGCGCAGCGGGATGGTGCCGCGCGGGGTACGCACGTACTTGCGGGCGATGGCGCGGGAGATGGTGCTCTCGTGCAGGCCCAGTTCGCCGGCGATCTCGCGCAGGGTCAGCGGGCGCAGCGCCTGCTCGCCGAATTCGAGGAAGCCGGCCTGCTGGCGCAGCAGGCAGCGGGTCACCTTGAGCAGGGTCTCACCGCGCGCCTCCAGGCTCTTCAGCAGCCAGCGCGCCTCCTGCAACTGGCCGCGCAGGTAGCCGGCATCGCTTTCGCCGCACTGGCGGATCAGCTGCTCGTAGCCGCGGTGGATGGTGACCTTGGGCCGCGCGTGGCCGGCCAGCGCCGCATGCCAGACGCCGCGCTGGCGCCAGATCACGCAGTCCGGCACCACGTAGGTGTCGGCGGCGAGTTCGCCGACCTGCTTGCCCGGGCGCGGGTCCAGCGAGCGCAGCAGCGCGACCGCGGTCTCCACCGCCGAGGCCGGGCGCTTGAGTTCGTGGGCGATGCCGGCGATGCCGCTGCGCGGTAGCTTCTCCAGCGGGCCGTTGGCGATCGTGCGCGCCAGCTCCAGCCCGGGCGTGTCCGCGGGCAGCACGTCCAGCTGCAGGTTCAGGCATTCGCCCAGGGTGCGCGCGGCGATGCCGACCGGGTCGAAGCGCTGGATCTGGTGCAGCACGGTGAGGATTTCCTCCTCCGCGGCGACGATGTCCGGCAGCAGCGTCTCTGCGATGGCGGCCAGCGGTTCGCGCAGGTAGCCGTCGTCGTCGAGCGCGTCGATCAGCGCCGCGCCGATGCTGCGGTCGCGCGGGGACAGGTGCGACAGGTGCAACTGCCACAGCAGGTGGTCGATCAGCGTGTCGGGTTCGGCGACGCGCTCGGCGGCGCTGCCCATGTCGTCGTCGTCGTCGAAGGAGCCGCCGCTGCCGCTGCTCCAGGCCGGTTCGGCGTCGGACCAGTCGTCGCTGTCGTGCTGCGGGACGTTGTCCAGCGTATCGCCGGCCGGCGGCACGACCTCGGCCTCGCCTTCGGCGCTGCCGGCGCCGGCGCCGGCGACATCGAGCGTGGGCGCGGCGTCTTCGGCCCATTCCAGCAGCGGATTGCTCTCCACCGCCTCGGCGATCTCCACTTCCAGTTCGGCGCTGGACATCTGCAACAGCTTGATCGCCTGACGCAACTGCGGCGTCATGACCAGATGCTGTCCCAGCGATGTCTGCAACCGTGCTTTCATGCCTGTACCGAACGGGAAAGGGCGTTGCGGGACGCCCGCGCGGTCACAGCCTGAAGGTTTCCCCGAGGTAGACGCGGCGTACGTCGCTATTGGCCAGCAACGCTTCCGGCGCTCCCTGCGCCAACACGCTGCCCTCGTTGAGGATATACGCCCGGTCGCAGATTCCCAAGGTTTCGCGCACGTTGTGGTCGGTGATGAGCACGCCGATGCCGCGCTGCTTGAGGTGGGTGACGATGCGCTGGATCTCGCCGACCGAGATCGGGTCGACGCCGGCGAAGGGTTCGTCGAGCAGCATCAGCCGCGGCTTGGCGGCCAGCGCGCGGGCGATCTCGCAGCGGCGGCGCTCGCCGCCGGACAGGCTGGCGCCGAGCTGCTCGGCGACGTGGCCGATCTGCAGTTCGTCCAGCAGCGAGGCCAGTTCGCGTTCCTGGCCGGCCGCGTCCAGGTCCTCGCGCAGTTCCAGCACCAGGCGGATGTTGTCGGCCACGCTGAGCTTGCGGAACACCGACGGTTCCTGCGGCAGGTAGCCGACGCCCAGCTTGGCGCGCTTGTACATCGGCAGCGCGGTGATGTCGTTGCCGTCGAGCACGATGCGCCCGGCATCCGCTTCGACCAGGCCGACGATCATGTAGAAACAGGTGGTCTTGCCGGCGCCGTTGGGGCCGAGCAGGCCGACCACTTCGCCGGCCTCCAGGGTCAGCGCGAACTCGCGCACGACCTCGCGCTGCTTGTAGCGCTTGCGCAGGCCCTCGGCGAGCAGCATCACTGGCCCCCTTGCTTGGGCGGGGTGGCGGGCTTGGCCGGCGTCGTCGCCGCGGGCTTGGCGGCGGGCTTGGCGGCGGGCTTGGTCGCCGGCTTGGCGCCGGCGGCCGGCGTGGCGGCCGGTGCCGGGTTCTTCGGCTGGATCACGGTGTGCACGCGGCTGCCGTCGCCGCCGCCCTGCATGTCGCCGGTCTTGGTGTTGTAGACCATGCGCTGCCCGGCGTTGGTGCCCTTGGGTGAGGTCATGCGGTAGTTGCCGGTCAGCACCACCGTGTCGGTGCCGACCTTGTAATCGATGTTGTCGGCCACGGCGTCCATCGGCGAGCCATCGTCCAGTTCCTGCTTCAGCGTGGCCTGCTTGCCGGTCAGCACGACACGGTCGATATCGCCTGCCTTGCGGAACACGTCGGCGGTACTGGCATGGATCTGCAGCGTGCCCTGGACGATGACGACATTGCCCGAGTAACGGATCTTGCCGTCGTCGTCGAGCATGTTGCCGCTCTGGTCGTTGGATTCGATCGTCATCGGCTGATTGCGGTCGGTCGACTTGGCCATCGCCACAGCGGGCAGCAGGGCGAGCAGCGCGAGCTTAGCGGGCAGCGTTGGGTTCATAGCGGGTCTTGACCTGGGAAAGGAGCTTGTACTGCCGGGACTTCAAGTCGACCTCGAAGCCGACGCCTGACTGCATCATACCGGGCCGGGTCATGGTGACCGGATCGGCGGTGCGCGCGGTGCTGGTCTTCGGGAACACGTCCAGGCTCTGGGTGCGGAAGGTGGTGGGCGGGATACTGGGAACCTTGGGGCTGTCGCCGGCGACGTCGCCGCGCAGGCGCAGTTCGTCGCCGTTGGCGCTGACCCAGCCGGTCTTGCCGCGCATCTCCCAGTGCTGGCCGTTGGCATCGGGCAGCAGGAACAGCGGGGTCTCGATCGCCATGGTCTGGTCGGCGCGGCTGCGTTCCATCTGCGGCGCGCGCAGGGTCATCGATTCCTTGCCCTGCTTGTCCAGGGTGACGATCTGGAAATCGTGCGCGATATAGTCCGAGCGCGCCTCCGAATCCGCGGTCGGCACCCGCTTGCCGCGCTGCTGCCAGGCCGACCAGCCGCTGACCAGCGCCGCGACCAGCAGCAGGCCGCCGAGCCAGGTGCGCCAGCTCATGCGCCGTGCTCCTGCAGCAGGGAGGGGACGTGGCCTTGCGCCGCCAGCAGCACGTCGCACAGTTCGCGTGCGGCGCCTTCGCCGCCGCGGGCGCGGGTCAGCCAGTGCACGTGCTCGGCGGTCCACGGGTGCGCGTTGGCCGGGGCCACCGCCAGGCCGACCACGCGCAGCGGCGCCAGGTCGGGCAGGTCGTCGCCCATGAAGCACACCTGGTCCAGGCTCAGGCCGCGTTCGTCGCACAGCGCCTGCACCCCGGCGCGCTTGTCCTTGACCCCGATCTGCACCAGCAGGCCCAGTTCCTGGCCGCGCTTCTCCGCGGCCAGGCTGGGCCGCGCGGTGATCAACGCGACCTCGATGCCGTGCCGGCGCAACTGCACCAGGCCCTGGCCGTCGAGCACGTTGAACGCCTTGCTCTCGTTGCCGTCGCGGTCGTAGTACAGGCGGCCGTCGGTCAGCGTGCCGTCCACGTCGAAGCACGCCAGGCGGATTTTCGCGGCGCGTTCGATCAGGTCGGCGGGGAGGTCGGCCAGCGGGGAGTAGGGCATCGTTCGCTATATCGGGGCGGGGAGGCCGGCTTTCCAGCGGCCAGGGCCAGCGGCGCAGGGCGCCGGCAGGCGGTGAACAAGTTCAGACTGTTAAACCACTCTGGCGCGCAACAGGTCGTGAATGTTGAGCGCGCCGACCGCGCGGCCCTGGCCATCGACCACGATCAGGCCGTTGATCTTGTGGGTTTCCATCAGCCGCGCGGCCTCGGCGGCGAGCTGGTCGGCGCCGATGGTGCGCGGCTGCCTGGTCATCACGTCGGCGATGCGGGTCTGGCGCACGTCCAGCGGGCTGTCCAGGGTGCGGCGCAGGTCGCCGTCGGTGAACAGGCCGAGCAGGCGGCCGTCGCCGTCGACCACCGCGGTCATGCCCAGGCGCTTGCGGCTCATCTCCACCAGCGCCTCGCTGAGGCTGGCGTCCGCGCCCACGCTCGGCAGTTCGTCGCCGCCGTGCATCACGTCGGTGATGTGCAGCAACAGGCGCCGGCCGAGGCTGCCGGCCGGGTGCGAGCGGGCGAAGTCGTCGGCGGTGAAGCCGCGCGCGTCCAGCAGCGCCACCGCCAGCGCATCGCCCAGCGCCAGCGAGGCGGTGGTGCTGGAGGTCGGCGCCAGGTCCAGCGGGCAGGCCTCGGCCGGGACGCTGACGTCCAGGTGCAGGTCGGCCTCGCGCGCCAGGGTGGACTGCGCGCGGCCGGTCATCGCGATCACCGCGTTGCCCTGGCGCTTGAGCACCGGCAGCAGCATCAGGATCTCGTCGGATTCGCCGGAATAGGACAGCGCCAGGACCACGTCGGCATCGGTGATCATGCCCAGGTCGCCGTGCCCGGCCTCGCCTGGGTGCACGTAGAACGCCGGGGTGCCGGTGGAGGCGAGGGTCGCGGCGATCTTGCGCGCCACGTGCCCGGACTTGCCCATGCCGGTGGCGACCACGCGCCCGCGCGAGCCCAGGATCAGCCGGCAGGCGGCGGCGAACTCGGCGCCGATGCGCGCGCCCACCGCGCCCAGCGCGGCCTGCTCGATCTCGACCACGCGGCGGCCGCTGGCGACCAGGCTGGCGTCGTCGATCGCAGCGGGGGACAGGGGCGATACAGCCATGCGGATGCCGGTCGGAGGGTAGAATGGCCGATCATTTTATATAGGAAAGCCCGTTGGACGCCGAAACCATCCGTAAACTGATCGAGGCCGGCCTGCCTGGCGCGCGCGTGCAGGTGCAGGGCGACGATGGCGTGCATTTCGAGGCCACCGTGGTCAGCGAGGCCTTCGCCGGCAAGCTGCCGCTGGCCCGCCACCGCATGGTCTACGCGACGCTGGGCGAGCTGATGGGCGGGGCGATCCACGCGTTGGCGCTGACCACGCTGACTCCCGACCAGGCCGGCTGAGCCGCGCTTTCGTTCCTTTCTCTTCGAATTCCGATCCCCCGAGACCCATGGCCAAAATCGTAGTGACCGGCGGCAATGCGCTGCACGGTGAAGTGAACATTTCCGGCGCCAAGAACGCGGTGCTGCCGATCCTGTGCGCGACGTTGCTGGCCGATGCGCCGGTGGAGATCACCAACGTGCCGCAGCTGCACGACGTGATCACCACGGTGAAGCTGCTCGGCGAACTGGGCGCCGAGGTCACCATCGACGAAGGCACCCTGGCGCGCGGCAGCGCGATCACCGTCGATCCGCGCAAGGTCGACCAGCACGTCGCGCCGTACGAACTGGTGCGCACCATGCGCGCCTCGATCCTGGTGCTGGGCCCGCTGCTGGCCAAGTTCGGCGCCGCGGAAGTGTCGCTGCCCGGCGGCTGCGCGATCGGCTCGCGGCCGGTGGACCAGCACATCAAGGGCCTGCAGGCGCTGGGCGCGGAGATCAGCGTCGAGAACGGCTACATCAAGGCCACCAGCAACGGCCGCTTGAAGGGCGGCCGCTACGTGTTCGACATGGTCAGCGTTACCGGCACCGAGAACGTGCTGATGGCTGCGGCCCTGGCCGACGGCACCACGGTGCTGGAGAACGCGGCGATGGAGCCGGAAGTCACCGACCTGGCCGACTGCCTGATCGCGCTCGGCGCCAAGATCGAAGGCGCCGGCACCTCGCGCATCGTGGTGCAGGGCGTGGAGCGCCTGTCCGGCGGCCGCCACGCGGTGCTGCCGGACCGCATCGAGACCGGCACCTTCCTGGTCGCCGCGGCGATGACCGGCGGCAGCGTCACCGTGCGCCGCGCGCGCGCCGACACCCTCGACGCGGTGCTCGACAAGCTGGCCGAGGCCGGCGCCACGATCGAGACCGGGCCGGACTGGATCCGCCTGGACATGCACGGCAAGCGCCCGCGCGCGGTAAGCCTGACCACTGCGCCGTATCCGGCGTTCCCGACCGACATGCAGGCGCAGTTCATGGCGCTCAACTGCGTGGCCGACGGCGTCGGCGTGATCAACGAGACGATCTTCGAGAACCGTTTCATGCACGTCAACGAACTGCTGCGCCTGGGCGCGGACATCCAGGTCGAGGGCCACACCGCGATCGTGCGCGGCAACGAGCGGCTCAGCGGCGCGCCGGTGATGGCCACCGACCTGCGCGCCTCGGCTTCGCTGATCCTGGCCGGGCTGGTCGCCGACGGCGACACCACCATCGACCGCATCTACCACCTGGACCGTGGCTACGAGAACATCGAGGAGAAGCTGGGGGCGCTGGGCGCATCCATCCGGCGCATCGCATGATCCTCAAGGGCCGCTTCACCCGCCGGCGCAAGGTGCTGCTGGCGGTGGTGATCCTGGTGCTGGCCTGGGTCGGCTACGCCTGGTATGCGGGCATCGCCATCACCCAGGGCATCGAACAGAGCGACATGGACTGGAACGCCGACGGCCAGGTCAGCCGCGGCGAGATCGCGCAGGCGTTCTACGCGGTGGGCGTGAACCGCACTCAGGACGGACCACGCCAGTGCAGCACCTTCTACTGGCGCGACGGCGGCGCGCAGATCCGCGTGGATTGCCGCACGACGTTCGCGCCGGCCGCCGACGCCGCCAAGCCGGCCGCCGACGCGAAGAAATAGCCGGCCGGCGCGCAGCGCGGTCTCGCTGGCGGAGTCGTTGGCATTCGCGTCGCGCGCTACTCCGCGCGATGGCGCGGCTGGCGCCACACAGCGAAGCGTGCCGTTGCCGAGCGGGCAAGAAAAAGGCGGGCCGCTCGGCCCGCCTTTCTTTCGGCAGCGTCTGCGCCAAGCGCGGCCGCCGCCTGCGCTACGGCGCGATCAGTGCAGCGTCTTGATGGTCAGGTCCAGCGCGTCCTGGCCGTTCTCGCGCTGCAGGATGCGCACCGGCACCGGCATGTCCGGCACGATCCAGGCAATGATCTCCTTGGAGCCGTCGCTGCGGCTGACCTTGGTCGCCTGCTCGGTCTTGCCGTTGACGGTGATGGCCTCCTTGCCGGCCACCTTGTAGGTCATCGGCTTGGCGCGGCCCTCGTCGACCATGCGGTAACTGGGAGTCTTGCCGGCGTTGACGTCGCGCGCGATCGCCAGGTTGATCAGCAGCGCGTCCATGTCGCCGGGCTGCAGCTTGACCGGGCCGCGTCGGTCGGCCTTGACGTCGCCGGACCAGGTCGCCTGGGCCTTGCTCCAGTCGTAGTTGGCGGTCACCGCCTTCTTCTTGATCAGGAACAGCGAGCGGTCGTCGCTGCTGAGCGGGCGCAACTGGCCGGCCTTTTCCTCGAACACGGTGCTCTGGCTCAGGTCGGCGACCTGGTTCTTGATCGACAGGCTGTAGCGCCAGCGGTTGCCGCCTTCGCTGGCCAGGGTCATCAGGCCGTTGGCCTGCATGCCCATGTAGCTGGCCTGGTAATCCGCCTTGAACGGCTCCAGCGCCAGCGCGGGCAGGCTGGCCATGGCCAGCAGGGCGGCGGCGAGGGCGGACAGGGGGCGGGCGATGCGTGTCATGGTCAGACTCCTTGGTATTCGGTCAGGCGCAGGTCGATGCGGTCTTCGCCATCTTCGCGCTGCAGGATGCGCACCGGCGTCGGCACACCGTTGGCGATCCACAGGATGGTCTCATTCTTGCCGCCGTTGGTGCGCGACACGCGCAGCGCGTCGTAGCTGAGATCGCCGACCTGCACCGTCTCGGTCTGCTCGGCAGCGTGATAGACGTGTTCGCGCACCCGGCCGACGTCGACGAAGCGGTAGGTCATGGTCTTGCCCGGCTGCGCGTCGCGCATGATCGACAGGTTGATCAGCAGCGCGCTCTGGTCACCGGGCTGCAGCGGGATCGGCTGCTGGCGGTCCTTCTTCAGGTCGCCGTCCCAGCGCGCCACGCCCTGCGCCCAGTCGTAGACGCCGGTGACCTTCTTGCCGAAGAACACCGCCTTCTTCACCGTGCTCTGGCTCTGCGGCACGTAGCGCCCGTCCTGGGTACGGAACACCGTGCTCTGCTCGAGGTTCAGGCCAAGGATGCTGGCGAAGCCGCTGCGGCCCTGCACGCCCAGATCCACGCGCCATTCGTCGCCGCCGCTGTGGCTGACCTGCATGCGTGCATCGCCCGCTTCCTTGCCCTTGTACAGGGCCTGATAGGTGGCCACGAACGGCTGCAGCGGCGGCGGCGTCCAGGCCTCGGCCTGCAGGACCGGTGCGGCCGGGGCAGGCACGGCGGGCGTATTCGGTGCTGGCGGCGCGGTGGCGGGCGCAGGCGTCGGCGACTGCGCCAGCACGCCGATGGCCGGCGCCAGCAGGCCGAGGCTGGCCACGGCGAGAACAGCGAACTGACGCGGAAGGGGCTTCATGGGATCGGCTGCGAGGGAGGGAATTGGGCGCGAATGCGTGGCAGCGGAAAAGGAGGCCGCGGCGTATTCAGGGAATCAGCATGTCCTGGCAATCTAGGCGCAGCGGACTAAACCGGCACTGACCGTCGAGCAAGACCCTGTCGTCCCGTTCAGCCAGGCGCCCGGCCGCGGCCAGCCGCAGCACCGCGCACAGCAACTGGTGCTCGCGCGGCAGCAGCCGCTGCGCCAGGTCCTGCGGGCGGTCGCCGGCCTGCACCGGCACCCGCACCTGCGCGATCACCGCGCCGGCATCCAGCGCCGGCACCACGAAGTGCACGCTGGCGCCGTGTTCGGCATCGCCGGCGGCGATCGCCTGCGCATGCGTGTGCAGGCCGCGGTATTTGGGCAGCAGCGACGGGTGGATGTTGAGCAGGCGGCCGGCGAAGCGCTGCACGAAACCGTCGCCGAGGATGCGCATGTAGCCGGCGCAGACGATCCAGTCCGGCTGCACCGCGGCCACCGCGTCGCCCAGCGCCTGGTCGAAGGCGGCGCGGTCGGGGAAGCCGTTGGGCACGGCCGCCCAGCGCTGCGCCGGCGCCACCTTGGCCAGCGCCGGCGCCTGCGCGCGGTCGCTGAACACGCCGGCCACCTGCGCGTCCAGCGTGCCGGCGGCGATCGCATCGAGCAGCGCCTGCAGGTTGGAGCCGCGGCCGGAGACCAGCACCGCCAGGCGGATCGTCATCGGCTAGCTCTTCCGGAACAGGGCGATGGCGGCCGGGCGCTGCAGCACCAGCAGGGTCCATACGCCCAGCCCCGTGCCCAGCGGGAACCCCAGGCAGGTCACCACCGCGGTGGCGTTGCACAGCAGCAGCCGGCGGCGCTGGCGCAGCGCGCGCGCGGTCAGCACCTTCAGGGTCAGCGAGACCAGCCCGAACGCCAGCAGCATCGACAACAGCACGATCGCGACCACGCCGGCCTGGGCCTGGTCGGGGCTCTGGCCGACGGCGTTGAGTTCGGCCTCGCGATGCACGCCGTAGGCCAGGAAGCCTCCCACCAGCAGCAGCATCAGGCATTGCAGCCCCGCCATGACGGCGTACAGCGTCGCCAGAGTGCTCAGCTCGGACTCGGCACGCAGGGTCTCGGCGTGGGCGATGTCGGCAACGGGAAGGGGTGGGGGCAGGGCCATCGTCGGTCTTCTAGTGCGGGGAAGGGGACAGGCGCTTGGGGCGTCGCCACGGCCAGGCGCTGGCGCAGCCCAGGGTCGCCAGCAGCATGTCCATGTGCGCGTCCCACGGGTCGCCCTGCTGGCCGTTGTAGGACTCGGCCTGCTCCGGCGACAGCAGCACCGCGATCAGCCATTCGAGCCATTCGTAGAGCAGGCTGGCGCACATGATCGCCATCGTCGCCAGCACGAACGCCTGGCGCGCCGACAGCGCCGGCCAGCGCTGTCGCGCGTGCTCGCGCAGCGCCGGCGCGAAGCACAGCCCGAACAGCAGGTGGATCAGCCGGTCGGTGTGGTTGCGCTGCCAGCCGAACGCGGCGTTCGGCGACCAGCCGCTCAGCGCGCGCAGCCACTGGTCGTAGGGCACGTTGGAATACAGCCAGTGCGCGGCGACGTTGTGCACGCTGATGAAGCCGCAGATCGCCGCGAAGTGCGCGCTGCGCAGCGGCCAGCGGCGGTCGTGCCAGACCAGCCAGACGATGCCCAGCACCGCGAGCGAGCTGTGCATCGCCTGTTCCGCAGGCCACAACGGGTGCACCCAGCTGGCGGCGAACACCGCCAGGGTCAGCGCCAGCCAGGCGCGCTTGGCCACCGCCATGCGGCTCAGCCGATGTGCACGCGTTCGCCGGCGCCGGCCGCCACCACCGCGCCGATCTGCCAGTGCGCCAGGCCCAGCGTGTCCAGGCTGCGTTCCAGCGCGGCTACCTGCTCGGGCGCGGCCACCAGCACGAAACCGATGCCGCAGTTGAAGGTGCGCCACATCTCGCTGTCGGCGACCGCGCCTTCGCGCTGCAGCCACTCGAACACCGGCGGCAGGGTCCAGGCGCTGGCGCGGATGTCCAGGCTCAGGCCGTCGGGGATGACGCGGATGATGTTCTCGGTCAGGCCGCCGCCGGTGATGTGCGCCATCGCGTGGATGCTGCCGGCATGCTCGCCGCGCAGCAGCGACAGGATCGGCTTGACGTACAGCGCGGTCGGCGCCATCAGCGCATCGGCCAGGGTGGTGCCGCCGACCTGCAGCTCGGCCGGGCACCCGGCGCGGTCGTAGATGCGGCGGATCAGCGAATAGCCATTGGAGTGCGGGCCGGAGGAGGCGATGCCGATCAGCACGTCGCCCTGGCGCACCTTGGCGCCGTCGAGCAGCTGCGACTTCTCCACCGCGCCGACGGTGAAGCCGGCCAGGTCGTACTCGCCGGGCGGGTACATGTCGGGCATTTCCGCGGTCTCGCCGCCGATCAGCGCGCAGCCGGCCAGTTCGCAGCCGCGGGCGATGCCGCCGACCACCGCCACGGTGGTCTCCACGTCGAGCTTGCCGGTGGCGAAATAGTCCAGGAAGAACAGCGGCTCGGCGCCCTGCACCAGCACGTCGTTGACGCACATGCCGACCAGATCGATGCCGATGCTGTCGTGCCGGCCCAGCTGTTGCGCCAGCTTCAGCTTGGTGCCGACGCCGTCGGTGCCGGACACCAGCACCGGCTCGCGGTACTTGCCGGACAGGTCGAACAGCGCGCCGAAACCGCCCAGCCCGCCCATTACCTCGGGGCGGAAACTGCGCTTGACCAAGGGTTTGATGCGTTCGACGACGGCATTGCCGGCATCGATGTCGACGCCGGCGTCGCGGTAGGTCAACGGGGCGGCGGCGGGGGGCTGGGAAGTGGTCACGGGCGGCGGCGTCGGCGGAAAGACGGCGATTTTAACAGGCCGCATTGGCGCTACGACCGCATTCGGGCAACAATTCGCCCCGGATACGCCGAGCAATGGAACCTTCGATGCGCCGCAGCCTTGCCTTACTCCTGTCTTTCGCGTTGTGCCTCCCCGCTGCGGCCGCCCTGGCCCAGGCCGGTCTGCGCACCGAAGGCGACGTTGCCGGTGCGCAAGGTCCCTACGATGCCGAGGTGCCGGTCAACAGCCAGAGCGAGGGCGACCGCAACGGCGCCCTGGCGCGCGCGCTGGGCGCGGTGCTCGGCAAGATCTCCGGCGATCGCGCGGTGATGTCGCGGCCGGGGGTGACCCAGGCGCTGCGCAATGCCAAGAACTTCGTCGACAGCTACGACTACCGGCAGGACCAGGGCACCTCGCCGAGCGGCGCGCCGACCTTCCGCACCACCCTGATCGCGCGCTTCCGGCAGAGCGACGTCGACGGCCTGGCCGCCGCGCTGGGCCTGCCGCTGTGGCCGCAGCCGCGGCCCAAGCCGGTGCTGTGGCTGGCGATCGACGACGGCAGCGGCCCGCGCCTGGTCGGCGTGCAGCAGTCCAATGCCGCGCGCAGCGGGCTGGACCGCGCGATCGAGCGCGGCTACCGGCTCGGCCTGCCCACCGGCAGCGCCGCCGAGCAGGCGCTGGTCGGCGCGATCTGGCGCCAGGACACCGCCGCGGTAGCCAACGCCTCGTCGCGCTACAGCCCGCCGATGCAGCTGGTTGGCAAGCTGTACCGCGGCAAGGGCGGCGGCTGGACCGCGGACTGGGTGTTCGTCGACAGCGGCAAGGTGCTGTCCAAATGGACGGTCAGCGACGCCGACGCGCGCCGCGCGATCGCCGCCGGCGCCGACGGCGCCGCCGATGCGCTGGTCAAGCGCTACGCCAAGGCCGCCAACACCGGCCCGGCCGGGGTCTACCGGGTGGCGATCAGCGGCATCCGCAGCGCCGACGACTACCTGCGCGTGTCCTCGGCGCTGCAGAACACCTCGGTGGTGCGGCGGATCGTGCCGATCCAGGCCAGCGGCGACCGCCTGGAGCTGGACCTGGACCTGCTCAGCGGCGTGTCCGGGCTCAACCGCATGCTCGGCGCCGACAGCCCGCTGCAGCCGCTGACCACGCCGACCGAGGGCGGCCCGATCATCCTCAATACCGAGCGCACGGAGTACCGGCTCAAATGACGCTGTCCCCGGAAGCGGAAATCGCCCTGTTCCTGCGCCGCCTGAAATGGGCCGCGGTGATCCTGGGCGCGCTGTGGGTGGTGGCGCTGCTGGCGCCGATCCTGACCCCGTTCGTGCTGGCGCTGCTGCTGGGCTGGCTCGGCGATCCGCTGGTCGACCGCCTGGAGCGCGCCGGCCGCTCGCGCAACATGGCGGTGACGCTGGTGTTCGTGCTGATGCTGCTGTTGCTGGTGCTGGCGCTGCTGATCCTGGTGCCGATGCTGGAGCGGCAGATCGTCACCTTCATCGACGTGCTGCCGCAGGTGCGCGACTGGTTCACCGGCACCGCGATTCCGTGGGCCGAGCAGAAGACCGGATTGCAGCTGATGGCCTGGCTGGACCCGGAGCGGCTGATCGAATGGATCCGCGGCCACTGGCAGCAGGCCGGCGGCGTCGCCGCGACGTTCTTCGGCTACCTGTCGCGCTCGGGCTTTGCGATGGTGACCTGGGTGGT
The DNA here is from genome assembly GCF_035026585.1 of Xanthomonas sp. WHRI 7945. NCBI lineage: Bacteria > Pseudomonadati > Pseudomonadota > Gammaproteobacteria > Lysobacterales > Lysobacteraceae > Xanthomonas > Xanthomonas sp. WHRI 7945. The sequence continues at coordinate 422,622 of NZ_JAYIQP010000001.1, forward strand.
GAACCTGGTGCTGCTGCCGATCCTGACCTTCTACTTCCTGCGCGACTGGGACATCCTGGTCGAACGCGTGGCCGCGACCATCCCGCGCAACCACGTCGCTACGGTCGGCCGCCTGGCGCGGCAGTCCAACGACGTGCTGGGCGCGTTCATCCGCGGCCAGTTCCTGGTGATGCTGGCGCTGGGCGTGATCTACGCCGGCGGGCTGAGCCTGATCGGGCTCAATCTCGGCCTGCTGATCGGCATCATCGCCGGCCTGATCAGCTTCATCCCGTACCTGGGCGCGACCACCGGCATCCTGCTGGCGATCCTGGCGGCGCTGGTGCAGGCCAAGGGCTTCGACCTGCAACTGCTGATCCTGGTCGGGGTGGTGTTCACCGTCGGCCAGTTGCTGGAGAGCTACGTGCTGACCCCGCGCATCGTCGGCGACAAGATCGGCCTGCACCCGGTGGCGGTGATCTTCGCGGTGATGGCCGGCGGCCAGCTGTTCGGCTTCCTCGGCATGCTGCTGGCGCTGCCGGTGGCGGCGGTGGCCAACGTGCTGCTGCACTACCTGCACGAGCAGTACCGGCAGAGCGACCTGTATGCCGGCGACAAGCCGACGATCCTGCTCGAGAGCGGCGCCGAACGGCCGGCGGTGATCGAACTGCCGCCGCGAGGCCCCGAGCAGCCGTGAGCGTGCCGCAGCTGCCGTTGGCGTTGCGCTCTCCGCCGGAGCAGCGCCTGGACCGCTATGTCGGCGCACCGGCAGGGCTGCTGGCGCAGCTGCAGGCCGTCGCCGACGGCCGCGATGCCGACTGGCTCTACCTGTCCGGCCCGGCCGGCACCGGCAAGACCCACCTGGCGCTGGCGCTGTGCGCGGCGGCCGAGCAGGCCGGGCGCCGCGCCGCCTACCTGCCGCTGCAGGCCGCTGCAGGCCGCCTGCGCGATGCGCTGGAAGCCCTGGAAGGGCGCGACCTGGTCGCGCTGGACGGGGTGGAGGCGATCGCCGGGCAGCGCGAGGACGAAGTGGCGCTGTTCGATTTCCACAACCGCGCGCGCAGCGCCGGGGTGACCCTGCTGTACACCGCGCAGGCGATGCCCGATGGCCTGGCGCTGGGCCTGCCCGACCTGCGCTCGCGGCTGGCGCAATGCACCCGCATCGCGCTGTCGCCGCTGGACGACGCCGGCCGCGCCGCGGTGCTGCGCGAGCGCGCGCAACGCCGCGGCCTGGTGCTGGAGGATGCGGCGCTCGACTGGCTGCTGACCCACGCCGGCCGCGACCTGGCCGGCCTGGTCGCGCTGCTGGAGCGGCTGGACCGCGAATCGCTGGCGGCGCAGCGGCGGGTGACGGTGCCGTTCTTGCGCAGGCTGGGAATGGGGAGTGGGGAATCGGGAATGGGGAAAAACTGAGCACGCCTGCGTCCGCATGAAGCGGCTGGCGGCAGGCTTTCCTAAACCGGATTCGATCGTCCGCCGCGCGCGCTGTGCGTGAAGTCGCTAGAACTCAGCTTTTGCCGATTCCCGATTCCCGGCGCGCGACCCAGCGCGCCATCCAACTCCGCCAGTCGCTGCGGCGTCCCCACATCGGTCCAGCGGCCGCGATGGTGCAGGCCGTGGATGCGGCCGGCGGCCATGTGCGCACGCAGGATCGGCGCCAGCGCGAAGCGCGGCGGCGTGGCGTGTTCCGCGATCGGCGGATCGAATGCCGCCTGCCAGTCGCGCAGCAGTTCCGGCCGATAAACGCCCACGCCGGCGTAGGTCAGTAGCGGCGCGCCGTCGCTGCGCAGCGTGGCGTCTGCATGCAGCGCGAAATCGCCGTGCGCCACATAGGCCGGCGGATCGACCATCACCAACTGCGCCAGTCCGTCCGGTTCCGGCGATAGCCGCGCGAAATCGAAATCGGTCCAGATGTCGCCGTTGACCAGCAGGAACGGCGCCGGCCCGAGCAGCGGCAACGCGTGCAGCATGCCGCCGCCGGTCTCCAGCGGCGTGGCGCCTTCGTAGGAATAGGCGATGCGCAGGCCGAACGCGCTGCCGTCGCCCAGCGCCTGTGGGAACTGCTCGGCCAGCCACGAGGTATTGATCACCACCTCGCGCACGCCCAGCGCGGCGAGCTTGCGCAGGTGCCACACGATCAACGGCGTGCCGCCCACCGCCAGCAGCGGTTTGGGCGTGCGTTCGGTCAGCGGCCGCATGCGCTCGCCGAAGCCGGCGGCGAAGATCAGCGCCTTCATGCGCCGGCCGCCGCGCGTTGCGCCAGCGCCGGCTTGATCCGCGTCTGCAGCAGCTGCGCCAGCGGCTGCAGCTGCGGGTGTCGCGGCAGCACCTCGTCGAGGTAGGCGATGAAGCGCGGCACGTTGTCCAGGTACCAGGCCTTGCCGTCGCGGTAGTTCAGCCGCGCGAAGATGCCCAGGTTCTTCATGTGCCGCTGCACCCCCATCCAGTCCGCGTCGCGCAGAAACTGCGCCAGCGGCGGCACGGCGATTCCTGTCTGCAAGGCGCGCGCGTGATAGCGCGCCAGCCACGCATCGACCCGCGCCAGCGGCCAGCTCACCGTGGTGTCCTTGAACAGGCTGACCGGATCGTAGGCGACCGGGCCGAGCACGCAGTCCTGGAAGTCCAGCACCGCCGGACCGTCGGCCACCGGCATCAGGTTGCGCGGCATGAAGTCGCGATGCACCAGCACCCGCGGCTGCGCCAGCGCGTTGTCCATCAGCCGGCGCTGCACCAGTTCCAGCGCGTCCAGGTCGGCGCAGTCCAGCTGCAGGCCCAGGTGCCGGCGCAGGAACCACTCTTCGAACAGGCCCGCATCGCGCTGCAGCAGCGCCTCGCCGAACACGCCCAGTTCCGGCGGCGGCGCGATCGCCTGCAGCCGCAGCAGCTGCCCGAGCGCCGCGTCGAAATGCGCATCGGCCGAGGCGGCGTCCAGGCTCTGCGCCAGGGTCGGCCCGCCGAGGTCTTCCAGCAGCAGGAAGCCGGCGTCCAGGTCCTGCGCCAGCACCGCCGGCACGCGCACGCCGCCATGCTGCAGCAACGCGTGCATGCGCAGCCACGGCCGCACGTCCTCCAGGCCCGGCGGCGAATCCATCAACACGCGGCTGGGGCCCGCGCCGTGGCTGCGCCAGTAGCTGCGCCAACCGGCGTCGACCGACGCGCGCTGCAGCGTCGCCTGCGCGTCGTCCAGCGTGGAGCGCGTCCACGCCAGACGCTGCGCGGCGCGCAGCTCGGGGGCCTCGGGAAGATCGGGACTGGAACTCATCGGCGCGCCGCGGCGGAAGTTAGCCGCACAGCGTAAACGCGCGGCGCCGGCATGGCGAGCCGCGCCGGGGACTTAGCGCTTGCCGAGGAACAGCCGCAGCAGCGCGAGCAGGGCGATCGCGCCGAGCAGCGCGCCGAGGAAGCCGGCCGGCTCGCCACGGCTGTACCAGCCCATGTAGTGGCCGAACCAGCCGGCCACCAGCGCGCCGGCGATGCCGAGCAGCACGGTGAACAGGCAACCGGAACGGCCGCCGCTCGGACCCAGGAAGCGCGCCAGCAGGCCGACCACGAAGCCGACCAGGATGACGTACAGCCAGCTGTCGCTGCCGAACAGGTTGTGCATGGAGGCGTACCGAAACGGGGAAGTGACGCCGATCGTGCCAGATTCGGCCGCGACGCGGCGTCCACGCAGGCACGGCCGGCGACGGCCTTAAGCGGCCGTGCAGGCGTGGCTTGCATACCCGCCGCGCCAGGCGCGGATCCGTTGCGCAGCGGCAAGGTCGCGGCCGCCGTCGCCGGCGGCCGCCACGCACTCAGCAGCAGCCGTGCTCGCCGTGCTGCTCGCCACCGGCCACCGCGGCGCTGCCGGTGGTCTCGCCGCGCACGCTGGCGGCATGATGCTCGGCGATCACCCGCGACACGCAGGCGGTGACCCGCTTGCCCATCGGGATGTGCAGGAACTCGTTCGGGCCGTGCGCATTGGAATGCGGGCCGAGCACGCCGGTGATCATGAACTGCGCGCCGGGGAACTTCTCGCCGAGCATGCCCATGAACGGGATCGAGCCGCCTTCGCCCATGTACATCGCCGGCTTGCCGAACGCCGCCTGCGAGGCGGCTTCGATCGCCTCGGTCAGCCACGGCGACTGCGCCGGCGCGTTCCAGCCCGAGGACGACTTCTCCAGCGCCAGCGACACCTCCGCGCCGTACGGCGGATCGCGCAGCAGCACCTCCTTCAGCAGCTCGCCGGCGCGCTTGCCGTCCAGCGTCGGCGGCAGGCGCAGCGACAGCTTCACCGCGGTCTGCGGGCGCAGCACGTTGCCGGCCGAGGCCAGCGGCGGCAGGCCGTCGGCGCCGGTCACCGACAGGGCAGGGCGCCAGGTGCGGTTGAGCACCAGCTCGGTCAGATCCTCGTTCATCGGGGTCATTCCCGGCAGGAACGGGAACTTGCTGTAGACCTCGTCGCCGAGCACGTCGGCGACCTTGCGCGCCTGCGCCAGGCGCTCCTCGGGAATCTCCGCATACAGGCCGTCGACGGTGATCTTGCCGGTGGCCTCGTCCTCCAGCCGCGACAGCAGCTCGCGCAGCACGCGGAAGCTGGACGGCACCACGCCGGAGGCATCGCCCGAATGCACGCCTTCGCTGAGCACCTTGACGCTGAAGTTGCCGCCGGCCAGGCCGCGCAGCGACGTCGTGCACCACAACTGCTCGTAGTTGCCGCAGCCCGAATCCAGGCACACCACCAGCGACGGCTTGCCGATGCGCTCGGCCAGGTGGTCGACGTAGGCCGGCAGGTCGTAGCTGCCCGACTCCTCGCACGCCTCGATCAGGATCACGCAGCGCGCGTGCGGGATGCCCTGGTCCTGCAACGCCAGGATCGCGGCCAGCGAGCCGAACAATGCGTAGCCGTCGTCGGCGCCGCCGCGGCCGTACAGGCGGTCGCCCTTGAGCACCGGCGTCCACGGGCCCAGGTCCTCGTCCCAGCCGGTCATCTCCGGCTGCTTGTCCAGATGCCCGTACAGCAGCACCGTGTCGGCGCCGGTCTCGGCGCCGGTGGCCGGCACTTCCAGGTAGATCAGCGGCGTGCGTCCTTCCAACTGCACCACCTCGACCTGCAGGCCGGGAATCGCCTGCGCCCGCGCCCAGCGCTCCATCAGCGTCACCGCATCGGCCATGTAGCCGTGCGCGACCCAATCGGCGTCGAACATCGGCGACTTATTGGGAATGCGGATGTAATCGACCAGCTGCGGGACGATGTCGTCGTCCCACTTCGCGCTCAGGAAACGGTCGATCTTGGCATTGTCCATCGTGGAACTCCGGGATTTGTCGCAAAAGAGATGGCCGCCATTCTACGCCGCGGCCCCCGTGTAGGGTTTTTCCTACACGTTGACGCGCCGTTTACCTGCTGTTTGGAAAGGGCGTTGGCGATAGGCTGTATCCATGTGGCGAGGGATGCTTTCGACACCGGCAGGAGAGGCCGGTGAAGTCCCCATCCAAGTCACAAGGAGTGTTGCCATGCAGTCTTTTATCGTGGTCCTGAAGTCTCTGGTCCTGGCGTTGCTGCTGACCGGTTCCGCGCTCGCCGCGGACAAGGTCAACATCAACTCCGCTAGCGCAGCGGAAATCGACCGGGTGTTGCTGAACGTGGGTGCCTCCAAGGCACAGGCGATCGTCGACTACCGACAGGCACACGGACCCTTCAAAAGCGCCGAGGACCTGGCGCTGGTGAAGGGAATCGGACTCAAGACGGTCGAACGGAACCACGACCGGATCGAAGTGGGAGCCACGAAGGCGACCACGCCGACGACGGCCAGGACGGCTGCCGCCAAGCCGGTGGAAAGGCGTTAAACGGATTTAAGCGTAAAGGGATTTACGGCAGTAAAGGGATTTAAGGGAAAGATACGGCTGGCGCAGGATGCGCGGTCGCGACCTCGCTGAGCAGGACGCGCAGGGGGGAGGCAGGAAGCCGACACGGACGTACATCGTCGCCCGGTGTTGCACACTGACGTGCAGCCGGGCGACGTTTTTTTTGGGCGATGGTTTTCGCGACCGCAGGCGCTGGTGGCGTACGGCGGGCGGCAAGGACGATCGCCGGTGGCCGGTCCGGCGCTGGCCAAGGTCATGTGCACCCCGCTGGCGGCGATCCGGCAGCCGGGCAGGCCCGACCCGAAGAATAGCCAGCGCAGTCCGGCTCCCGGTCGCCGCGTCATACGCTGCCGCGTCGGATACGCAGGTAGGCACAGCGTTGGGCGCGCCGCGCTTATTCCCTCGGGCACGTTGCGCGTGATCTCCTCCTGCCGCGTCGCGGATGCCCCTTTGAAGTTCGGTCTCCCCCTTTTTGGCTGCAGGCCGCACTCGATACGACTGAGCGATGCGGTTGTTCCGCCGCCCAGCCAGCGGAGACGGCGTACCGCCCATGCCGCCGCGTCCGGCCCTGCCGCGATCGGGCAGAATGCGCCGATGGACTGGAGCACGATTCCTTCGCGGGTGATTCCCGCCAACGACTACCGCCGCGAGCGCTGGCGCAACGGACTGGGCTGGACCCGAGAGATCCTGCGCCTGCCGCAGCCCGGCAGCGACGATTGGCTGCTGCGCCTGTCGATCGCCGAGATCGAACAGGACGCGGCCTTTTCCAGCTTTCCCGGCATCGACCGGGAACTGGTGCTGCTGCATGGCGCCGGGCTGCGCCTGCGCTTCGACGACGGCGCCGTGCATCTGCTGGAGCCGCCGTACGCGCGGCTGCGCTTCGCCGGCGAACGGCCGCTACGCGGCGAACTGCTCGACGGCCCCACCCACGACTTCAACCTGATGTGGCGCCGCGACCGCCTGCGCACGCAACTGCTGCACCGGCCGCTGGTCGGGCCGATGCTGTTCTTCGCCGAGCCAGGAATCAGTTGGGTCGTTCATCTTCTGGCAGGCCAGGCGCAGTTCGATGCGGACTGCGGATTGCCGCCGCTGGCCGCCGGCGACAGCGCCTGGTTGGCGGCCAGCGCCAGGCAGCGCTTCGCTTTGAGCGGTGGCGGCGAGCTGCTGGCGATCCGCATCGAGCCGCTAGCGACGCCCGCCGACTGAGCTTCCGACGGCACGCGCGTGGCTCTTGCGGGGTTGCCGCCGAGCGCGTCCAATGCGCGAACGCGGCTATCCCGGAGCCGTGGACCGGAACGCACAGGTGGCCTCGGACAACAGCAGGTGGTTGGCAAACGTATTGGTGGTGGACGACGACGCGGCCTTGCGCGACCGGATTCGCGATTATCTGGCCCGTTTCAACTTGCAGGCGCACGACGCCGAAAACGGCGCGCAGCTGTATGCGCAGCTGGCGGCCGAGCGCTACGACGCGGTGCTGCTCAATGCCGGCCTTGGTGGCGGCGAAGGGCTGAACCTGTGCCGGCAACTGCGCGACCGCGGCGGCATTGCGATCGTGATGATGGCCGACCAGGCCGAGCCGGTGGATCGCGTGATCGGCCTGGACCTGGGCGCGGACGACTACCTGAGCCGGCCGCTGGACCTGCGCGAATTGGTCGCGCGGCTCAACGCCGTGTTGCGGCGCACCCGTGCCGTACCGGTGCCGCCGCCAGCGCAGGATGGCGCATGGCAGGTCGATGCCTACCGGCACCAGGCGGTGGCGCCGGACGGCCGCGCGATCCCGCTGTCGCCCAGCGAACTGCGGTTGATGGCGGTGTTCCTCGAGCAGCCCGGCAACGTGCTCAGCCGCGAGGACCTGCGTACGGCGATCGGCGAAGGCGACGGCAGCGTTCCGCAGGGCGGACGCGGCATCGATCTGCAGGTGTCGCGGCTGCGGCAGAAGCTGGGCGACGACCCGCTGGTGCCGCAGTGGATCCGCACCGTGCGCGGCAAGGGTTACCTGTTCGAGCCGCACCGGCTGGGCATGCCCGCCGCGCGCTGATCCGGCGCCGCGTAGCGAGCGGGGGAAGAACGTCCCATCTCGCGCCAATGGTGCGAACGTCGCCGGCACCGGATTTGCGGCGTCGGTCGGGATCGCTGACGTGCACGCGAATGTCAGTGGCGCGAGCAAGCGGCCGGCGCTGGCGTGTGGGCGTCGTGCCAATGCGTGCGTGCTCGGCGCACGTCGCGTCGGTAGCGGCCTTCCAAGCGAACTGCATGCTGCGTTCTTCGGTGCCGCGTCGCGAGCGGATGAAAAAACGTTTCATCTCGCCAATGGTGCGAACGTCGCCTGCACCGGATTTGCAGCGCCATCGCAATCGGTAGCGAACGACGGGCTGCGTCGCGTTGCGCATGCGATTGCCGGCCGCTGGCAGGCGCTGCGTGGTCCGCGCCGTGGTAACACGCGCTCAGTACACGTCGCGCCGGTAGCGGCCTTCCAGCAGCAGGGTTTCCTTGCCCAGCCGCCCCAGCGCCTCTTCGAGCACCGCGTCCACGCCGGGGGCCATGCCGCGCAGGCTGCCGCAGACGTAGATCGCTGCGCCTTGCGCCACCCACTCGCGCAGGTCCGGCGCGGCCGCGCGCAGGGCGTCCTGCACGTAGCGGTGCGCACCCGCGTCGCGCGAGAACACCGCATCCAGCCGTTGCAGCGCGCCGTGCGCCAGCCAGGTGCGCAGTTCCCCGCCGTAGTGGTCGTCGTGCGCGGCGTGGCGTTCGCCGTACAGCAGCCAGGTTCGGGTGGCGCCGGCGTCGATGCGCGCGCGCAGGTGCGCGCGCAGCCCGGCGATGCCGGTGCCGTTGCCGATCAGGATCAGCGGTCGCGCCGGATCGGCGGGCGGATGGAAGTTCGGGTTCGGACGCAGCCGCAGGGCGATCTCGGCGCCGATCGGCGCTTCGTCGCACAGCCAGCCGCTGCCCAGGCCGGGCGTGCCATCGGCGCGCAGCGCGCGGCGCAGCAGCAGGCGCAGCGCGCCGTCGCTGGGCATCGAGGCGATCGAGTATTCGCGGTGCGGCAGCGGCTGCAGCTGCGCGGCCAGCGCCGCCAGCGCGATGCCGGCGGCCTGCGCCGGCTCCGGCAGGTGGCTGCGTGCCAGCAGCGCGGCCAGCGTCGTCGGCGCCTGGCCGGGACGCTGCACTGGCGCCGTGCCGTCCAGGCCACTGGCGTGCAGCCAAGCCTGCACCGCGGCGTCGCCATGGCGCGGCCCGACTTCGGCCAGGTCGCCGGCCTGCCACGCGGGCAGGGCGCCGTCGGCGGGCAGCAGCGCCAGCTCGAACACCGCGCCGCCGACGCTGCCGGGATTGCACAGGCGTCGCTGCTGCAGCCGCCAGCGCTGGTAGGCCGGCGGGGTCCAGTCGGGCTGTTCGCTGCCGCCGGCGAGCTGTCCCAGCAATTGCTGCCAGTGGCGCAGCGCGGCGTCGTCGGCGTTGTCCACGTCGATGCGGTCGAACAGCGGATGCGCGCCGTGCTGGCGCAGCCAGGCGTCGAGCCGGCGGCCGAACGCGCAGAAGTGGTCGTAGCGGCGATCACCCAGCGCCAATACCGCGTAGCGCAGCTGCGGCAACGCCTGCGACTGCGCCATCGCCTTGCGCAGGAACGGCAGCGCGTGATCGGGCGGATCGCCTTCGCCGCTGGTGCTGACCACGAACAAGGCCTGGGTCGCGTCGGCCAGTTCGGCCGCGTCGACCTTCTGCAAGGGCAGCACGCGCACCGCCTGGCCCGCCGCGCGCAATGCCTCGGCACTGCGCAGCGCGAGTTGCTGGGCGAAGCCGGTCTGGCTGGCCCAGGCCAGCAGCAGCGGCGCGTCGGCCTGCTTGCCGCTGCCGCGCGCGCCGCGGCGGCCGCGCCACCACAGCCACACGCAGGCCGCCGCGTACGCCGTCGTGGCCAGCGCCGCGTAGCCGATGCGCTGTTGCGACGGCGCGCCGGTCCACCATGGCTGCGGGTGCAGCCGCAGCAGTGCGTAGCCGATCGCGCCCAGCAGGGCGAAGGTCGCCGCGTGACCGACGACGTTCCAGTTGCGTTGCGACCGCGGCCGCGTCATGCGTCGAGCAGCGCGGCGAAGGCGCTGCTGAGCCGCTCCTGCACGCGTGCGCCGTCGCGCAGCAGGAAGCGTGCCGCCAGTCCCTCGCGTTCGGCGCAGGCCAGGCCGGTGTCGGCGCCGAGCACGCTCAGCGCGGTGGCCCAGGCATCGGCGCGCATCGCATCGGCGGCGACCACGCTGACCGCCGCCAGCGACGCCGCGATCGGCACGCCGCTGCGCGGATCCAGGGTATGGCTGTAGCGCTGGCCGTCCTGTTCGAAGCGGTGCCAGCGATCACCCGAGGTGGCGACCGCGCGGCCGTCCAGCGCCAGCACCCGTGGCGGCGTCGCGGCCTGCGCGTCCTCGTCCGGCGCCGACTCGACCAGCACCCGCCACGGTTGTCCGTCGGGCTTGCGGCCATAGCCGTAGAGTTCGCCGCCGACCTCGACCAGCGCGCTGGCCACGCCCTGCGCCTGCAGTTCGCGCACCGCCAGGTCCACGCCGTAGCCTTTGGCGATCGCCGACAAATCCAGGCGCAGGCCGCCGGGCTGGCGCAGCGTGCCGTCGGCCTCATCCAGCAGAAGCTGCCGCCAGTCGCCGGCGGCGCGCGCCTGGCGCAACGCCTGCGCATCGGGCACGCGGCGGCCGCTGGCGTCGGCGCCGAAGCCCCACAAGCCCAGCACCGCGCCGATGGTGGGATCGAACGCGCCGTCGCTGCGTCGGGCGATGTCCAGCGCGCAGCGCAGCACCTCGGCAAATGCCGCCGGCAGCGCATGCACGCTGCCGGCCGCGGCGCGGTTGTAGCGGCTGATGTCCGAGTCCGCTTCCCAGGTGCTCATCTGCGCGACCACCCGGTCCAGTTGCGCCTGGATCGCCGCGTGCAGCGGATGCAGGTCGCGGCGGCGGCGCAGCACTAGCTTCGCGCTCCAGGTGGTGCCCATGCTCTGCCCGCCGAGCGTGGCGATCTCGGCGTCGGCGTCGGCCTGGAGTGCGGACGGCATGCTCATGCCGCCGGCGCTCGCCCTGCGCAGCGCGTGCACGCGGCGCCCTGCGCTGGACGGCGTGGGCTCACTGCGGCAGCACTTCCAACGTCGCCACGTAGCTGAGCCGGCGCTGCTTGGCCTGCGGCAGCGAGGTCTTGGTGTCCTCGCTGGTGGTCTGCAGCCAGTACATGCCCGCTTCCGGCCAGGTCACGCTGAAGCCGCCCTGCGCGTCGGTGGTGAGCTTCAGTTCGTCCTGCGCGTTGCGGTAGCGGGTACCGCCGCGCACGATCTCCACCGCCAGCCCCGCGGCCGGCTTGCCATCGATCTGCAGCTTGAAGCTGGCCTTCTCGCCGGCGAACAGGTCGTTGGGATGGGTCACCGGCACCAGTTCCAGGCCCTTGCCGCTGGGCTTGAGCGCGGTCTGGTTGGGCGCGCCGTTGGTGACGAAGGTCTCCACCCGGCCCAGCGATTGCGACACCTGCAGGTCCTTGGCGTCCTTCGGCACTTCGCTGGCGAAGCTGGCGGCGTTGCCGCGCCAGCGCTTGCGCTGGCCGTTCTCGTTCCAGTTGGCGAACAGGCCGTCGTTGACCAGGGCCAGGCGATAGGTGCCGGTCTGCACCAGTTCCAGGTCGAACACGCTGCGGTACTTGCCGGTGGCCGGGTTCTGCGGCTGCACCGCGCTGCCGTCGGGCGCGGTGATGGCCAGGGTGTCCAGGCGCAGTGGCACGTGGTTGAAATAGAACAGGTCGTTGGAGACCGCCGCATCGACGGTGATCCACGGCCGCTCGCCGGCGAGCACGGTCTGCGAGGGTTGCAGCCAGGCCTTGTGGGCGAGGGCGGAGAACGGCAGGACCGCGGCGATGGCCAGCGCCAGCACGAGAGAACGCTTCATGGACTTGCTCCTTGCGAGGGAAAAGGGGATCACGGCTTGACGCTCAGGCGCACCGCGCCCAGTTCGCTGCTGCCTTGCGCGCTGCCGGTCGTGGCGGCCTTGGCCGGCCAGGCGAACGGGATCTTCAGCAGTTCGCGGCCGCCGACCTCGCGCGCGGCCTCGACCACCAGCGTGTACTGGCCCGGCGCCAGGCCCTTGAGCTGCTGCGCGTCGGTGAAGGCCAGCGCGTGCTTGCCGGCCGGGCGGGTCGGGCCGCTGACGCCGTCCACCGGCATCTGCAGGGTGCGGCCGCTGCGCCGCCACCACTGGCGCAGGTCCGGCAGCCACTTGGTGCCGTGGCCTTCGGCGGTGTCCTTGGACTGGTACCAGACCGCGAGGTTGCGCGCGACCTGCTGGTCGGCGCCCTCCACCCAGATCGCAACGTAGGGACGGTGATATTCGGCGACGTTGAGCTTGGGAATCTCCACGTCCAGTTCCAGCGTGGCCGCATACGCGGGCATCGACAGCAGGCCGCTCAGGGCGATGGTCAGGGTGACGCGCATGCGGGGCTCCAGGGTGGTGAGAGGAACGGTTCGGGAAGATCGGCGAAACAACTCAGTGGATCAGCAGCAGGGCGATCAGCAGCGGGATCAGCAGGCCCAGCCCGACCAGCGGCCAGGTCATGCGCCGCTGCCGCGCATGCAGCTGCAGCAGGAACAGCCCGGTGATGCAGAACACCAGGCAGGCCACCGCGAACAGGTCGATGAACCAGCCCCACGCGGGGCCGGTATTGCGGCCCTTGTGCAGGTCGTTGAAGTAGGAGATCCAGCCGCGGTCGGTGCGTTCGTACTCGACCGCGCCGCTGCCGCGATCGATGCTCAGCCAGGCGTCGCTGCCGGGACCGGGCAGCGCCAGGTACACCTCGTCGGCCGACCATTCGGCCGGGCGCCGGCCCAGGCTCAACCCCAGTTCGCGCTCCAGCCAGGCCGACACTGGACGCGGCAGCGGCGCATCGCCATCGGCCTGGCCGCCGAGCCGCTGCAGCAACGTTGCGGGCAGCTGCGCGGTGCGGTTGAGCACCTGCGGCTTGGCCTCGATGCGCGCGGCGTGGTTGAGGGTCAGCCCGCTGGCGGCGAACAGCAGCATGCCGATCAGGCACAGCGCCGAGCTGATCCAGTGCCACTGGTGCAGCGTGCGCAGCCAGAAGCCGCGGCGTTGCTGCGCCGTGGCCAGGTCGGGAGAGGAGGAGTCGGACAACGCGGCAGTCGGGTGGAGTGGGCGGAATGCATTCTAGATGAGAATTTGTCGCAATTACGTATGCGGCCGCTGCCGCCTGCGCGTCCGGGAATGGTCCGCGCCAGACCATCAACGCATCGGCACCGCGTGCGTTGACCGTCCGCGTCAGGTCTCGGACCAGTCGCGCAGCAGGTTGTGGTAGACGTTGCTCAGCCGCAGCAGCGACGCGCTGTCGGCGTCGGCCGCGGTCAGCGCCTGGATCGAGGTGTCCAGTTCCAGCAGCAACTGCCGGCGGTGGCTGTCGCGCACCAGGCTCTGTACCCAGAAGAACGAGGCCAGGCGCGCGCCGCGGGTGACCGGCAGCACGCGATGCAGGCTGCTGGACGGATACAGAATCAGGTCGCCGGCCGGCAGTTTCACCTCATGCTCGCCGTAGGTATCGCTGATGACCAGTTCGCCGCCGTCGTACTCCTCCGGCGCGGACAGGAACAGGGTGCAGGACAGATCGGTGCGCAGGGTCAGCGCCGGCTGCGTGGCGGTGGCGGCCAGGGTCATCACCGAGCCGTCGACGTGGAAACCGTACTCGCCGCCGCCCTCGTAGCGGTTGAAGCGCGGCGGGACCGTGCGCAGCGGCAACGCGGCGGCGAAATACAGCGGGCTGCGCGCCAGCGCGTTGAGCACCGCCTGGCCGAGTTCGTGCTTGAGCGGCGAGGCGTCGGGCAGTTGCCGGTTGCGCTTGACCTGCGCGCCCTGGGCGCCGACCGTCTCGCGGCCGTCGGTCCAGTCGGCGCCGTCGAGCGCCTGGCGGAAGCGCGCGAGCTCGTCGGCGCCGAGGATGTCGGGGATGTGCAGCAGCATGGGTCGCTCCGGCAACGTCCGCCCTCCGTGCGGAAGGCGGACGTTGCCCGTCGGTGGGCGCAGCCGCGGTCAGAACTTGATGTTGGCCGTCAGCATCGCCGAGCGCGGCGCGCCGGGCGTGTAGCGGAAGCCGCTCTTGTTGATGGCCGCGACGTAGTCCTTGTCGAACACGTTGTACACGTTCAGGCGCAGATCGAAGTGGTCGTTGATCGGATAGGTCACGACCGCGTCCCATACGGTATACGACTTGACGAACGCCGGCGTGCCGACCGCGCCGTCGGTGCCGCGCTTCATCTCGCCGGAGTAGCGGGCGCCGCCGCCGACGGTCAGGCCGAACGGCAGGGTGTAGGTGGTCCACGCGGTGAACGCGCTGTCCGGCGTATAGGCCAGGTCGGTGCTGCCGTCCTGCGACACCTTGGCGCCTTCCAGCACCTGCGCGTCGAGCTTGGTGTAGCCGGTGGAGATCGCCCAGTTGTCGCTGATCTTGCCGACCGCCGACAGCTCCACGCCCTTCACCCGCTTCTCGCCGGTCTGGTAATAGAGCCCGTCGCTGCCCTGTGCGATTTCGTTGCTGACGTCGGTCTGGAACAGCGCCATGGTCACGAACAGGCCGTCGTCCAGGAAGTTCCACTTGGTGCCGATTTCGGCGGTCTTGGCCTTCTGCGGATCGAAGCGCGGGTTGTTGGCGTTGTTGGCCGAGGCGCTCAGCTCCAGCGCGCTGCCGCCGGGAGGCTGCTGCGAGATCGCATAGTTGGCGTACAGGCTGACGTTCTCGGCGGCCTTGTAGACCGCGCCGAGCTTCCAGCTGAACAGCGTATCGGAGATGTCCGCGTCCACGCCGACCGCGGTGGTGCAGGGCACCGCGGTGGAGGTGGCGGTGGTGCAGGTCAGGCTGTCGAAGTCGGTCTTGTAGCGGTCCGCGCGCACCCCGGCGGTGACCAGGAAGCTGTCGCCGAACTTCAGCGTGTCGAAGGCGTAGGCCGAGAACGTGGTGGTAGTGCCCTTGCTGTGCGCGCCGTTGCGCGCGGTGACCAGCGGCGTGGTGTTCCAGTCCGGGGCGTACAGGTTGGCCGGGTTGGCGGCCAGCCAGGCGGCGCGGTCGACGATGTTGTGGCCCCAGCTCTCCAGTTCCTCGCGCGTGGCTTCCACGCCAGTGCTGAGGTTGTGCTGCACCGCGCCGGTGGCGAAGTCCACGCGCAGGTTCAACTGGTCGGTGACGATGGTGTACTGCTGGTCCTTGAAGGTGGGCAGGCTGCGCGCCACCGTCCAGGTCGAGGTGTCGGCCGGGTTCGGCGTGCGCAGGTTGGCGGTGTTGGGCATGAACGCGAACAGCAGGTAGTCCTGCTCGTTGCGGCCCCAGCGCGCGGTATTGGTCAGCTTGACCGTGTCGGAGAAGTCGTGCTCGAAGCGGAAGGTCGCCATCTTCGCGGTCACGTCGTCATGGTCGTAGCGGGTGCCGTAGAAGTTCTCGCTGTCCACGCGCGGGGCGGTGGACAGCCACGGACGCGCGGGGTCGGGCGAGGAATAGCCGGGCAGGCCGATGGTCGCCACGCCGCCGTCGGGCACGTTGTCCTGCTTCACGTACAGCAGGTCGAGGAAATAGCGGGTGTCGCTGCCCAGGCCGAATGCCAGCGAGGTGGCCAGGCCCCAGCGCTTGTTGTTGACCTGGTCGCGGCCGATCGCGTCGCTGTCCTGGCCCACCACGTTCACCCGCAGCGCGCTGCTGGCGCCCAGGGTCTGGTTCCAGTCCGCGGTCACGCGGCGCTGGTCGTCGGTGCCGCCGGACAGCGCGCCGCTGACCGAGTCGGTCAGGTTCGCTTCCTTGGTCACCAGGTTGATCGCGCCGGTCGGCGCGCTGCGGCCGTTGTCGGTACCGGCCGGGCCCTTGGCGACTTCGATCTGCTCGATGTTGAACACGTCGCGCGAGATCGAGCCCAGGTCGCGCACGCCGTCGACGAAGATGCTGCTGGAGCTGTCGAAGCCGCGCATGTAGATCGCATCGCCGGTGGTGGTGTTGCCGTTCTCGCCGACGTAGAAGGTGCCCACGCCCGGGCTGTTGCGCAGCGCCTCGGTGAGCGTGGTGGCGCCCTGCTCGTTGAACAGGTCCTTGCTGATCACGTTGATCGTCTGCGGGGTGTCGATCAGCGGCTGGGTGAACTTGGGCGAGGCCGGCGCTTCCACCAGGTAGCGCTTGGCGCGCTGCGCCTCGACGTCGACCTTGCCGAGGGTGGTCGGCTGGTCGGCCGCCGCGGCATCGGCGGCGAGCGCGTGGGAGGACAGCAGGCTCAGCCCGCCCAGCAGCGCGGCGGCGGTGAGGGTCTGCGCGGACACCTGGCGAGAAACGGCGTGCTTGCGGCTCTTGATCGGAGAGGTCATGGACGGTTCGGCTATGCAGGAAGAAAGGGTGGTCCGCAGCGCACGCAGCCGTGCCCGGAGGGCAGGTCGTACGCAAGGTCGGGGGTGACCAGATGGCGGGTCGCCGCTGGTCACTTTGACGTGGACATTCCGCCTATTTCCGCGCAAATGCGAATTGTTTGCAATACCTTTCGTGTATTGCGCCGCATGGCGAGGGGAAGCGGTCGCTTCCGATACCGGCCGCACCATGGCCTTTTCTGTCTCTAACTTTATGAAAGGAAAGAGATTCCGTCGTTTGGCCAGGCGCCTGGTCAGTCGCGGTCGTCGCGGGTCCAGATCCCGCCGTGCTCGGACTTCACCGGGAACTTCGGCACCGGGCTATAGGCCGGTGCGCACAACGGGCGGCCGTCGCGGATGTCGAAGCGGGCGCCGTGCAGCACGCATTCGATGCTGCCGGCGGCGGCATCGAAGCTGCCGGGGGACAGTTCGTAGTCCTCATGGCTGCAGCGGTCTTCCAGCGCATAGAACGTGCCGTCGAAATTGAACACCACGATCGGCGTGGCGGTGACTTCGTCCCACACCGTGGCCATCTCGCCCGGCAGCAGCGCGCCGTCGGCGCAGACGAAGGTCCAGGTCTCGCTCATGCGGCGTCGCCCAGCGGCTTCTCCAGCAGCTCGAAGCGCAGGTCGTCGCGCTTGGGCGCGCCGAAGCGCGCGTCGCCGTAAGGAAAGGGCTTCTTGATCCCGGTGCGGCGGTAGCCGCGGCGCTCGTAGAACGCGATCAGTTCCTCGCGCGCGTCGATCACCGTCATCTGCATGACCGGCAGGCGCCATTCCTGCCAGGCGATGCGCTCGGCCTCGGCCAGCACGATCTTGCCCAGGCCGCCGCCCTGCGCCTGTGGCTGCACCGAGAACATGCCGAAATAGCCGGCGCCATTGTCGTCGGCGATGTGCGCGCAGGCGATCAGCGCGCCGTCGCGCTCGGCCAGCAGCACCAGGCTGCGCGGACGCAGGATGTCGGCGCGCAGCACCTCGTGGTCGATGCGGTTGCCGTCGAGCAGATCGGCCTCGGTGGTCCAGCCGACGCGGCTGCTGTCGCCGCGGTAGGCCGAGGTGACCAGGGCGGCGATGGCGTCGATGTCGGCGACGGTGGCGGTGCGGAAGGTGAGGGTGTGCATGGGGGGATTTTAGCCTGGCGGCCGGGATTCGGGAGTGGGATTGGGGATTCGCCAAGGCGGCGCTTTTACGAATCCCCAATCCCGAATGCCCAATCCCCGCTCATCAGCCCAACAACTTCCTCACCTTCCGCAACGCCTCCACAAAGCGCTCGATCTCCGCATGCGTGTTGTAGAACGCCAGCGAGGCGCGGCAGGTGGCGGCGACGCCGTAGAACTGCAGCAGCGGGTGCGCGCAGTGCTGGCCCGAGCGTATCGCCACGCCTTCCAGGTCCAGCAGCGTGGCCAGGTCGTGGGCGTGCGCGCCCTCGACCAGGAACGACACCACTGCGGCCTTGCCGGGGGCGGTGCCGAAGATGCGCAGCCCGTCGATCTTGTGCAGTTCCTCGGTGAAATGCGCCAGCAGTTCGGTCTCGCGCGCTTCCACGTGCTGCAGGCCCAGCGCGGTCAGGTAGTCCACCGCTGCGCCCAGGCCGACGAAGCCGGCGATGTTCGGGGTGCCGGCCTCGAACTTGTGCGGCGGATCGTTGAACACGGTGCCGTCGAAGCTGACTTCCTTGATCATCTCGCCGCCGCCGATGAACGGCGGCATCGCCTGCAGATGCTCGCGCCGCGCCCACAGCGCGCCGGTGCCGGTGGGTCCGCACATCTTGTGCCCGGTGATGGCGTAGAAATCGCAACCGATCGCGGCCACGTCCAGGGCGCGGTGCGGCGCGGCCTGCGAGCCATCGATGACGCTGACGATGCCGCGCTTGCGCGCCTCGCGGCAGATTTCGCGCACCGGGTTGACCGTGCCCAGCACGTTGGAGACGTGGGTCAGCGCCAGCAGCTTCACGTCCGGGGTCATCGCCTTGCGCAGCGCGTCCAGGTCCAGCGCGCCGTCGGCGGTGATCTCGGCGACCTTGACGGTGGCGCCGGTGCGCTGCGCGACCAGCTGCCACGGCACGATGTTGGCGTGATGCTCCATCCGCGACACCAGGATGCTGTCGCCGGCCTTCAGCCGCGGCAGCGCCCACGAATAGGCCACCAGATTGATCGCGAAGGTGGTGCCGCTGCACAGCACCAGCTCGTCGGCGCGCACGTTGAGGAAGCGCGCCAGCTTGCTGCGCGCGCCTTCGTAGGCGTCGGTGGCCTCGGTGCCGAGCGCGTGCACCGCGCGGCTGACGTTGGCGTTGTAGCGGCGGTAGAACTCGTCCAGCGCGGCGATCACCTGCAGCGGCTTCTGCCCGGTGTTGGCGTTGTCGAAATAGATCAGCGGCTTGCCGTGCACCTGCCGCATCAGCAGCGGGAAGTCGCTGCGGATCTTGTCCCAGTCCGGCGCCGGCGCCGTGTCGAGCGGGGCCGCGCTGCTCATGCCACGCCTGCGGCGACCAGCGCCTGGTCCAGGCGCGCGACCAGGAACTCGGCCAGCGGCGCATCCAGCACGCGCAGCGGTTCGTGGCAGAACGCGGCGGTCAGCAGCTGTTGCGCACGCTCGCGCGGCAGCCCGCGCGAGCGCAGGTAGAACAGCGCGTTTGCGTCGAGCTGGCCGACGGTGGCACCGTGCGCGGCCTTGACCTCGTCGGCGTCGATCACCAGCACCGGCTGGGTGTCGATCTCGGCGTCGGCGGACAGCAGCAGATTCTTGTTGGACAGGTTGGCATCGCTGCCGTCGGCGCCCTGGCGGATGTGGATGCCGCCATGGAACACGACGCGGCTGCGCGCCGCGGCCACGCCGCGCCACAGCAGTTCGCAGGCGGTGTCGCGGGCGATGTGCTCGATGCCCAGGCGGGTGTCGATCTGGCGGCGGCCGTTGCCCAGCAGCACGCCGTTGGCGACCAGCCGCGCGTTGTCGCCTTCCAGGCGCACGTTGAGCTCGTGCCGCGACAGCGCGCCGCCCAGTTCCAGGTCGATGCGCCGGTACTGCGCGTCGCGCGCCAGCACCGCATCGGTGCGCAGCAGCGCGGTGACGCCGGACGCGTCCGCCTGCACCCGCGCGTGCGCCAGTTGCGCGCCGGCGGCCAGATGCACATGCGCCAGGGTGTTGCTCAGGTGCGCGGCCTCGCCCAGGTGCAGGTGATGCTCGACCAGCGACAGCGCCGCGTCCTGGCGCAATTCGATCAGGTGGCGATGGTGCCAGGCATGGTCGCCGGCGCCGGCGGTGGACACGAACACCAGGTGCAACGGCACCGCGACCCGCACGCCGGCGTCCACGCGCAGCACGCTGCCTTCGTCGGCCAGCGCGGCGTTGAGCTGCGCGAACACCTCGTCGCTGCGCTCGAAGCGGCGGCCGAGGAAGCGCATCGCATCGTCGCCGCTGCGCAGGATCGTGGACAGGCGCTGCAGCTCGACGCCGTCCGGCAGCCCGCCCAGATCGGACAGCGCATCGCTGGCGCGGCCGTTGACGAACGCCAGCCGCGGCGCGGGAATGCCGGCGACGATGGACGCGTCCACCATCGGGGCCGCGCTCGGTGCCGGGCTGAAGCTGCGCCGCTCCAGCGCGCGCAGCGAGGTGTACTTCCACGCCTCGCTGCGCGGGCCGGGCAGGCCTTCGCGCAGCGCCTGTTCCAGCGGCGCACGGCGCGCGCCGTCGCCGTGGAAGGCGGCCGCCAGGGAGTCGAGCAGCGCGCTCATCGGACCGTCGCCTCCGGCGCCACACGGTCCTTCAACCATGCGTAGCCGTGCGCTTCCAGTTCCAGCGCCAGTTCCGGACCGCCGCTCTGCACGATGCGGCCGTCGGCCAGCACGTGCACCACGTCCGGCTTGATGTAGTCGAGCAGGCGCTGGTAATGGGTGATGACCAGGAACGCGCGCTCGGGCGAACGCAGCGCGTTGACGCCTTCGGCGACGGTCTTCAGCGCATCGATATCCAGGCCGCTGTCGGTCTCGTCGAGGATCGCCAGCTTCGGTTCCAGCACCGCCAGCTGAAAAATCTCGTTGCGCTTCTTCTCGCCGCCGGAGAAGCCTTCGTTGACGCCGCGGTGCAGCAGTTCGTCCTTCAGGTGCAGCACGGCGAGCTTCTGCCGCACCAGCTTCAGGAACTGCATCGAATCCAGTTCGGTCTCGCCGCGCGCCTTGCGCTGCGCGTTGAGCGCGGCGCGCAGGAAATAGGTGTTGTTGACGCCGGGAATCTCCACCGGGTATTGGAAGGCCAGGAACAGGCCGGCCGCGGCGCGTTCCTCCGGTTCCAGTTCGAGCAGGTCGCGGTCTTCGAAGCGCACGCTGCCTTGGGTCACTTCGTAGCCGTCGCGGCCGGCGAGGATGTTGCCCAGCGTGGACTTGCCGGCGCCGTTCGGGCCCATGATGGCGTGCACCTGGCCGGGCTCCACCTGCAGCGACAGCCCCTTGAGGATGTCCTTGCCGGCGACGGAAGCGTGGAGGTTTTCGATATTGAGCATGGAGATGATGGTCCGTCAGAATTCTTGTATAGCCCCTATCCCGCCGGGAGAGGGGTTGGGGTGAGGGTCGGGGCGCGAAGCGTCTCGTGGGAGTTCGGGGGGGCGCGAGGCTTCGCGCGTACCCTCATCCGGCGCTTCGCGCCACCTTCTCCCGATGGGAGAAGGGTAAGGCGTCAGCCGACGCTGCCTTCCAGCGACACTTCCAGCAGCTTCTTGGCTTCCACCGCGAACTCCATCGGCAGTTCGCGGAACACCTGCTTGCAGAAGCCGTCGACGATCATCGACACCGCGTTTTCCTGGTCGATGCCGCGGGCGCGGCAGTAGAACAGCTGGTCGTCGCTGATCTTGGAGGTGGTGGCCTCGTGCTCGACCGTGGCGGTGGGATGCTTGACCTCGATGTACGGGAAGGTGTGCGCGCCGCACTGCTTGCCGATCAGCAGCGAATCGCACTGGGTGTAGTTGCGCGCGCCCTCGGCGCTGCGCTCCACCTTGACCAGGCCGCGGTAGGTGTTCTGGCCACGGCCGGCACTGATGCCCTTGCTGACGATCTTGCTCTTGGTGCGCTTGCCGATGTGGATCATCTTGGTGCCGGTGTCGGCCTGCTGGCGGTGGTGGGTCAGCGCCACAGAGTGGAACTCGCCGACCGAGTCGTCGCCGAGCAGCACGCACGAGGGGTACTTCCAGGTGATCGCCGAACCGGTCTCGACCTGGGTCCAGGTGATCTTGCTGCGCGCGCCGCGGCATTCGCCGCGCTTGGTCACGAAGTTGTAGATGCCGCCGACGCCGTTCTCGTCGCCCGGGTACCAGTTCTGCACGGTCGAATACTTGATCTCCGCGTCTTCCAGCACCACCAGCTCGACCACCGCCGCATGCAGCTGGTTCTCGTCGCGCATCGGCGCGGTGCAGCCTTCCAGGTAGGACACGTAGGCCTTGTCCTCGCACACGATCAGGGTGCGCTCGAACTGGCCGGTGTGGCCGGCATTGATGCGGAAGTAGGTGCTCAGTTCCATCGGGCAGCGCACGCCCTTGGGAATGAACACGAAGCTGCCGTCGGAGAACACCGCCGAATTGAGCGCGGCGAAGTAGTTGTCGCCGACCGGCACCACGCTGCCCAGGTACTGCTTGACGATCTCCGGGTGTTCCTTGATCGCCTCGGACATCGAGCAGAAGATCACGCCCTTCTCGGCCAGTTCCTTGCGGAAGGTGGTGCCGACCGAGACCGAGTCGAACACCGCGTCCACCGCCACGCCGGCCAGCTTGGCGCGCTCGTGCAGCGGCACGCCGAGCTTGTCGTAGGTGTCCAGCAGTTCCTTCGGCACGTCGTCCAGCGAGGCGTACTTGGGACCCTTCGGCGCGGAGTAGTAGCTCAGCGCCTGGAAGTCGATCGGCGCGATGTTGAGCTTGGCCCAGTGCGGCATCGGCATCTTCAACCAGTGCCGGTAAGCGGCCAGGCGCCACTCGGTCATCCACTCCGGCTCGTCTTTCTTGACGGACAGGGCGCGCACGACGTCCTCGTTCAAGCCTGGCAGGAACGAATCGGATTCGATGTCGGTGATGAAGCCGGCGTCGTAGCGACGTCCCAGCCGTTCCAGGATTTCAGCGTTTTCGGTGGCCATGGGGGCTGCCTACAGGTCAGGTGGTCGCGAAACGCACGGCGATCGGGCGCCGTCTGGTTTCGCCGGAAGAGGGAAGCGGGTGCAGCATCTGCGCAAGGGTCACGCCGCGCAGCGCGTCGGCGACCACGTCGTTGATCAGCCGCCAGTTGGAGCGCACGCCGCATTTCTGGGCGATGCTGCACTGGCTTTCCTGGTGGCTGCATTCGGTGATCGCCAGCGGGCCTTCCATCGCCTCGACGATCTGGATCAGGGTGATGGCGTCGGCCGGCCGCGCCAGCCGATAGCCGCCGTGCACCCCGCGCAGGCCTTCGACCAGCCCGGCCTGGGCCAGCGGCTTGAGCAGCTTGCTGACGGTGGGCGGCTCCAGCCCGGACTGCTCGGCCAGCTCGGTCGCGCTCAGCACCTCGCCCGGACGCGCGGCAAGCACGGTCAGCACGACGGTGGCGTAATCGGTCAACTTGGTGACGCGGAGCATGCGGAAACAGCCGGATTTCAATGCGGACCGAAATTGTACTCTTTTGCGGCGGCGGCGTCCAAGCCGCTCGTTCATGATGCTTTCTATCGGCGCCATCGCCGGTAGCGATCGGCGGGGCTTGGGATCGCCGCCGATGTGCGCCAGAATCACCGCTTTCCCGTTCCGGACCGCCGCATGCCCCGCAAGATCGCCGCCCGCAAGTCCCGTATCCATGGCAATGGCGTGTTCGCCGTACTGCCGCTCAAGAAAGGCGAGCGGGTCATCGAGTACAAGGGCCGCCGCCGCACCCATGCCGAAGTGGACCGCGACGAGGCCGGCGATGTCGAGACCGGCCACACCTTCCTGTTCACGCTCAGCGACGACTACGTGATCGACGCCAACTACGAGGGCAACGACGCGCGCTGGATCAACCACAGCTGCGCGCCGAACTGCGAGGCGGTGATCATCGAGGCCGAAGGCGACGACCGCCGCCAGGACAAGGTGGTGATCGAGACGCTGCGCGCGATCAAGCCGGGCGAGGAGCTGACCTACAACTACGGCATCACCCTGGGCGAGCGGCACACGCCGCGGCTGAAGAAGATCTGGGAATGCCGCTGCGGCTCGAAGAACTGCACCGGCACCATGCTGCAGCCCAAGCGCTGAGCGCGCCTGCACGTGGCCTAGACGCGCGGCTCACGACGCTGCAACCGCGGCGCTCCTAGGGTGACGCTCCCCCTGTAGAGGAGTTTCCCATGAGCACAGCATCTTCCCTGTCCGGCAAGCGCGTCGCGGTCCTGGCCACCGACGGCTTCGAGCAGTCCGAGTTGCAGGAGCCCAAGCGGTTGCTGGAGTCGTGGGGCGCGCAGGTCGATGTGATCGCGCCCGGCGATGCGTCCAGCATCCGCGGCTGGAACAAGAAGGACTGGGGCGACAGCGTGCCGGTCGACAAGCGCCTGGAGCAGGCCGATGCCGGCGGCTACGACGCGCTGGTGCTGCCGGGCGGCGTGATCAATCCGGACAACCTGCGCACCGAGGCGTCCGCGATCCGCTTCATCCAGGCGTTCGCCAGCGCCGGCAAGCCGGTCGCGGCGATCTGCCACGGCCCCTGGCTGCTGGCCGAAAGCGGCCTGGTGCGCGACAAGCAGGTGACCTCGTGGCCATCGGTGAAGACCGACCTGAGCAATGCCGGCGGGCGCTGGCAGGACGCGGAAGTGGTGGTCGACGGCAATCTGATCACCAGCCGCAAGCCGGACGACATTCCCGCATTCGCTGCGGCGGTGGCCAAGGCGCTGGGCTGAGTCTGGCGCCCAGCGTGCGCAACGATAAACGGCGGCCTTCGGGCCGCCGCTTTTCTGTAGGAGGGGCTTCAGCCCCGACCGGGGAATGAGGCAGTCGGATCGATCGAGTCGAGAGAAGTGTCGCGGCTGAAGCCGCTCCTACAGGGAGTGCGGCCAGCTCACCGGGTGCACTGTAGGAGCGGCTTCAGCCGCGACAGCATCCGCAGCCCGAGGCTGTCCGCTACCGATTCGGTTCCGGCAGAACTGTCGATCGTCGCGGCCAAGACGCCTTGCGCGACTCGCAGCAAACCAGGGCGCAGTTCTTTCCTCGCGCTGGTCCGAGGCGCGCAACGTCATCGCATCACCTGCAGCAGCACAGCATCACTGCCCGGACAACGCCCCAGCCGGCACCAGCTTGCCGATGTCCTGGTTGAAGTGCACCACCAGCTTGCCGTTCTCCACCGCCGCCGATTCGATCTGCACGTTGCCCATCACCCCGGCCAGCGCCGGGTCCAGCTTGTAGATCGGTTCCTTGCGCGCGTAGTCGTCCAGCCACACGTTGAGCAGTTCGCGGGTGTTGGCGTCGAGCTTGCCGCCGTTGGCAGCCGGGCGGAAGTCGTCGATGGTCGGCGATTGCAGGTGGAAGCCCTGGGTCTGCTGCTCGTAGCGCAGCGCGCTGGTCAACAGCACCGTGCCCAACGGGGTCGGCGCGCCGCCGCCGGTGGCCATGCTCAGGTCGAACTGCATCTTCAGCCGGTCGCCCGGCGGCAGCGACAGCTTGGGATCGCGGATGGTCATCTTGATCAGGCCGCCAAGCGCCTTGTGCGTCTGCGGGAAACTGCCGTCCAGGTACTGCTGCACATCGGCGGCGCCGACGCTGACCTGCTTGCCCTGGATCATGGGTTCGGCCTGCAGTTGCGCCGCGGCGGCGAGAGTCAGCAGCGCGACGGCGCGCAGGGTCGGCAGGCGAAGCTTCATGGTGGGGCGCCTTGGCAGAGTCAGAGGGTCAACATAACCGCAGCGGGTGAATGCGCGATTAGCGAAAGAGGGGCGATGGAGGCGGATCGTGCGTGCCGTGGCGCTGCATCGGCCCGCCACGCGCTGGGAATGCTAACGGAAGATCTCGGCGTTGCCCGCAGCTGTCCCGAGACGCGACAGGCGCAACGTACGGCAAGCGTCGAGCCGGGGCGTCCGCGCACTGCTGCCAGCCTGGCGAACCTGGTCAGGCAAGAGTTGGCACGCGCGGGCAGGGTCCGTCATGCGACGGTTGGCGCCAGCCGCGCCAGGATCGCGTCCAGCGACGGACGCAGCGGTGCCAGCAGCGCTTGGGCCTCGCTGTCGCTGCGCTCGCTCAACCCGCGCAGCAGTTGCGTGCCGACGGTCAGCGCGGCGCGTTCGTCGCCGTGCAGCCCGGGATGGCGCTGCGCCGCCTCGAGCAGGCGCATCCAGTCCTGCCGGCAGCGGGCCTCGAATTCGATGGTGCAGCGGCCGTGGCATTGCAGCCCGTCGGCCTCGATCGGCGTGACGGTGATGCGGTAGCGTTGGGGGGCGGTCATGGGCGTGCGCAGGGGGCGGGTGGTGAACCCAAGATAGGCGCGGTCCGCCGTCGCCACGAGAGGGATGGCCGCGACGCTCTGTTCCAGCGGCTTGTTCCGTGACCGGTTCAGTGCGCTGCGCGCAACAGCGGCAGTGGATCGTAGGCGCCGCCCTCGGCGTAGACCCCGTAGTGCAGGTGCGGCGGCGTGCCGCGTGCATTGCCGCTGTCGCCGACGCTGCCGAGCGGGTCGCCGGCCTCGACCAGGTCGCCGACCTGCAGGCCGGGCGCCCACTCCTGCAGGTGCGCGTAATAGTGGCGTTGCCGGGCCGGCCCCATCACCCAGACCTGGCGGCCGCCGAGGCCGCGGTCCATGACTGCGACCACGATGCCGCGGGTAGCGGACAGCACCGGCGTACCGCGCTTGGCGAAGATGTCTACGCCGGCGTGCTGGCGATCGCGGCCGCGCGGTGCGCCGAATGTGGCCGCGACGCGGCGCGGGTCCACGCCTTGCACCGGCATGTGCAGGGCGCTCGGTGGCGGCTGTCGCGCCAATTCCCAGCCGACCCGCGCGCGCAGCGCCCACGGCTGCCGCCAGGCCCAGGCCAGCGCGAGCGCGACGCAGGCCAGCATCGCGATGCGCAGCAACCAGCGGCGCAGCCGCCGCGCGGGCGAGGGCGCCGCCGTCATCGCTTACTGGTCGCCCTGGGCCGCGGCCTGTCGTTGCAGGTGCTGCTTCAGTCCGTCGTCGATGCCGAGCTGGCGTGCCAGTTCGTCCAGGTAGCTGCGCTCCATGAAGCTTTGTTCGTCGGCGGCGAGCAGGCTGGCCAGGTACATCTCCGAGGCGATTTCCGGCGTCGTCGCTGCCTGCGCCACCTCGGCCGGATCCAACGGCTTCTCCAGTTCCGCATGCAGCCAGCGCTGCACCTCCTCGTCGCCGTTGAGGCGGGTGAACTCGCCTTCGATCAATTCGCGCTCGCGCGTGTCGATATGGCCATCGGCTTTGGCCGCGGCGACCAGCGCGCGCAGGATGGCCTGGCTGTGCTGTTCCACTTCCAGCGGCGGCAGCCGGTCCAGCGTCTGCGGTTCTTCCGGCGCGACGGCGCCAAGTTGCTGGCGCTTGTAGTCGCCGTATGCGCGGTAGGCCATCACCCCGAGCGCGGCCAGGCCGCCGTAGGTGGCCAGCTTGCGCGTGGTGCGGTTCTTGCCCAGCAGCAGGCCGAGCGCGCCGCCGCTCAGGGCGCCCTTGCCGAAGTCGGCATTGAGCATGCCGCCGAGGCCGCCGCCCTTGCCGGGGGAGCCTGTGGCGGCGGACGCACCGGTCTTGGCCATGGCCTGGCCGGCGGCGCCCTGCGCCGATTGCAGCAGTTGGTCGAGAAAGCCCTGTAGCTTCATGCACGCATTTCCTGTCGATGGGAGGCGCAGGTATAGCGGGCGCCGCCTTAGCGGCCTGTCAATCCCGCCGCTGGTGGCGGCGAGCGCGCAAAAAAAAACGAGACGGCGTGGGCCGTCTCGTCGGGTGTGCTTGCCTGGATCAGGCGTCGCTGCTCAGAGCGCGGCGTCCTTGAGCTTCTTCAGCGGGCGCACCTTCAGCTTGGTGGTGGCCGGCTTGGCGGCGAACCACTGCTCTTCCTTGGTGAACGGGTTGATGCCCTTGCGCTTCGGCTTGGCCGGCACGCTGACGGCGGTGATCTTGAGCAGGCCCGGCAGGGTGAACGAACCGGCGCCCTTCTTGCTGACCGAACCGGCCACAGCCTGCTCGAGCGAGGCCATCACCGCGCGCACGTCCTTGGCGACGACGCCGCTGGCTTCGACGATGTGGGCGACCAGGGCCGACTTGCTCAGGGCTTCCTTGATCGGCTTGGGAGCGGCCGGCTTGGCGGCGGTCTTGGTGGCTACTTTCTTCGCTGCCTTTTTCGGGGCAGCCTTTTTCGCGGTCTTTGCCATGATGTCCTGGTTCCGTAAACGATTGGTGGTTGGGTCGCGCCGACCCCGTCGGCATGGCGAAATGTAGGGCATGTGCTACGCCGCGCCAATAGGCAAACGGCAAAAAACACGGAAAAAAGCCACATGCCGGGTTTTTTTTGCCTCGCCGGGCGGCTTTCGCCCGGAAAAGCGGCGATGCACCGCCGCAAGGTCCGCCTCGATCCGCCTGTTCGCGCCGCGATCATGGGCTGCCGCAACGCTGCCGGAGCCGCTTGGCGATGCCCGACATCGGGATGCGTGGCGTCCTTTCCAGCGCTCGGCGAACCGGGTCTGTCGTTGGCTGTCCGGTTCGATGGCGCGATGCGTGCGATCGCGATCGAGGCTTCAGCGCGGTCGGCGTGGTCGCTGTATGCACGCGTGCCGCGAGCGGGGAGGGGTGATAGACGCGCAGCAGGTCGGCATGCTTTTGCGCGCAGGTGCGAACCGGCAGCGGAACGGAGGGCCTTTGCGCAGGAATTGCGCGTTGCCAGCCTCAGCGCTCGGCTCGCTGCGCCGCACAAGGCCGTAACGCGTTCTGCCTTATGGTGCCCGCCTCATCCACCGACAGGAGCACCGCATGGGCATTTCGCGTCACGCCACCGCGCATTGGGAAGGCGACCTCAAGTCCGGCAAGGGCCAGCTGAGCACGCCGCAGAGCGGGCTGCTGGAAAACACCCGTTATGCCTTCAGCAGCCGCTTCGGCGACGAGAAGGGCACCAACCCGGAAGAACTGATCGCCGCCGCGCATGCCGGCTGCTTCACCATGGCGCTGTCGGCCAAGCTGAGCGACGCCGGTTTCCCGCCAACCTCGCTGGACACGCGCGCGGAGGTCGACCTGTCGATGGACGGCGGCCCGCAGTTGTCGCAGATCCGGCTCAAGGTCAAGGCGGTAGTGCCGAACATCGAGGCGGCGCAGTTCCGCGCCATCGCCGACGACGCCAAGCAGAACTGCCCGGTGTCCAAGGCGCTGAGCGCCGTACCGATCAGCCTGGAAGCGGAACTGGGCTGAGCATTCCGGCCCGGCGCTCGCCGGGCGTTTTTCGAAGCGGCATCGCGCCGCGCCTGCGTTACCGCCAGGCGCGGCGGCGTTCCCGTCGCTGCCATGGGAACGGTTCCAGTCGCGCCACGCGCAAGGGCATCGCGTGGCGCGTGTCCGGCGTCAGCTGTCGCCGCGCTAAACAGTCGCCGTGCGCCGGTCCCAATTCAGTCGTGTTTCACCGGCGCGGACCGAGCATGCGGTTGCGCGATCCACGCGCCTGGAATCTTCGACATGAACAAGCTCTCGACCCGTCTTCTGACCGCCGCGCTCGCCGTGGGCGTGGTCGGCTCCGCCGCCGCGCAGGATTACGGCCGCTACGACGACTATCGCGACCGCGGCTATTCGAGCGGTGGCGGCTATTCGGGCAGCGGCACCTACGATTACGCCCGCGTGGTGCGTGCCGATCCGATCATCGTGCCGGTGCGCGGTCCGCGCGAGACCACCGAGCGCTGCTACGAGCGTCCGGCCTCCGGCAGCTATGTCGAGAACGGCTACCGCGGCGACGGCTACTACAACGATGGTTACGGCGGCGACGGTTACCGCGGCACCGATGGCGGACGTAGCGCGGCCACGGTGGTCGGCGGCATCGCCGGTGCGTTGCTGGGCAGCCGCGTCGGCGGCGGCAATGGGCGTTTCGTCGGGACCGCGGTCGGCACCATGGTCGGCGGCCTGGCCGGCCGTTCGATCTACGACAGCAACGCCCGCACCACCGTGCAGACCGGCTCGGTCAGCGTCTGCGAACCGGTCGCGTACCGCAGCGAAAACTACGACCGGGTGGACGGCTACGACGTGACTTACGAATACGGCGGCCGCTACTACCACACCCGCAGCGCGCAGCGTCCGGGCGACCGTATCCGGGTCCGCGTCGACGTGCTGCCCGACTGATCGGCCAAGACGCCTCGCCGAAGGCGTCCCTCTCCAGTCTGCCGCGACCATCGCGAGGTCGCGGCCAACGCTCCCAAGGCCGCCATGCCTGCCGCTGCAGACTGGCGGCCTTTCCCATCGGCTCAGCGCCAGTCGATATGGCCGTCGATGACGGTCTGCACCTGGCCGCCCGACCAGACCTCGCCCGCGTCGTCCACGCGCAGCGTCAGCAAGGCGTCGTGGCCGACCTCGCGGCCCTGGCTGACCACGTAGCGGCCGCCGCGGCCGGGCAGCACGGCACGATGGTCCAGCCATGCCGCGAGCACCGCGTTGGCGGCGCCCGACGCGGCGTCCTCGAAGCGCCGGCCGTTGCCGACGAACGCGCGTACCGCCAGGTCGTAGGCGCGGCCGTCGGCCCGGGCGTAGGCGAACACGCCCATGCTGGCGGTGCTTTCGGCCAGCGCGGCGATCGCCTCCCAGTCCGGCGCCAGGCCGCGCAGTGCGGCCTCGTCGGCGATCTCGACCAGCCACCAGCAGCGGCCGCCATCCATGCGCACCGGCGGTTGTGCGCCCAGCGTCCAGCCGGCCAGCGCGGCGGCCAGGCGCGGATCGGCGGCGGCGGCGATCTCCGCGACCTGTGCGCGCGGGGTGCGGATCGCGATGCTGCGCACGCCGTCGGCCACGTCCACGCGCAGGGGCAGCAGCCCGGCGATGCCTTCCTGCACCAGCAGGCCGTCGCGGGGCGCGGCGATGCCGGCCTCCAGCACCGCGTGCGCGGTGCCGACACTGGGGTGGCCCGCGAACGGCACCTCCTTCTGCGGACTGAACATGCGGATGCCGTAGCTGGCGCCCGGCTGCGTGGCCGGGAACACGAAGGTGGTCTCCGGCAGCCGCGTCCAGCGCGCGATCGCCTGCATCGCGGCGTCGTCCAGGCCCTGCGCGTCCAGCACCACCGCCAGCGGGTTGCCGGCGCCGGGGCGCGGGGAGAACACATCCAGTTGCAGGAAACGGCGCGCGGTCATGGCAGGGGCTCGGGTGCGGGGGAGCGCAGCTTAGCAATCGGGCGCACACGCATGCCGGGCATCGGCGCGCAATGGGCGTTCCCGGCAGGCGCAGGAGCGTTGCGCATGACATAGAATCGCAGGTTCCGCCCGGCGTTCCGGGCCTCTTTCCCTCCACCAGACCCCCACACACGAAATGTCATCTTCCCCCCACGTCGATCGTTGGATCGTCCTCAAGTTCGGCGGCACCTCGGTGTCGCGTCGTCATCGCTGGGACACGATCGGAACGCTGGCGAAAAAACGCGCCGACGAGACCGGCGCGCGGGTGCTGGTGGTGGTATCGGCGCTGTCGGGGGTGACCAACGAGTTGACCGCGATCGCCGACGGCAGCGCCGACAGCGCGCAGCGCGTGGCCGCGCTGGAGCAGCGCCACCGCGAGTTCCTGGGCGAACTGGAGCTGGATGCGGACGCCGTGCTCGGCGAACGCCTGGCGGCGCTGCGCGGGTTGCTGGACGATCCGCGCGCGGCGGCCCGCACGCTGGACTGGCAGGCCGAGGTGCTGGGCCAGGGCGAGTTGCTGTCTTCGACGCTGGGCGCGGCCTACCTGCGCGCCAGCGGCCTGGATGTCGGCTGGATGGACGCGCGCCAGTGGCTGGACGCACTGCCGCCGCAGCCGAACCAGAGCGAGTGGTCCAAGCGCCTGTCGGTGTCCTGCCAGTGGCAATCCGACGCCGCCTGGCGCGAACGCTTCGTCGCCCAGCCGGCGCGGATGCTGATCACCCAGGGCTTCATCTCGCGGCATCAGGACGGCGGCACCGCGATCCTCGGCCGCGGCGGCTCGGACACCTCGGCGGCCTACTTCGGCGCGCTGCTCGGCGCCAGCCGGGTGGAGATCTGGACCGACGTGCCGGGCATGTTCAGCGCCAACCCGCGCGAAGTGCCGGACGCGCGCCTGCTGACCCGGCTGGACTATTACGAGGCGCAGGAAATCGCCACCACCGGCGCCAAGGTGCTGCACCCGCGCTCGATCAAGCCGTGCCGCGACGGCGGCGTGCCGATGGCGATCCTGGACACCGAGCGCCCCGAGCTGCCCGGCACCAGCATCGACGGCAACGCGCGCACCGTGCCCGGGGTCAAGGCGATCAGCCGCCGCAACGGCATCGTGCTGGTGTCGATGGAAGGCATCGGCATGTGGCAGCAGGTCGGCTTCCTGGCCGACGTGTTCGCGCGCTTCGCCAAGCACGGCCTGTCGGTGGACCTGATCGGCTCGGCCGAGACCAACGTCACCGTGTCGCTGGACCCGAGCGAGAACCTGGTCAATACCGATGTGCTTGCGGCGCTGTCGGCCGACCTGGCGGAGATCTGCCGGGTCAAGATCATCGTGCCGTGCGCGGCGATCACCCTGGTCGGGCGCGGCATGCGTTCGCTGCTGCACAAGCTCTCGGACGTGTGGGCCACGTTCGGCAAGGAGCGCGTGCACATGATCTCGCAGTCGTCCAACGACCTGAACCTGACCTTCGTCATCGACGAGGCCGATGCCGACGGCCTGCTGCCGATCCTGCACGCCGAGCTGATCGACAGCGGCGCGATGCCGGTGGAGGAGACCGAGGTGTTCGGGCCGCGCTGGCGCGAGATCACCGGCAGCGTGCGCGCGCGGCCCACGCCGTGGTGGCACGCCGAGCGCGCGCACCTGCTGCGCCTGGCGCAGGCCGGCACGCCGCGCTATGTCTACCATCTGCCGACCTTGCGCGAGCGTGCCCGCGCGCTGAAGGCGATCGCGCCGATCGACCAGCGCTACTACGCGATCAAGGCCAATTCGCATCCAGCGATCCTGGAGGCGCTGGTCGCCGAAGACTTCGGCCTGGAATGCGTGTCGCACGGCGAACTGCGCCGGGTGTTCGACACCTTGCCGGAGCTGTCGCCGCGGCGGGTGCTGTTTACGCCCAGCTTCGCGCCGAAGGCCGAGTACGAAGCCGCGTTCGCGCTGGGCGTGACCGTCACCGTCGACAACGTCGAACTGCTGCAGCGCTGGCCGGAGCTGTTCCGCGGCCGCAGCCTGTGGCTGCGCATCGACCTGGGCCACGGCGATGGCCACCACGAAAAGGTCAACACCGGCGGCAAGGCGTCCAAGTTCGGGCTGTCGGCCACGCGGGTGGACGAATTCGTCGAGGTCGCGCGCACCCTGGACATCCGCATCGTCGGCGTGCACGCGCACCTGGGCAGCGGCGTGGAGACGGCGCAGCACTGGCGGCGCATGTGCGACGAGCTGGCCGGCTTCGCGCGCCGCATCGGCAGCGTGGAAGTCATCGACATCGGCGGCGGCCTGCCGATCGCGTACAGCGCCGACGACGAGCCGTTCGACCTGGACGCCTGGGCGCAGGGCCTGGCCGAGGTCAAGGCGGTGCATCCGGCGTTCCGCCTGGCGGTCGAGCCGGGCCGCTATCTGGTCGCCGAGTGCGGCGTGCTGCTGACCCGCGCCACCCAGGTGATCGACAAGGACGGCATCCGCCGGGTCGGCCTGGACGCGGGCATGAACGCGCTGGTGCGCCCGGCGCTGTACGACGCCTGGCACGACGTCGCCAACCTCAGCCGCCTGGATCGCGACGCCGATGCGGTGTTCGACGTGGTCGGCCCGATCTGCGAATCCAGCGACGTGTTCGGCAGGCGTCGCCGGCTGCCGGCCGCCACCGCGGCGGACGACGTGATGCTGATCGCCGACGCCGGCGCCTACGGCTACGCGATGGCCAGCACCTACAACCAGCGCGAGCTGCCGCGGGAGGATGTGATCGATGCGCCTGCAGGCTGAGTTCATCGCGCTCAGTGCCGTCGCCGGCGGCGCGGCGATGATGTTGGCCACCGCGGCCGATCAGACGGGCACGAGCCTGCCGTTGCAGTGGGCCGACAGCCTCAAATGGCTGCTGCCTGCGCTGATCGCAGCAGGGGCGGGCGCATGGTTGGCGTGGCGCTGGCAAGGCCGGTGGCCTGCCGGCCGTGCGGGCGCGATGGCATTGCGCACGGTGCTGCTGGGTGCATGCAGTTATGTGCCGGCGCTGACGTTATATCTCGTGGTGGTGTTCGCGGCGTCCGCCGATGCCACGCACGGGAGTTCGAACTGGGAGCTGTTTCCGCTGGCGCTCCTGTTCGGCTGCCTGCCATGGCTATGGGCGGCGTTGCCGTTTTCCATGATCGAATTTTTCCTGTGCCGACGCTACTTGCGTCGCACGCGCGTTCTTGCAGGTAGTCCATGACCGCTTTCGACAAACAGCAGATCACCACCTTCCGCTTCGTGCGCTGCGCGTTCGACGCCGACAGCGGCGTCGCGCATCTGGTCTATGCCTTCGACCATGGCCCGGAACTGGTGGAGACGATCACCGTGCCCGGCGCGCCGTTCGTGCTGGATGCGGCGCGCGCGCATGCGGTGCAGCGCGCGCTGCGCCTGCTGCACCTGATCGCCGGGGTCAGCTACTACAAGGCCGCGGTACCGCCGCGCATCGTCATCGACGACTACGCGATCGATGCCGAGACCGCCGCGCTGTTGGACAGCGTGTACCTGCACGGGCTGGGCGAGTTCGCCTACCGCAATGGGCTGGATCTGCGCGAGCGGATCCGTTTTCCGGTGAGCGCGGGCAACCAGCAGGACGCTGCGGCGCTCGGCCTGCGCACGCATGCCCTGGTCGCGATCGGCGGCGGCAAGGATTCGCTGGTCAGCATCGAGGCGCTGCGCGCGGCCGGCGTGGAGCAGACCGTGGCCTGGATCGGCGGTTCGCAGCTGATTCGCGCCTGCGCCGAGCGCACCGCGCTGCCGACCTTGAACATCGGCCGCGCGCTGGCGCCGGAGCTGTTCGAACTGAACCGGCAGGGTGCGTGGAACGGGCATATCCCGGTGACCGCGGTGAACTCGGCGATCCTGGTGTTCGCCGCGCTGCTGCACGACGCCGGCCAGGTGGTGTTCTCCAACGAGCATTCGGCCAGCTACGGCAGCCAGATCGCCGGGACCGGCGAGGTCAACCACCAATGGTCCAAGGGCTGGGCGTTCGAGCAGGCGTTCGGCGCCCACGTGCAGCGTTACGTGGCCGTGGACCTGCGCTACTACTCGTTGCTGCGCCCGCTGTCGGAGCTGGCGGTGGCGCGGCAGTTCGCCAAGAACGACCACTACGACGCGCATTTCTCCAGCTGCAACCGCAATTTCCACATCCTCGGCGAACGCCCGGCGCACCGCTGGTGCGGGGTCTGCCCGAAGTGCCATTTCGTGTTCCTGGCGCTGGCGCCGTTCATGCCGAAGACGCGGCTGGTGCGGATCTTCGGCCGCAACCTGCTCGACGACGCGGCGCAGGCGCCGGGCTTCGACGCGCTGCTGGAGTTCCAGGACCACAAGCCGTTCGAATGCGTCGGCGAGGGCCGCGAATCGCGCGCGGCGATGGCCACGCTGGCTGCGCGCGCCGAATGGAAGGAAGACGCGCTGGTGGCGCGCTTCATCCGCGAGATCCAGCCGCAGCTGGACGCCGGCGACCTGCGCGTGGAGCCGTTGCTGACGCTGGACACGCAGCACCGCGTCCCGGCCGAACTGTGGGAACGCGTGCGTGCGAATTTCGCAGCTTGAGGGCCTGCGGGTCGCGCTGTGGGGCTGGGGGCGCGAGGGGCGGGCGGCATATCGCGCGTTGCGCGCGCGGGACTCGGGACTCGGCACTCGGGACTCGATAGCAGCGCTGCCGCTAACGGTGTTCTGCTCGGCTGACGAAGCCGCCGAGGTCGCGGCGTTGCACGATTCCGAGTTGCAGGTGGAAACCGAAGCCAGCGCCGAGCGCTTGGCGGCGTTCGACGTGGTGATCAAGTCGCCGGGGATCAGTCCGTATCGGCCCGAGGCGCAGGCCGCCGCGGCGCGCGGCACGCGTTTCCTCGGCGGCACGTCGCTGTGGTTCGCCGAGCACGCGGATGCCGACGGCGTGGTGCCGGGCAGCGTCTGCATCACCGGTACCAAGGGCAAGAGCACCAGCACCGCGCTGCTGGCGCATCTGCTGCGTGCCGGCGGCCACCGCACCGGCCTGGTCGGCAACATCGGCCTGCCGTTGCTGGAGGTGCTGGCGCCGCCGCAGCCGCCGCAGTACTGGGCGATCGAGCTGTCCAGCTACCAGACCGGCGACGTCGCGCGCAGCGGCGCGCGGCCGCAGCTGGCGCTGGTGCTGAACCTGTTCCCGGAACATCTGGACTGGCATGGCAGCCAGGCGCGCTACATCGAAGACAAGTTGGCGCTGGTGACCCAGGCGCGGCCGCGCATCGCGCTGCTCAATGCCGCCGATCCGCAGCTGGCGGCGTTGGCGCTGCGCGACAGCGAGGTTCGCTGGTTCAATCGCGAAGACGGCTGGCACATGCGCGGCGATGTCGTGCACCGCGGCGACGTGGCGGTGTTCGACAGCGCGCGGGTGCCGCTGCCGGGCCGGCACAACCGTGGCAACCTGTGCGCGGTGCTGGCGGCGATCGAGGCGCTGGGCCTGGACGCAGCGGCGCTGGCGCCGGCCGCGGCGGATTTCCGGCCGTTGCCGAACCGGCTGCAGACCCTGGGCGAGCGCGACGGCATCGCCTACGTCAACGATTCGATCAGCACCACCCCGCACGCCACGCTGGCGGCGCTGGACTGCTTCCGCGGACGCCGCATCGCGCTGCTGGTCGGCGGTCACGACCGCGGCCTGGACTGGCAGGACTTCGCCGCGGCGATGCGCCACGGCGCGCCGCTGGAGATCGTCACCATGGGCGCCAACGGCCCGCGCATCCACGCGCTGCTGGCGCCGCTGGCCGCGGCCGGCGGCTTCGGCCTGCACGCCACGGTGGATCTGCCGGCGGCGGTGGCGTTGGCGCGCGCCGCGCTGGGCGAGGGCGGCGGGGTGCTGCTGCTGTCGCCGGGTGCGCCGAGCTTCGGCGCCTACCGCGACTACGTGGCGCGCGGCCGCCATTTCGCCGAACTGGCCGGGTTCGACCCGGAGGCGATCAGCGCGATCCCGGGCCTGGGGATCGCCTGAGCTGGTTGCGCCTGGATCGGGCCGGCACGTGCGCCGCTTGCCAGGCGCCGTGCCTGGAGCACCTCGATCGAGATGATGCTGGTCTATGGGAGCGACTCCGGGTGACCTCGGGCCATCAGTCGCGACGGGCATTGCCGATAAGCCCGTCGCGACTGAAGTCGCTCCCACAGTAGACTGCCGGCTGGTCCCAATGGGAGAGACGCGATGCGCACTCGTTCGATGCGGTGGATCGGCCTGCTGGGCCTGGCCTTGGCGCTGCCGTTGCCGGCGCTGGCTGCGATGCAGGCCAAACCGGTGGAATGGAAGGTCGGCAAGGACAATTTCAGTGGCGTGCTGGTCTACGACGACGCCGACAGCGACAAGCGTCCCGGCCTGGTGATGGTGCCGAACTGGCGCGGCGTCAACGCGTCGGCGATCGACAAGGCCAAACAGCTGGCCGGCGACGACTACGTGGTGCTGCTGGCCGACGTCTACGGCAAAGGCAAGCGCCCGGCCAACGACACCGAGGCCGGGCAGTTCGCCGGTGCGCTGAAGAAGGATCCGGCGACGCTGCGCGCACGCGCCTTGAAGGCGGTCGACGTGCTGAAGGCGCAGGCCGGCAAGGCGCCGCTGGATGCATCGCGGATCGGCGCGGTCGGCTTCTGCTTCGGCGGCACCACGGTGCTGGAACTGGTGCGCGCCGGCGCGCCGCTGGCCGGCGTGGTCAGCCTGCACGGGGGCCTGTCCACGCCGTCGCCGGCGGCCGCGGGCAGCGCGAAGGCGCCGCTGCTGGTGCTCAACGGCGCCGACGACAAGAGCGTGAGCCGCGACGACATCGCCGCCTTCGAGCAGGAAATGAACGGCGCCGGTGCCGACTGGCAGTTCGTCAACTTCAGCGGCGCCGTGCATTGCTTCGCCGAGGCCGACGCCAACAGCCCGCCGGGCTGCCAGTACAACCCGCGCGCGGCCAAGCGTGCCTTTCGCATGCTGCACGATTTCTTTGATGAGCGATGGGATTAGGGATTCGGGATTAGGGATTCGCAAAAGCGGCAGGTCTGCGCTTTACGAATCCCAACCCTGTCAGGGCACACGCGCGCGTCGGATCAGCGCTTAAGTTCGACTGCGGAGCACGCGTTTCGGAACCATGGGGATTTGCAGAAGCCGCATCGCCGCTTCTGCGAATCCCCAATCCCCAATCCCCAATCCCGTCCGGCGCGCGCAGCGCGCCGGATCAATGCCTGCGTTCGATCGCGTAGCGGGCCAGTCCGCGCAGCGCGGCCAGGGCTTCGCTTTCCGGCAGGCCGTCCAGCGCACGTTCGGCGGCGGCGGCGTATTCGGCGGCGCGGCGCCGGCTGTAGTCGAGCCCGCCGCTGGCCTGGATCGCCGCCAGCACTTCCGGCATCGCCTCCGCATCGCCCTGTTCGACGATGTGGCGCAGGCGTTGGCGGGTGGCAGCGTCGGCGTGCGCCATCGCGTGGATCAGCGGCAGCGTGGCCTTGCCTTCGGCCAGGTCGTCGCCCAGGTTCTTGCCCAGGTCGGCGGCATCGGCGGTGTAGTCGAGCACGTCGTCGGCGATCTGGAACGCGTAGCCCAGGTGCATGCCGTAGTCGTACAGGCGCTGCTGCACCTCTTCCGAAGCGCCCGAGGCCAACGCCCCGAGCCGGGTGCCGGCGGCGAACAGCACCGCGGTCTTGCGCTCGATCACCCGCAGGTAGGCGGCCTCGTCGGTATCCGGGTTGTGCACGTGCAGCAACTGCAGCACTTCGCCCTCGGCGATGCGGTTGGTGGTGTCGGCGAGCAGCCGCATCACCGCCATGCTGTCCAGTTCGACCATCAGCTGGAAGCTGCGCGAGTACAGGAAATCGCCGACCAGCACGCTGGGCGCGTTGCCCCACAGCGCGTTGGCGGTGCTGCGGCCGCGGCGCAGGTCCGACTCGTCGACCACGTCGTCGTGCAGCAGGGTCGAGGTATGGATGAACTCGACGATCACCGCCAACTGGTGGTGCACCGGCCCGCCGCCGGCGCAGGCGCGCCCGGCCAGCATCACCAGCATCGGCCGCAGGCGCTTGCCGCCGGCGGAGACGATGTGCTCGGCGATCTGGTTGATCAGCACCACGTCCGAAGCCAGACGGCGGCGGATCAGGGCATCGGCGGCGCTCATGTCGGGCGCGGCCAGCGCCTGGATCTGAGGCAGCCCCAGGGCGGGGCGGAGGTCTTCGGCGAGGCTCATGCGGTCGGACTAGGGGGAGTACAGGGATTATAGGCCACCCCGGCGAGGGCTCGCCTGACGCCTGAACCAGGAGAAGGCTGATATCCGTCGCCAGCCCGGTATAATTCACTGTCTGTGCCCGTTTCCGAGCGGGCGACCCTATCCGACATGCCCGCGCCCGAGCGGGTTCACCACCCCGAACGGAAGAATTCCATGGCCCGCGGCATCAACAAAGTCATCCTCGTCGGCAACCTCGGCAACGATCCCGACACCAAATACACCCAGGCCGGCATGGCGATCACCCGCATCAGCCTGGCCACCACCAGCGTGCGCAAGGACAAGGACGGCAACCAGCAGGAGCGCACCGAATGGCACCGCGTGGTGTTCTTCGGCAAGCTCGGCGAGATCGCCGGCGAGTACCTGCGCAAGGGCAGCTCGGTCTACGTCGAAGGCTCGATCCGCTACGACAAGTACACCGGCCAGGACGGCGTGGAGAAGTACTCCACCGACATCGTCGCCGACGAGATGCAGATGCTCGGCGGCCGCGGCGAAGGCGGCGCTGGCGGTGGTGCCGGCATGGGCGGCGATCGCCCGCAGCGCTCGGCGCCGCCGCGCCAGGACCGCCCCAACCAGGGCGGCGGTGGTCAGGACTACGCCCCGCGCCGCCAGCAGCCGGCGCCGCAGCAGTCTGCGCCGATGGACGATTTCGCGGACGACGACATCCCGTTCTGAGCAACACCTGCCACAAGTGTCGATAGAGATCTGAAGAGCCCCGTTTTTACGGGGCTTTTCTTTTCTCAATGATTTCCGTGAAAAAAAAGCGCATCAACGCGCCATCGCCTGGGTAGACGCGCAGGCTGCCATCGTGCGTGTCAAAGGCGCTCTCATGCAGCACGCAGCCGCAATCCAGGTGCCGGTATGGCGTGTCGGGCAAGTTCTTCTCGGAGTAGCGCCCACTCCATGGGCCAGTTTGAACGCGGCGTGGAGCCACGGTTTCTCATGCTTCGCCTGCATGGCAGGCCATGGTTCGTGGCTTCCAGTCGCCTTTCGCTGCACATCTAGTAGTTCACCTCCGTACGCCGCCCGAAATTCCATTGCTGTCATGCAGCGATGGCGCGCAAGGCGTTGTGCTTTGCAGCATGCCTTTTCGTGCACTGCGTCTTGCAAAAAAACGATTGCCTCCTTTATGGTGCAATCGATTGCATTGCGGCGAATCCTCAGTGTTTGAACCGGTTGGGAGGCCGGGAAGCGGATGTCTATCCATTCGATCGGACCGGCGCCGGCCTCTGGGTTCACGAGGCGCGATGCGCTGCGCGTTGCTGTCGCCGGGAGCCTTGGCCTGGGCGCTGTGGGTATGCTGCCTGCGTTTGCCGCTGCCGCGCCGCTCAAGGGCAAGCTGAAGCATTCCGTCTGCCGCTGGACGTTTCCGCAGCAGTCGATCGCCCAGCTTTGCCAGACGGTGAAGGGCATCGGTTTCGCCGCCATCGATCTGGTTGGCCCGGCGGATTGGCCCACGCTGAAGGCCAATGGCGTGCACAGCTCGATGTGCAACGGCGCGGAGATGGGCCTGGACAAGGGCTTCGCCGGCAGCCAGTTCCACGACCAGCTGGTCGAGCGCTACACGCGGCACATCGACCTGGTGGCCGACGCCGGCTATCGCAACCTCATCTGTTTTTCCGGCAATCGCAACGGCATGGATCCCCAGGAAGGCATGGCCCATGCCGAAGCGGGACTCAAGCGTATCCTCGGGCATGCCGAGAAGCGCGGCGTCGTGCTGGTGATGGAGCTGCTGAACTCCAAGGTCGATCATCCAGACTACCTGTGCGACCACTCGGCATGGGGCGTGGAGCTGTGCCGGCGGATCGGCTCGGATCATTTCGGCCTGCTCTACGACATCTACCACATGCAGATCATGGAGGGCGACATCATCGCCACCATCGGCAAGCATCACGCGTTCTTCAAGCATTACCACACCGCGGGCGTGCCTGGCCGGCACGAGATCGGAGACGATCAGGAACTCCACTATCCCGCCATCTGTCGCGCGATCCGCGATACCGGTTTCGATGGCTATCTGGCGCAGGAATTCATTCCTACGGCGCCGGATCCCGTCGGCTCGCTGCGCGAGGCGATCCGCCTCTGCGACGTCTGAAACGATATCCACCCAGGTGAAGTAGAACCCATGGCAGACAATCACTACGACGCCATCGTCGTCGGCTCGGGAATCAGTGGCGGTTGGGCGGCGAAGGAACTGACCGAGAAAGGTCTCAAGGTCCTGATGCTGGAACGCGGACGCAACATCGAACACGTCAAGGACTACGTCAACGCGATGAAGGAGGCGTGGGATTTCCCGCACCGCAACCGGCCGACCCAGGCGATGAAGGCCGACTATCCGGTGTTGATGCGCGACTACGGCCTGGTCGAGAACCTGCAGGGCATGTGGGCCAACGAAAAGGAATCGCCCTACACCGAGACCAAGCGATTCGACTGGTACCGCGGCTACCACGTGGGTGGTCGCTCGCTGATGTGGGGACGGCAGAGCTATCGCCTGTCGGACCTGGATTTCCAGGCGAACCTCAAGGACGGCATCGCCACCGATTGGCCGATCCGTTACGCCGACATCGCGCCCTGGTACGACTACGTGGAGAAGTTCGCCGGCATCGCCGGCACGCGCGAGGGCCTGGACGTGTTGCCCGACGGCGAGTTCCTGCCGCCGATCCCGTTGAACATCGTCGAGAAGGACGTGGCCGCGCGGATCAAGAAGGCCTTCGGCGGGACCAGGCACCTGATCCACTCGCGCACCGCGAACATCACCGAGCCCAAGGTCGAGCAGGGCCGCGTCAACTGCCAGTATCGCAACAAGTGCATCCTGGGCTGTCCGTACGGCGCCTACTTCTCGACCCAGTCGGCGACGCTGCCGGCGGCCATGAAGACCGGCAACCTGACCTTGCGGCCCTTCTCGATCGTCAAGGAAGTGCTCTACGACAAGGACCGCAAGCGTGCGCGGGGTGTGGAGATCATCGATGCCGAGAGCGGACAGACCTATCAGTACACGGCCAACGTGATCTTCCTCAACGCGTCCTCCTTCAACTCGACCTGGCTGCTGATGAACTCGGCCACCGATGTCTGGGAAGGCGGGCTGGGCTCTTCGTCCGGCGAGCTTGGGCACAACGTGATGGACCATCATTTCGGCGCAGGTGCCGCCGGCCGGGTCGAGGGCTACGACGACAAGTACTACTTCGGCCGGCGTCCCTGCGGCTTCTACATTCCCCGTTTCCGCAACGTCGCCGAGGAAAAGCGCGGCTACCTGCGCGGGTTCGGCTACCAGGGCGGCGCCAGCCGCACCGGGTGGTCGCGCGAGATCGCCGAGCTGAACATCGGCGCGGACCTGAAGGATGCGCTGACCCTGCCGGGCGACTGGCGCATCGGCATGACCGGATTCGGCGAAATGCTGCCTCACCACGACAATACGATTCGCCTGGACCCGCAGCGCAAGGACAAATGGGGGCTGCCGGTGCTGGCGATGGACGTGTCCCTGCGCGCGAACGAAAAGGCCATGCGCAAGGACATGGCCGCCGATGCCGCCGAGATGCTGGAGGCCGCCGGGGTCAAGGACGTGCAGATGCACGATGATGACTACGCCCCGGGCAAGGGCATTCACGAGATGGGCACCGCGCGCATGGGCCGTGACCGCAGCAATTCCGTGCTGAACCAGCACAACCAGGTCTGGGACGCGCCGAACGTCTACGTGACCGACGGCGCCTGCATGACCTCCAGCGCCTGCGTGAATCCTTCGCTGACCTACATGGCGCTGACCGCACGGGCAGCGGACCATGCGGTGCGCGAGCTGAAAGCGGGGAACCTGTGATGGAACGCCGCGAACTGCTGAAGATGATCCTCGCCGCCACGGGCGCGGCCATGATCGGCCTGCCCGCGCTCGCCCAGGGACAGGCGCCGGCCGAGGGGACGAAGCACGCGTTCTCCGCCGCCGATGTCGGCACGCTGGACGAGATCGCCGAGACCATCCTGCCGCGGACCAAAACGCCGGGGGCGAAGGACGCCGGCGTAGGCGTGTTCATGGCGCAATTCGTTACCGATTGCTACACCGCCAAGCAGCAGGCGGCATTCCGCGCCGGCCTGGTCGAGATCGACAAACGCGCCGGCGGCCGCTTCGTGTCGCTCACGCCGCAGGCGCGCACCGAGCTGCTGCGCGCGCTGGATGCAGAAGCCAGGAAACATGTCGTCGAAGTGGCCGACACCGGCACCGCCAAAGTGGCGGGCGCGATGCCGCATTACTTCACGATGATCAAGCAGCTGACCATCTTCAGTTTCTTCACGTCGAAGATTGCCGCGACCGAAGTGCTGCAGTACGTCGCCGTGCCGGGTCGCTACGACGGCGACCTGGCCTACGCCCCCGGTACGCCCGCGTGGGCGACCAGCTGATGGACCGCAACGCTTCGCCCATGCATCACTTCCCCGGGAACACCATGACCAGATCCCTCCTGATGGCGGCCAGCCTGCTGGCCGCGGCGCCTGCGTTCGCGCAGGCCGGCGGCGACCCGTCGCGCGATCCGACGAAGACCGAGGCGTGGAAGCCCGTGCCCGCGACCGTGGCCACGCCCGCGGGCCGGGCGCCCTCCGACGCGATCGTGCTGTTCGGTGGCAAGGATCTCTCCGCCTGGGAGTCGGAGCAGGGCGGACGCGTGCCCTGGAGCGTCGCCGGCGGCGCGCTGACCGTGGTGCCGGGGAGCAAGGGCATCCGCACCAAGCAGCGCTTCTGCGACATCCAGCTGCATGTCGAGTGGCGCACGCCCACCGCGACCCGGGGTTTCGAAGGCCAGCAGCGGGGCAACAGCGGCATCTTCCTGCAGGACCTGTATGAGCTGCAGGTGCTCGACAGCTACAACAATCCGACCTATGCCAACGGCCAGGCCGGCTCGATCTACAAGCAGGCCATTCCGCTGGTGAACGCCTCGCGTGCGCCGGGCGAGTGGCAGGCCTACGACATCATCTGGAAGGCGCCGCGCTTCTCGCAGGGTGGCGGGCTCATTTCGCCCGCCCGTATCACCGTCCTGCATAACGGCGTGCTGGTGCAGGACGACACCGTGCTGGCGGGCAAGACCGAGTACATCGGCGCACCTTCGTACTCGCCGCATGCGTGCGCGCCGATCTCCCTGCAGGAGCACGATTCCAAGGTCAGCTACCGCAACATCTGGGTGCGCGAGCTGTAGCGCCGGCACGCAGACGGCGCCGGCGCCGGCATCCTATTGCGCCAGGAAGCTGGCAATGTCGTCGACGTCCTGTTGCGACAGCTGGGGAAAGGGCGGCATCAAGCCGCCGCCCTTGCTGATCTTCTCCTTGATTTGCGCCGATTCCAGCCGCTTGCCCACGTCGGTGAGCGCGGGGAATGCGCCCGGGACGCCCGCGCGATCGGCGCCGTGGCAGGCCGTGCAATTCGTTGCGTAGAGTTGCGCGCCGGCCGCAGGGTCGTCCTTGGACCACGCCGTCGTCGCAAGCGTCGTCCCCAGTAGAACCACGGCCACTGTCAGGATCGTTTTCAAGCGTGACTCCTTCGCGTGCTAGCGATGTGCGCTGGCGGGCAGGCTGGCGGGCAGGTGTTCACGCAGGTAGTCGGCACCGGTCTGGACGACCGCGGC
The DNA here is from genome assembly GCF_035026585.1 of Xanthomonas sp. WHRI 7945. Lineage (NCBI taxonomy): Bacteria > Pseudomonadati > Pseudomonadota > Gammaproteobacteria > Lysobacterales > Lysobacteraceae > Xanthomonas > Xanthomonas sp. WHRI 7945. The sequence goes on from NZ_JAYIQP010000001.1 coordinate 466,957, forward strand.
CGGATCGCGCGGACGGTCGTGCTCGATGATGTACCAGCGCACGCCGGCACCCGCCGCGGCAGGCAGGATCGCGTTCCAGTCCAAGACGCCCCGGCCCACGGCGGCGAAGCCACCCTCGTCCTCGGCCTGGCCTTTCGGTGCATTGTCCTTGGCGTGTACCGCGAACATGCGGCCCTTGAACTTGGCCAGCATCGCCGCCGGGTCGTAGCCCGCGCGCGCGACCCAGGCCAGGTCCAGCTCGGTCTGCAGGTCGGGGCCGGCCGCTGCGAACAGCAGTTCCAGGCCGGTCTTGCCATTGAAGTCCACCAGCTCGAAGTCGTGGTTGTGGTAGGCCAGATGCATGCCCTTGGCCCGCACCCGCGTCGAGAGTTGGCCCAGTTCCTTGCCCAATGCGGTCCAGCCCGCGGCATCGGTCGGCCGGTCCTTCTGGTCCAGGTACGGCACCACCAGCGTGGTGTTGCCGATCGACCGGTTGAAGGCCACCACGCTATCCAGGTCCTTGCGCAGCTCGGCCAGTTGCACGTGCGACGAGATCGCCTTGATCGCATACCTGTCCAGCAGCCGCTTGAGTTCCACAGCGCTGACGTTCTGCGTGCCGACCGTTTCCACCGCGCCCACGCCCGCGTCGTGGACGATCTTCAACTGTTGCTCGAGCGAGCCGGCGTCGCGCAGCGTGTACATCTGCACCGCGATGGGTGTTTGCGGGTCAGCGGCGTCGCGTGCGAAGGCGGGCAGGGCGACGAGCAGCAGCAGTGCGAGAGCGGCGGTTCTGCGTGTAGGGGTGTTCATCAAGAAGTTCTCCCGGGATTCAACCGATGGATGTCCAGGCGCGCGTCCTGGCCGATGCGATGACGCGATCGACGATCAGCGCCGAGCGCACGCCGTCCTCGAAGGTGGGCAGGCCTTCCGGCCGCTCGCCTTCGATGGCGCGATAGGTGTCGGCGACAAATGCCTCGAAACAATCGCCGTAGCCCTGTGCGTGCCCGGCCGGCAGCACCGCCAGCCGGCGTTGTTCAGCACTGCCGGCGCCCGGCCCGCGCACGAAGATTTCCTCGCGCTGGTCGGGCCGGCCGATCCACAGCCGCTCGGCGTCCTCCTGGTCGAACGCCACGCTGGCGTTGGCGCCATCGATCTCGAACCACAAGCGATTGCGGCGTCCCGCCGAGACCTGGCTGACCGTCAACGAGGCCAGCGTACCGGCACCGGTTTTGAACATCGCCGCGGCCACGTCCTCGCTCGCTACGGCCTGCATTGCGTCGCCCGCCGCAGGCGTGGTGAAGCTCTGCCCGGTGAGGGCGCCGCGCTCGGCGATCACGGTGGCGAACGCCGCGCTGACCTCGACGAACCGCTCGCCGCCGACCCATTCCACCAGGTCGCACCAGTGCGAGCCAATGTCGGCGAACACGCGCGACGCGCCACCCAGTGCCGGGTCCACGCGCCAGTTGTTGCTGGCGGGGTCCAGCAGCCAGTCCTGCAGGTAGCTGCCGTGGATCAGGCGCAGCGGCCCCAGTTCGCCCTGCGCGATGCGTGCGCGCGCCTCGCGGACCACCGGGTGGTAGCGGTAGACGAAGGGCACCGTGGCGACCAGCCCGGTCGAGGCGGCCAATGCCGCCAAGGCCTGGGCGTCCTGCAACGTGGTGGCCAGCGGCTTCTCGCAGATCACGTGCTTGCCGGCTTGCAGCGCCGCCTGCGCCATGGCGCGGTGCAGATGGTTGGGCGTGCAGACGTGCACGACCTGTACCTGCGGATCGGCGACCACCTCCTCGATGTCGCGATAGGCGCGCGGGACGTCCCATGACTGCGCCACGTCGCGTGCGCGTTGCGGGGAAGAGGCGGCGACGCCGCGGACCTGGGCACCGGCCAGCAGCGCTGCGCGCCGGTGCACGGCGCCGATCATGCCGGTGCCGACGATGGCGATTCCAAGCTTGCGCATCGGGTGGGGTCCTCAGGGTGCGGAGGGCGCGGCCGCGACGACTGGCCGGTCGCGGAACAGCAACAGGAAGGCGATCAGCACGACCAGCGCCACGCCTGCCGGGAACAGCCAGATCTGCTGCCAGTCCGGGCCGGCCGCCGTGGTGTAGTGCTCCACCACCGCGCCGGACAGGAACGTGCCGATCAACATGCCCACGCCGTACGTGGCCAGGGTGATGAACCCCTGCGCGCTGCTGCGCGCGGCGGGGCCGGCATGCGCATCGGTGTAGATCTGGCCGGTGACGAAGAAGAAGTCGTAGCAGATGCCGTGCAGCACGATGCCGATCACCAGCAAGGAGAACCCGCCGCCCGCATCGCCAAAGGCGAACATGGCGTAGCGCACCACCCACGCGGCCATGCCCACCGCCAGCATGGTCTTGACCCCCAGCCGCACGAACAGGAACGGCATGGCCAGCATCAGCAGCACTTCGGAGACCTGGCCCAGCGACTGCAGGCCGGCCGCGCCGCGCACGCCCAGATCGTTGAGATACGGGTTGGTGAAGTTGTAGTAGAACGCCAGCGGGATGCAGATGGCGATGGACGCCAGGAAAAACACCAGATAGGAGCGTGACTTCAGCAGCCGCAGCGAGTCCAGTCCCAGCATCTGCCCCAGCCCGGCGTCGCGCTGTTGCGCCAGCGGCGGCGTGTGCGGCAGGGTGAAGGCATACAGGCCCAGGGCCAGCGACGCCAGCGCCGCCATCCGGAAGGTCAGCTCGAGCCGGTGCGCCTGTTCCCAGCCCAGCCAGCCGATCAGCACCCCCGCGACGATCCAGCCGACGCTGCCGGCCACCCGCACCAGCGGAAACTGCTTTTCGGGCGATTGCATGTGCCGCATCGCCACGCTGTTGGCCAGTGCCAGCGTCGGCATGAACAGCAGCATGTAGCCCATGACGCAGGCGGAGAACATGCCGAAGCTGGTCGCCGTGGACGCCAGCCACATGAGCACCGCGCCGGCGAGGTGCAGCACCGCGAGGATGCGCTGCGCCGCGAAGTAGCGATCGGCGATCAGGCCGACCAGGAACGGCGCCACGATGGCGCCGATGGACTGGCTGAGGAAGGCCGTCGCCACCTGGCTCGCGCTGGCCTGCAGGGGACCCTGCACCAGGTACGTGCCCAGGGTCACGAACCATGCCCCCCAGATGAAGAACTGCAGAAACATCATCGCGCCCAAGCGCGACATGGTGTGCGTCATGGCTTCCCCTCCCAGGGCGGTATTGGCTCAGGTCCCCAGCATGCGGCGCAGCGATTCCGGATCGGCGCCGCTGTCGGCAAAGTCGTCGAAGGCGCGTTCGGTCACGCGGATGATGTGGTCGCGGATGAACGCGGCACCCTCGCGTGCGCCGTCTTCCGGATGCTTCAGGCAGCACTCCCACTCCAGCACCGCCCAGCCCGGGAAATCGTATTGCGCGAACTTCGAGAAGATCGCCTTGAAGTCGATCTGGCCATCGCCGAGCGAGCGGAACCGCCCCGGACGATCGATCCAGTCCTGGTAACCGCCATAGACGCCGCTGCGCGCACTGGCGCGATACTCCGCGTCCTTGACGTGGAAGATGCCGATGCGCGCGTGGTACCGGTCGATGAAGCCCAGGTAGTCCATCTGCTGCAGCAGCAGGTGGCTGGGGTCGTACAGGATCCTGGCGCGCGGGTGGTGGTCGACCACCTCGAGGAAGCGCTCGAAGGTCGCGCCGTCGTGCAGGTCCTCGCCCGGGTGGATCTCGAAGCACAGGTCCACGCCGCAGGCGTCGAAGGCATCCAGGATGGGGCGCCAGCGGCGACCGAGTTCGGCGAAGGCTTCGTCCACCAGGCCCGGCGGGCGCTGCGGCCAGGGATAGAAGTAGGGCCAGGCCAGTGCACCGGAGAACGTGGCATGCGCCGTCAGCCCCAGGCGCTGGCTGGCCTTGGCGGCCAACAGCAGTTGCTCCACCGCCCAGGCCTGGCGGGCGGCGGGATCGCCGCGCTTGTCCGGCGGTGCGAAGCCGTCGAACAGGGTGTCGTAGGCGGGGTGGACGGCGACCAGTTGCCCCTGCAGGTGGGTGGACAGTTCGGTGATCTGCAGACCGTGCCCGGCCAGCATGCCGGCGACGTCGTCGCAATACGCCTGGCTCTGCGCAGCCTGGGCCAGATCGAACAGGTGGGGCGCGCTGGTCGGCACTTGTACGCCAGAATAGCCCAGGCCCGCAGCCCACCCGGCCAGCGTGTCCAAGCGATCGAAGGGAGGGTTGTCGCCGATGAACTGCGCCAGGAACAGCGCTGGACCCTTGAGCGTTTTCAACGTGATTCGCCTCGATGCAATCGATTGCATTTATCCTAGCATGGGCCTTCCGCAAGAGCCGTTGTGCACTGCACAGCAGAAAGAAGAACAAACGTCATGGCAACCATTTACGACATCGCAAAGCACGTCGGCGTCTCCGCCGGCACGGTGTCGCGCGCGCTGTCCCGGCCGGAAAAAGTCCTGCCGGCCACGCGCACGCGCATCGAGCAGGCCGCCGCCGCGCTGGGCTATGTCCCCAACACGGTCGCCAGGACGCTCAAGACCCAGCGCAGCGGCAAGATCCTGGTCACCGTCCCGGACATCGCCAATCCATTCTTCGCGCAGATCCTGCAAGGCGCGGAGGAAGCGGCGCAGGCCGTCGGTTACGCCGTCCTGCTGGGCGATACCCAGCACCAGCCCGACCGCGAGGAGCGCTACGCGCAGATGCTCCGGCGCAACGAGGCGGACGGCCTGATCGTGCTGGGGCACCGCCTGCCGCCGACGGCGCGCGAGATCGTCAAGCAGCTGGGCACCGCCGCGCCGGTGGTCAACGGCTGCGAGTTCGACCCGGCGCTGGGCATCCCCAGCGTCCACATCGACAACGCGGCCGCCGCGCGCGCCGTGATGGAACATCTGTATGGGCTGGGGCACGAGCGGATTGCCGTGGTGGGCGGCCCGCCCGACAATCCCCTGCACCAGCAACGATTGGAAGGGGTCCGAGCCGCCGGCAAGGCGCGCGGCCGCCTGCGCAACCTGAGCGTCGTGCCGGGCGATTTCTCCGTGGAATCCGGCCATGCGGCCGCGATGGCGCTACTGGCCCGCGCGCCCGTGCCGACCGCGATGTTCTGCTTCAGCGACCAGATGGCGCTGGGTGCCCTGGCGGCCTGCCGGGACCTGGGCATCCGCGTGCCGGACGACCTGTCCATCGTCGGCTTCGACGACCTGGCGTCGTCCAGTTACCTCACCCCCCCATTGACGACCATCCGGCAACCCATGCGGGAGATCGGCGTCCGCGCGGTCAACCTGCTGCTCGCCATCATCGAGAATGTGGACGTGCCGCTTCAGCAGACGCTGGATTTCAGCTTGATGTTGCGCGGGTCGACGGGTGCGCCGAGGGGATAGGTGACGTCGCCGCGCTGCGACGTCGCCGGCCGTGACGCGAATCCTCCATTGCGGGCAGCTCGGGCTTGCGCTCAGGCGCGCGCGCGCTTGCGCGCCGCAGGCTTGCGGGCCGTGGTCGAAGCGGCGCTGGCCGCCTGCCGCGGTGCGGCGCCGAACAGGAACATCTCGACCGCGCGTTCCACCATCTTGCGCACGGTCGAGGGCGGCAGCGGCGGGGGATCGCGCTGGTAGATGCGCACGTCCACTTCCGCGGTGAGCAAGGCCAGGAAATGCAGCGCGGCGATGGTCGGGTCGCTCTGGCGCAGTTCGCCGCGCGCCATCGCCGCTTCCAGTACCGCGGCCACTGCGGCCACCGATTCGCTGGGGCCGGCCTGGTAGAACAACTGGCCGACGTCGGAGCGGCCCGCCTCGGCCACCACCATGCGGTAGACCGCGATGGCGATGGCATCGTTGCTCACCACCCGCAGCATGCACTCGCCGAAGTGCAGCAGCATCGAGCGCAAATCGGTCTGGCCGGTGCGGGGCGCCTGCAAACGCCGGATCGCGTCGGACAGATGCGCGGTCGCGGCGGCGCGGACCACGGCGCTGAACAACTCCTCCTTGGACGCGAAATAGCCGTACAGGGTGGCCTTGGAGCCGCCCAACCGTTTCGCCAGCTCGTTCATCGAGGCGCGCTCGTAGCCCAGTTCCTGGAACAGGTGCCTCGCCGCCTCGACGATGGCCTCGCGTCGTGCCTCGGTTCGAACCTTCATTGCGCCTCCTATAAGTGAACCCAACTGTACATTTTCCTTGACAGTGGGGGAAATCGCTTCTAATAATAAACCGTACGGTATGGTTTCTTTTAAGTGGCGGCGACGCGCGTCGTCGCGACGCCCGCCGCTACGTCCGTGCACCACTCCTCGGTGCGGCTTTCCCGAATCCACGAAAGGGCTCTCCCATGAAACATTCCGTTTGGCTGTCCGCATTGGCGCTGGCGATCAGCCTGGGCGCGGCCGGTTGCGCCAGTACGCGCCCGGTCGCCTACGCCGGGCTGGCCTCGTCACAGCAGTTGCGGCCCACCCTCGGCGACCGCTCCGGCCGGGTTCCCTACGACTATTCGGCCGGAGCCGACTGGCGCGACTACGACAGCGCGGTGGTCGCGCCGGTGACGATCTATCGCGGGCCGGACAACCAGTTCGACCAGAAGGTTTCCGAGCAGGACAAGGCGGAGCTGGCGGACTTCATGCGCGCCGCCTTCGGCGACGCGCTGCAGGCGCGCTTTCCGCTGCTGGACCGGCCGCGGCCGGGTTCGCTGCGCGTGGCGGTGACCCTGACCGGCGCGAAGAAGACGCCGCAGGTGGCAGGAACGGTGACCAAGTTCGACCTGGCCGGTGGCCCGTACAACGTGGTGCAGTCGATCCGCGGCAAGGAAGGCGCCTTGTCCGGTTCGGTCAGCTATGCGGTGGAGATCTACGACGCCACCAACAACCGCCTGCTCAGCGCCTACGTGTCCAAGCAGTATCCGAACGCGTTGAACGTCAAGGCCAGCATCGGCGGCCTGGGTGCGGCGAAGGCAGGGATCCGCAAGGGCGCCCAGGAGCTGGTCGCGCGCCTGGACTAGTGCCATTGCGGTGCGCGGGTTACGCCGCTACGTGGTCAACGCCATCGCCGATGTGCAGCGTGCGCTGATTTCTTGTTGTCGCTGCGTCCGCCGCGTCGCCGCAGGATTTTCGCCAACGCACGCAGGTCCGTTCCCCGTTCCGTTTTTCACGATCAGGACACTCCCATGCGCCCGCGTCGACCCGCTCCGCCACGCCTTCCGCACAGCCTGCGTCCTGGATTGCAGGCGCTGTACGATCTTCCTGACCTGCCGCCGCGTCGGCGCACGCCGCCGGCGGCGCTGTTCTGGCGCGGCGTGGTCGCGGCGATCGTGCTGGTCGCGCTGCTGGTGCTGCCGATTCGCGCGGCATGGGCCGCCGCGGAAGACGACAGCAGTGCGCCGGCGCGTGGCTCGCGCTGGGGCCTGGGCATGGCCGCGCTGACGATGCACAAGCCGTATCGCGGCGTCGAGCCGGAGGTCGTCGCGCTGCCGCTGCTGGTCTACGAGAGCAAGTGGTGGAGCGTGTACGGCCCGTCGCTCAGCCTGAACCTGCCGTCGCTGGGAGCGGTGGCGTTCTCGCTGACCACGCGGTTGTCCCACGACGGCTACGACGCAGCGGACTCGCCGTCGCTGGACGGCGTGCGGCAGCGCAAGGACCGCCTGTGGCTGGGTGGCTCGGGCACGTGGCGCACCGGCATCGCCGACACCACGCTGGAGTGGATGCACGACGTGTCCGGCTACAGCCGCGGGCAGCGCGTCGCCGTTTCGATCGAGCATGTCTTCGATCTCGGCCTGTTCGAATTGACTCCGCGGCTGGGCGTGGCGTGGCTGGATCGCCGCTACGTGGACTATTACTACGGCGTGCGGCCACAGGAGGCGCGCGCGCAGCGTCCGCCGTATCGCCCCGGCGCCAGCGTCGATGTGGAAGCCGGGGTGCGCGCGGCCTACCGCGTCGCGCATCGCGATTCGCTGTTCCTCGATGTGGGCGTGGATCGCCTCGGTGCGCAGATCCGCGACAGTCCGCTGGTCGGCAGCGCGCTGCAGTCGCGCATCGTGTTGGGGTATGTGCATGTGTTCTGAGCGCGCGCTGCGCTGCCGCGCGCCCCGCGCCTCAGCGCCGCAGCGCTCGCCGGACCCGAAGCGTTGGGCAATGGGTGAGGCCCCATGGCGCTTTCGCCAGCGACGACGCGCTTGCATCGATCGGCCGACAACGCGACCGCTACGGCGGGCCAGCGCCGTATTACACTCTGCCCGCAAGCCAAACCAACATGGATACAGGGGATCAGGATGAGCGGGAGACTGGGGGCAGTCGCGTTGTGCTGTGTGCTGGGGATGGGAATCGGAATGGGGAGCGCGCAGGCGCAGGTGGATCTTGAACCGTTCCTCAGGAAGGACGACGTCACCGACCTGAAGCTGTCGCCGACCGGCGAGTTCCTTGCGGCGACGGTGCCGATGGAGGACAAGACCGCGCTGACGGTGATACGCCGTTCCGACAACAAGACCGTAGGCAGTTTCGCGTTGGGCAAGAATTCCCACGTGTCGGATTTCACCTGGATCGGCAATGGTCGTCTGCTGATCGAGGTGGCCGAAAAATTCGGTGCGTTGGACAAGCCGATTCCCACGGGCGAGCTGTTCGCCATGAATGCCGACGGCACCGCCGCCGAACTGCTGGTGGGATTTCGCGTCGCCAGCAAGGGGCCGGGGACGCGGATCCAGCCGAAGAAGGTGGAGGCGGTCGCCGCTTTTCTGGCCGGCACCCTGCCCGACGACGAGCGCAATGTCGTCGTCACCGTATGGCCCTTCAACAGCGACGATCCTTACACCCGCGCCGAACTGCTGGACGTCTACAGCGGCCGCCGGCGTCCGCTGACCAGCACGCCCGTGCGTCGCGCGAGCTTTCATACCGATCCACAAGGCGTGGTGCGATTTGCGCTGGGCGCCGATACCGACAACGCCAGCAAACTCTATTACCGCGGCGCCAAGGGCGGGGACTGGCGGCTGATCAACGACGAGAACCTCAGTCACCATGTCGAACAACCCCTGGGTTTCTCCGCGGATGGACGCGTTGCCTACCTCCGGGTCGAAAAGGCGAGCGGCAGCGACGCGGTCGAATCGTGGAATGCGGAAAGCGGCGAGCGCAAGGTGGTCGCCCGCGATGCGGTGACCGACCCTTACAGGATCATCTATCGCAACGATACCAACATTCCGGTGGGCATCTTCGTCGTCGGCGACAAGCCCAGGACCTTGTTCTTCGACGAAGCGTCGCCGGAAGCCAGGATGTATCGCAGCCTGGAGGCCGTGTTTCCTGGGCAGGCGGTCTTCGTCACGTCCAGCACCCGCGATGGCAGGCTTGCCCTGGTGGAAACCTATTCGGACCGCAATCCCGGCGATTTCTACCTGTTCGATGCCGCGGCCAAGAAGGCCGACCGCATCTTCAGCCGGCGCGCCTGGTTCGATCCCGAGAAGTCGGCCACGGCGCAACCCATCTCCGTGACGGCGCGCGACGGACAGGTCTTGCACGGTTTCCTGACCTTGCCTGCTGGCGGGGACAGGAAAAAGCTCGCCACCGTGGTGATGCCGCATGGCGGGCCGTTTGGAGAGTTCGACAAATGGACCTTCGACGACGGCGCACAACTGCTCGCCCAGGCCGGCTACGCCGTGCTGCAGATCAACTACCGCGGGTCGGGCAACTACGGGCGTGCCTTCCAACAGGCCGGCGCGCAGCAGTGGGGCGGCACGATGCAGGACGACGTGACAGACGCCACGCGCTGGGCGATCCAGCAGGGCATCGCCGATGCGGGGCGCATCTGTCTTTACGGCGCCAGTTACGGCGCCTACGCGTCATTGATGGGCGTGGCCAAGGAGCCGTCGCTGTACCGCTGCGCGGCCGGCTATGTCGGCGTCTATGACCTGCCGATGATGTACGTCAAGGGCGACATCCAGACCCGAGCGTCCGGCGAAGCCTACCTGCACGAATGGCTGGGTCCACGCGATGCGCTTGCCGCGGTGTCGCCGGTGAACCTGGCCGACAGGATCAAGGTGCCGGTGTTCCTGGCCGCGGGTGGCGAGGACGAGCGCGCGCCGATCGCGCATTCCAAGAAGATGGAAGCGGCGCTGAAAAGAGTCGGTGTGCCGGTGGAAACGCTGTACATGCCGACCGAGGGCCACGGCTTCTACACCGAGGAGCACCAGCGCGAGTACTACACCAGGCTGCTGGCGTTCCTGAGCCGTTCGCTGGGCGGCGCGGTGGCCAAGCCTGCGGCGGCACGCTAGCGGGCGTCGGACGCGCCACGCCGCGATGGTGCGGCGTGGCCCAATCGCAGGCATAGTCGCGCACGACTGCAGTGTTAGGCACAACTGCCGCGGCGCGGCATCACCGCGTGCCGTCGTTTCCGGCGTCGCTCAGCACGTTTCCGCGCCGGGGCTCGGCATGCGTTGTCAGGCCATTCTCGTGTACTTGCAGGTAGCCGCAACGCTGGCGATTGGGCATTTTCCATGCGCCTGCGTGCAGGATGCGATCTGCCGGCAACGCGCGCGCGCCGTTTGCCGCCGGCACTCGCCTTGCGCGGCGCCGTATTACACTCCGCCGGCAAGCCAAACCGACATGGACAGGGGGAAGAGATGAGCGGAAGACTGGGGGCGGTCGTACTGTGCTGTTTGCTGGGGATGGGGGCGGGGAGCGCGCAAGCGCAGGTGGATCTGGATCCGTTCCTGAAGCGGGGCGCGATCGCCGAACTGAAGCTGTCGCCCACCGGCGAGTTCCTGGCGGCGACGGTGCCGATGCAGGACCGGACCGCGTTGGCGATCATGCGTCGTTCCGACAGCAAGATCGTGGGCACTTTTTCGATGGAAAAGAACAGCCACGTCCACAACTTCGAGTGGGTCAACGACACGCGCGTGCTGTTCAGCATGGCCGAGAAGATCGGCGCGATGGACCTGCCGCGGGGCACCGGCGAGCTGTTCGCGATCAATGCCGACGGCGGCGCGGCCGACCTGTTGGTGGGCCAGCGCGTCACCGGCGACAGCCCGGGCTCGCTGATCCAGACCAAGAAGGTCGAGGACGTCATCGCGGACATGATCGGGCCACTGCCCGGGGACGACCAAAATGTGGCCATCCAGGTGCGTCCCTTCAGCGTCAGCAAGGACCCGTACAGCCGCGCCGAGATCCTGGACGTGTACACGGGCCGCCGGCGTCCGCTGATCGGCTCGCCGAAGGTCCGCCGCGCCGACTTCTTCAGCGATGCGCAGGGCAAGGTCCGTTTCGCTGCCGGCGCCGATGAGGACAATGCCAGCAAGCTGTTCTATCGCGACGCGCAGGGCGGCGACTGGCGCCTGCTCAACGACGAGAACGTCAGCCATCACGTCGAACACCCGATCGGTTTTTCCGAAGACGGACGCACCGCGTATCTGCTGGTCGAGCGGGCCAGCGGCAGCGATGCGATCGAGGCCTGGAACGCGGACAGCGGCGAGCGCAAGGTGGTCGCGCGCGATGGGCTGGCCGACCCGCACCGGATCATCTATCGCTATGGCACCCGTATTCCGGTGGGTGTCGAGTTCCTGGCGGACAAGCCGCGCAGCCTGTTCTTCGATCCGGCCTCGCCCGAGGCGAAGACCCAGCGGGCGCTGGAAGCCGCGTTCCCCGGGCAGTCGGTCTACGTCACCTCCAGCACCCGCGATGGCCGGCTGAACCTGGTGGAGGTCCAGTCCGGACGCAATCCCGGCCAGTTCTACCTGTTCGACAACGTGGCGAAGAAGGCCGACTTCGTGTTCGCGCGCCGCGCCACGCTGCCGCAGGCGGCGCTGGCCGAGGTGCGGCCGATCGCGCTGCAGGCGCGCGACGGCATGCAGTTGCACGGCTTCGTGACCTTGCCGGCGACGGCTGCGGCCGGCAAGGTGCCGATGGTGGTGATGCCGCACGGCGGCCCGTTCGGCGTCTTCGACGAGGGCCTGTTCGACCAGGATGCGCAGATGCTGGCCCAGGCCGGCTATGCGGTACTGCAGGTCAATTACCGCGGTTCGGGCAACTACGGGCGCGCTTTCCACCAGGCCGGTGCGCAGCAGTGGGGCGGCGCGATGCAGGACGACGTGACCGACGCCACGCGCTGGGCAATCGCCCAGGGCATCGCCGATCCCGAGCGCATCTGCATGTACGGCGCCAGCTACGGCGCCTATGCGTCGCTGATGGGCGTGGCCAAGGAACCGGCGCTGTACCGCTGCGCCGCCGGCTACATCGGCGTCTACGATCTGCCGATGATGTATGCCAAGGGCGACATGCAGCAGCGCGATTCGAGCGAGACCTTCCTGCGCGAATGGATGGGGCCGAGCAGCGCATTGGCCGCGGTGTCGCCGGTGAACCTGGCCGACCGGATCAAGGTGCCGGTGTTCCTGGCTGCCGGCGGCGAGGACGAGCGCGCGCCGATCGCGCATTCCAAGAAGATGGAGGCGGCGCTGAAGAAGGCCGGCGTACCGGTGGAAACGCTGTACGTGCCGACCGAAGGCCACGGTTTCTACACCGAGGAGCATCGTCGCGAGTACTACACCAAACTGCTGGCGTTCCTGAACCGCTCGCTTGGCGGCGCAGTGGCCAAGCCTGCCGCGGCACGCTAGCCACCGTCCGCGTCCGCGTCCGCGCCGCAGCGACGCGGATGCGGGCAGCCGGCGAGTCGGGGCTCGGCCGGTGCATTGCCGAGTCGTCGTGAGGCGGAGCGGTCGCACGTGTTTCTTCGCAGCAGACCTTGCGAGATGATCCGTGCGCCGAGCGTGGTGCCGCACGCGCGCATGCCATGCATGCGCTGTCTTTGACTCGCGCGCTGCCGTGTCGTGAAACACGTGCGCATCTGCGCCCTGCACGGACAGGCCTTGCCGCCGTGCGAACGCCTCGGCTCAGCGCACTCCATGCATCATCCGCCGCAGCAGCGGCGCGGCCAGGAAGGCCAGCACCGCGCAGCCCAGGCCGATCCACAGCATCAGCCAGAACAGGTGCGTGTACTTGGCGGCGGCGTCGGCGATGTTCAGCGCTTCGCCTTCCGGCACCTCGATCGCGGCGAGCTTGCCGAACAGCGCGGCCAGCGCTTCGGAGAAGGCGGTGGCCAGGAACCAGGTGCCCATCATCAGGCTGACCACGCGCGGCACCGCGAGCTGGGTGACCGCCGACAGGCCGACCGGCGACAGGCACATCTCGCCGGCTTCCAGCACCAGGTAGGCCAGCACCAGCCACCACACGCTGGCCATCTGTCCGCTGGCGCCGACCTGCTGCGCGGCCAGCGCCAACGGCACGAACGACAGGCCGGCCAGCAGCAGGCCCAGCGCCGACTTGGCCGGCTTGGACGGCTCCAGGTCGCGCCGTTGCAGCCAGGCCCATAGCGCGGCGAACAGCGGCGCCAGCAGCACCAGGAACAGCGCGCCCAGATAGGTCAGCGAGCCGGCGGTCTGCGGCAGCACCAGGCAGTCGCGGACCAGGAACAGCAGCATCAGCGCGCTCACCGCCACGAACAGCACGCGCGGCGCCGCCGAGTCCGGACGCCGGTCGGAGAGCGTGGCCGCCACCACGAAGCCCAGCGGTGCCAGCAGCAGCGAGGCGATCGACCACGGCAGCGGGGTGCCGCCGCGGATCACCAGCGCCGGCACGATGTCCTTGGTCATCAGTCGGTCGGTGAAGGTGACCCAGGAACCGTAGGTCTGCTCGTACAGGGTGAAGTACACCAGCGCCATCGCGATCAGCACCATCAGCGCGATCATCTGCTGGCGCTGCACCGGCGTGCACTGGGTGCCGGTAAACCAGGCGAACCACAGCAGTACGGCGCCGAGCACCACCAGCATCAGCATCAAGGCCAGCGAGATCTCCCCGCCCAGGCTGAAGGCGCCGTTGGCCGCGGCCCACATCAGCCCGGCCACCGGTACCACGCCCAGCACCGCCGCCAGATAGATCGCCCATTCGCGCGGCAGCCCGGCCACGCGCTGGCGCAGCAGCGCCGGTTGCGCCGGCTCGGCGTGGCCGTGCAGGTATTTCTGCCCCCACAGGAACATGCCCAGGCCCAGCAGCATGCCGATCCCGGCGGCGCCGAAACCGTAGCGCCAGCCGTAGGCCTCGCCGAGGAAGCCGCACACCAGCGAGGCGAACAGCGCGCCGAGGTTGATGCCGGCGTAGAACAGCGAGAAGCCGGAGTCGCGGCGCGGATCGTCGGGCGCGTACAGCTTGCCGACGATGGTGGAGATGTTCGGCTTGAGGAAGCCCACCCCCATGATGATCAGCGCCAGCGACAGATAGGTCACGCCCAGCGACGCGGTGTCGCGGATCACCTCGCCACCGACGCGCGTGGCGGCGTGGCCTTCGAAGGCCATGCCGACGTGGCCGAGCACCAGCAGGATGCCGCCGAACACCACCGCCTTGCGCATGCCCAGCCAGCGGTCGGCGAGCAGGCCGCCGATCACCGGCACGCAGTACACCAGGCCGCCGTAGGCGCCGAGCAGGTCGAGCCCGGCCTTGTCGCCGAACAGGTGGTACTTGGTCAGGTACAGCAGCAGCAGCGCCTTCATGCCGTAGAAGGAGAAGCGCTCCCACATCTCGGTGAAGAAACAGACGTAGACGCCCTTGGGATGGCCGAGGAAGTCGTCGCGGAAACTCGGAGCGGCATTCGGATCGCCACTCCATGTTGATAGAGCTGTCAAGACGGATTGCTCTCAAAAGGAAGGTGCCAGTGACCTCATCGGGCGGTAGCCGGGTTCGGCTTGCGGACGTGGATGCGCGCTCATCGCAGCGAAAGGGATTTGAAGCTGAAGCCCAGTTGTCTGCCGTCAGCACTTAGGCCAAGTTCCTGCGGGGATGTGGCATCGGGCATGTGAAATTCGAACCTGTATTCCAACTTCTGCATTTCGGAAGGAATGGCAATATCGATCGGATATTTGCCCGTCGTGTTCCCCGAAATCCTCGCTTCGTGCAGCAGCTTTCCATTCAAAAGGATTTCGATCCGCTGGCTTGCCAGCTTGCCATGCAAAAAGGGCGCAATCTCCATTTTGAGCGTCGTAGCAGGAGCGCCGTCCGCATTGATGCACGTGAAGCTGGCATTCTTCCCTTGCGTCCAGCGGCTGCTTTCCTCTGCACCGTCGAATCCACTTATCATGCCGCGTGGAATGGACCCTTTGAGGGAAAAATCGAAGTCCTGTTTGCAGCGCCTCGCCGCTATGGTTCGAGCGGCGACACACTGGCTGGCGACCACGGACATGGGGCCGTGCGCGTAAGTGTCGCACCCTGAGCTTCCGAACAAGGGGTCGCTTCCCAAGCTCACGATGTATGAGTACCGCTCGAAGTCGGCGATGTTGTTGCTGATGAGCACGTCGCTGATGGCTAGGTCGCGTTTGGTGCGGGTGATTGCCAGCGAAAACATGTAATTGAAGGCGGGGTTACGGTCCGCACCGATTACGACATTTTCCTTGTGCTCTGCCGGGCTGGGCAACTGAGTATCCGCTACGGAAATGATCTGCCTTTCGCTACGCATGATGTCGGAGACATCGAACCATGGCGACTTGGGAACGCTGCCGCTGAGGGCGATGAACAGGCTGGCTGGAAGAACGATGGCCGAGATCAGTGCGCCATGCCTCAGCAGAAAGCGGCGGTTCCGTAACGGATACGAGAGTAGCCATCCAAACAGTGCCGACAACTGGATCAGGAGCAAGCTGAGAATACAGAATATGTATTTCTTCACCGCGTAGTCGGAGCCACTTCCTCGTAAGTTAAATGCGTATTGCGTCAGGCACAGAAGCCCGATGGCAAGGCCAAGTAACGCAAGATATTTCAGGCTGTACTCGTCATCGCGTGCGGAACGCACCCATCTGGCGAAGGTTGCGATGGATGTCAACACCAGCAGGGCCGCCAGCGCGATGACGCCTGCGGGATAGGAGACGGTGGCCATCTCCAGGCGGCCGTTGTTTTCGGCAATGGAGCTGACGGCTGAAAATGATGGGTGCAGTACCAGCGCGATGATGGACGCGGCGGCCATTGCCGCCGCAGGTGCCAGGGTCCGGACGGACACGGATTTGCTGACGATGGCGCGCACTACTTGGATGCCCAGCAACCCCAGAATCAGGCCGAGCATGGCCACCGCGGGCAATAGGTGGATCGACGCGAGCACGAGCATGAGCAGGGTAAGCGCGAAGCATGCCTGGAGTGTGCCTAACCTGCGCTCCAACAACATCGCTGCGACCACGCCAGCATAGAGAAGGGCCTCGCCAACGAGTTGCGAATAGAAGAAATTGTCGATGATCTCGTGCCCGTGCAAGTCGAGGTTCACGGTCGCGGCGTTCAGTGCAACGAGGCTGCCCATGGCGATGAGGGCAAATGCCCCCCTTCGCTCCGGAAGAGCGTGCAGTAGCGCAGCCAGGCTCAGCCAGATGGTAGCCAGTGCAATCAGCGTGGTCATATGCACTCCGAGGAAGACGGAGCCCAGCAGTCGCCCGAGCAGCGCGGCGACTATGTGCGCGCCCTTGGGGTACAGGTTCATTTCTCCCAGCGTTGGGTCGTTCGCCGCGAGAGGGAACCATTGCTCCGAAATGCGATATGCCAGTGCATAGTGATGCGCAAGGTCCACTGACCCATTCCAGAGCGAATCCAAGTGGAGGGCGACGAAGATGGCAGCCATGACTGCCGAGAGGCAAAGTGGTAGCTTGAAGGGAATGTTTTTCATGCATTCTTCTTTCTGGGTTCTTTAGTTGGAGCACTGGTCGTACAACTGCCGCATGCTGCGTGCACGACCGTTCGGTATGAGAGGTTGGCCCATTCCTGGCGGAGAAAAGAGGATGCATTCCTCCACGGGAACGGAGGTGCAAGAGGCCTGCTGTGGTTAACGCGAGATCTCACGGGCAGGCCAGGCGGAAAGGGTAATCATAGTGCAGGGCGGCGCCTGCTGGACTTAAACGTCCGCAAACGCTAGCGTGTCGCGGATTTTTCTTCCACTAGGAAACGCCTAATGCACCATGTCACCCAGCCGCGTCAGCTCACCTTCCGCGCGGTCGTGCTGGCGATCGTGCTGGCCGTCGTGCTGTCCGCGGCCAATGCCTACCTGGGGCTGTTCGCCGGCCTGACCATCGCCACCGCGATCCCCGCAGCGGTCGTGTCGATGGGCGTGCTGCGCCTGCTCGGCGGCGGCACCATCCTGGAGAACAACATCGTGCAGACCGGCGCCTCGGCCGGTTCGTCGATCGCGGCGGGGGTGATCTTCACCATCCCGGCGTTGGTGATCATGGGCTACTGGCCGGACTTCAAGTACTGGTGGGTGCTCGGCATCGCCGGCATGGGCGGCTTGCTCGGTGTGCTGTTCTCGGTGCCGCTGCGGCGCTCGATGATCGTCGAGGACCCGCTGCCGTTCCCCGAAGGCAAGGCCGCGGCCGAAGTGCTCAAGGCCGGCGAGAACCCGGGGCCGGGGCTGAAGATCCTGGCGCTGTCGGCGCTGATCGGCGGCGTAGTCAAGCTGGGCGCGGCCAGCGGCCTGAAGGTGATTCCCGATACCTGGGCGCAGGCCACCTACCTGGGCAGCAGCAAGCTGGTCGGCTACGTCGGCACCAACCTGTCGCCGGCGCTGCTCGGGGTCGGCTACATCGTCGGGCTCAACGTCGGCATCGTGGTGCTGTCCGGCTCGATCCTGTCCTGGCACATCGCCATTCCGCTGTACCAGCAGTTCTTCATGGGCTCCGATCCGGCGCTGGCGCAGAGCCTGGCCACCGCGCCGGCGGCGGACGCGGCGTTCGGCATCTGGGCCGCCAAGGTGCGCTACCTGGGCGTGGGCGCGATGCTGATCGGCGGCGTGTGGACGCTGTTTTCGCTGCGCAAGTCGCTGCTGTCCGGGGTCAAGAGCGGCTTCGCCGCCGCGCGCAAGAGCACCGCCGGCACGGTCGTCGCCGAGACCGACCGCGACCTGCCGATGAAGTGGATGCTGGTGGCGCTGCTGCTGTGCACGCTGCCGCTGCTGGGCCTGTACCAGGCGATCGTGGGCCAGTGGCACGTCAGCATCCCCATGACCATCATCATGATCGTCGCCGGCTTCCTGTTCGTGTCGGTGTCCGGCTACCTGGCCGGCCTGATCGGCTCGTCGAACAACCCGGTGTCGGGCATCACCATCTCCACCATCCTGTTCGCCTCGGCGGTGCTGGTGCTGCTGCTCGGGCGCGACTCGCCGATCGGCGCGGTCGCCGCGATCATGATCGGCGCAGTGGTGTGCTGCGCTGCAGCGGTGGGCGGCGATAACCTGCAGGACCTGAAGGCCGGTTACCTGGTCGGCGCCACGCCGTGGAAGCAGCAGCTGATGCTGGCCATCGGTGCGTTCTCCTGCGCGCTGATCATGGCGCCGGTGCTGAACCTGCTGGCCCAGGCCTACGGCATCGGCGCGGCGACGCCGGAACATCCGAACTCGTTGGCGGCGCCGCAGGCGACGCTGATGGCCTCGGTGGCCAAGGGCCTGTTCGGCGGCGAGCTGCCGTGGACGATGATCGCCATCGGCGCCGGCGTCGGCGCGGCGATCATCGCCCTGGACGAGTGGCTCAAGCGCACCGGCAAGCGCTTCCGCGTGCCGGTGCTGGCCGCGGCGATCGGCATCTACCTGCCGCTGGAGCTGATGGTGCCGATCTTCCTCGGCGGCCTGATCAGCCACCTCGTCGAGCGCTTCCACAAGATCCGCGCCGACGACGAGGAAGGACGCGACCGCGTGCACCGTCCGGGCACGTTGTTCGCCGCGGGCCTGATTACCGGCGAGGCGCTAATGGGCATCGCCATCGCCGTGCCGATCGTGGTCTCCGGCCGCGCCGACGTGCTGGCGCTGCCTGCGGCGTTCCATCTGAACCAGTGGTACGGCCTGCTGCTGCTCGCCTTCGTCGGCTGGCTGCTGTACCGCACCGGCAAGAAGGGCGAACCCACCGCGCCGCTGCCGCCGTCGGCGTAAGCGCGGGCGCCCGCCAAGCAACGCACGAAGCCCGGCCCCGCGCCGGGCTTTTTGTTTGCAGCACGATCAAGCGACCAAACGCGCAGCCACAGCTTTCACGAATCCCCATTCCCCACTCCCAAATCCCGGCCTCTCCATGACTTCATGCCTTTGCACCACGCCCATCCACCCGCCTACCATCGACGTTTTGCCGTGTTCCGGAGACGCCCGATGACCTTGCGCTACGCCTTGCTGCCCCTGTGCCTGCTGACCGCGCTGCCCGCGCTGGCGGCGACCCGCGGTTTCGATGTCCGCGACATGGTGGCGCTCGACCGGGTGTCCTCGCCGCTGCTGACGCCCGACGGCGGCACCGTGATCTTCGCCAAGCGGCAAATGGACAAGGCCACCGACAAGGCCAGCACGGGGCTGTGGCTGCGCAACCTGCGCACCCGCGATGCGGCGCCGCCGAAGCGGCTGACCCCGGACGGCTGGAACGTCAATTCGCCGGAGCTGTCGGCCGACGGCAAGACCGTGTACTTCCTCAGCGCCAAGTCCGGCCGCCAGCAGCTGTATGCGATGCCGCTGGCCGGCGGCGCGCCGCGCCAGCTCACTGACCTGGCGCTGGACGTGGACAGCTACCACGTCGCGCCGCAGGGCGACCGCGTCGCCTTCAGCGCCGGCGTGTTCCAGGACTGCGGCTCGGACCTGGCCTGCACGCAGAAGCGCCTGGACGCGACCAAGAACGCCAAGGCCAGCGGCGTGGTGTTCGACCAGCTGTTCGTGCGCCATTGGGACACCTGGAACGACGGCCGTCGCAACAGCCTGTTCGTCGCGCCGCTGCCCACCGGCGCCAAGGCCAAGCCGGTGGTCGGCGCCTCGGCGATCAGCGTGACCCTGGCCGGCGACATCCCGTCCAAGCCGTTCGGCGGCGGCGAAGACTACACCTGGGCGCCGGACGGGCAGTCGCTGGTCGCCAGCGTGCGCCTGGCCGGGCGCGAGGAGCCGTGGTCGACCAACTTCGATCTGTACCGGCTGGACGCGGCGGGCAAGACCGCGCCGGTCAACCTGACCGCGGCCAACCCGGCCTGGGATGCAGGCCCAGTGTTCTCCGCCGACGGCAAGACCCTGTTCTACCGCGCGATGCAGCGCCCCGGCTTCGAGGCCGACCGCTTCGGGCTGATGGCGATGGACCTGGCCAGCGGCAAGACCCGCGAGATCGCGCCGAAGTGGGACCGCTCGGCCGGCGAGATCGTGCTCTCGGCCGATGGCGCCACCGTGTACACCACCGCCGACGACCTCGGCCAGCATCCGCTGTTCGCGGTGGATGTCGCCAGCGGCAAGGTCCGCACCGTGGTCGATGGCGGCAGCGTCGGTGCGCCGGCGCTGGCCGGCACCACGCTGGCGTTCACCCGCAACAGCCTCAAGAGCGGCGACCAGGTGTTCGTCGCCGATGCCGACGGCCAGCATCCGCGTGCGATCAGCGCCAGCGCCGGCGAACAGCTGCCGGACGTGGCCTTCGGCGACTACGAACAGTTCCAGTTCAAGGGCTGGAACAACGACACCGTGCACGGCTACGTGGTCAAACCGTGGAACTACCAGGAAGGCAAGACCTATCCGGTCGCGTTCCTGATCCACGGCGGCCCGCAGGGCAGCTTCGGCAACGGCTGGAGCAACCGCTGGAACCCGCAGACCTACGCCGGGCAGGGCTACGCGGTGGTGATGATCGATTTCCACGGCTCCACCGGCTACGGCCAGGCGTTCACCGATGCGATCAGCCAGCACTGGGGCGACCGCCCGCTGGAAGACCTGCAGAAGGGCTGGGCCGCCGCGCAGAAGCAGTTCAAGTTCCTCAATGGCGACAAGGCCTGCGCGCTCGGCGCCAGCTACGGCGGCTTCATGGTCAACTGGATCGCGGGCAACTGGAATTCGCCGTTCAAGTGCCTGGTCAACCACGACGGTGTGTTCGACCAGCGCATGATGGGCTACGCCACCGAAGAGCTGTGGTTCACCGAGTGGGAGCAGGGCGGCACGCCGTACCAGAAGGCGTCGAACTACGAGAAGTTCAACCCGGTCAACCACGTCGCCGACTGGAAGAAGCCGATGCTGATCATCCATGGCCAGCTCGACTTCCGCATCCCGGTGGAGCAGGGCCTGGCCGCGTTCAGCGCCGCGCAGCGCCAGGGCATCGAATCGAAGTTCCTGTACTTCCCCGACGAGAACCACTGGGTGCTCAAGCCGCAGAACAGCATCCTGTGGCACGACACGGTGAATGGGTGGTTGAAGCAGCATATCGGGCAATGAGGACGGGACCAGGGACCGGGGACCGGGGACCCGGAACAGCGAAAGCGGGCGCGGATTGCGTCTTGCCAGAACGCGAACCAAGGCGATGTCCGCTGGCGTGCGCGCTGCCCGGTTTCCGGTCGCGCCGCCGCGCTTTTCCGGGTCCCCGGTCCCCGGTCCCCGGTCCCGATTCCCAATGATCCACAACGACATCGTCATCTTCGGCCTGATCGCCGCCACGCTCGGGGCGGTGTTCTGGACCGCCGCGCGGCCGAGCGGGTTCTGGAAGCGCTTCTACGGCGTGGTGCCGGCGCTGCTGCTGTGCTACCTGATTCCCGGCGTCTACAACACCGTCGGCCTGATCGACGGGCAGCACAATCGCCTGTACGACCCGGTCGCGCGCGATGTGCTGCTGCCGGCGGCGCTGGTGCTGCTCACGCTCACCGTCGACCTCAAGGGCATCCTGCGCCTGGGGCCGAAGCTGGTGGCGATGTACCTGGGCGCGTCCTTCAGCATCATGCTCGGCGCGGTGGTCGCGTTCCAGTTGATGAAATGGCTGCATCCGGCCACGGTGGCCGGCGACACCTGGGCCGGCATGGCCGCGTTGGCCGGCAGCTGGATCGGCGGCGGCGCCAACATGCTGGCGATGCGCGAGGTGTTCCAGGTCGACGCCACCACCTTCGGCCAGTTCGCGGTGGTCGATGTCGGCGTCGGCTACGTGTGGATGGCGCTGCTGATCTTCCTCGCCCCGCGCGCGGCGGCGATCGATGCGCGCAGCGGCGCCGACACCAGCGGCATCGACGATCTCAAACAGCGCATCGCGCAGTTCCAGGCGCAGCACGAGCGCGTGGCCAGCCTGACCGACCTGATGCTGATCGTCGGCATCGCCTTTGGCGCGGTCGGCCTGGCGCATGCGATCGCGGCGCCGACCGCGGCCTGGTTCGCGGCCAACGTCAGTTGGGCCAAGCAGTTCAGCCTCGGCTCGCCGTTCGTGTGGGTGGTGGTGCTGTCCACCACCATCGGCCTGCTGCTGAGCTTCACCCGCGCCCGCACGCTGGAAGGCGCCGGCGCCTCGCGCATCGGGTCGCTGCTGCTGTATTTCCTGATCGCCTGCATCGGCATGCAGATGGACCTGCTGGCGCTGTTCGACCGGCCGTGGATCTTCCTGCTCGGCCTGATCTGGCTGTGCGTGCACATTCTGCTGTTGCTGGCGCTGGGCAAGCTGCTGCGGGTGCCGTTCTTCTATTTCGCGATCGGCTCGCAGAGCAACGTCGGCGGCCCGGCTTCGGCGCCGGTGGTGGCGGCCGCGTTCCATCCGGCGCTGGCCCCGGTGGGCGTGCTGCTGGGCACGATGGGCTATGCCACCGGCACCTATCTGGCGTACCTAGTCGGGATCACCTTGCGGGCGATGGCGGGCGCGGGCTAGCGCACCGTCATGCCTCCTGTAGGAGCGGCTTCAGCCGCGACCGGGCATTGCCGGTAAAGCCTCGGTCGCGGCTGAAGCCGCTCCTACAGGGGGGCATCCAGGGTGGTCATCGGCGCCGGTGGCCGGCGCCAGGACCTATGCGCCTACTGCTGCAGCGCGACCCGGCGCTGCTGTTCTTCCTGCTGCGGCACGTGCGCCTGCAGGTTCTGCTGCTGCAACTGGCCGACGTTGGCCTGCGCCGGTTCGCTGGCCGCCGCCGCGGTCTGCACCTGGCTGCGCAGGTGCGCCGGGTCGTCGACGCGGCCCTGCACCGCGAACAGGCGGTCGCCGTCGCGGCTGGGCATCAACGTGTCGATGCGCTCCAGGCCATCGTTGCCCGCGCGCGCGGCGACGCTGGCGGCGGTGTTGAGGAAGGCGCGGTCGTCGTGCAGGTCGAGCCGCTCGCGCTGCGCGTCCAGCTGCACCACCGCATCGTTGAACAGGCGGCTGCCGGTCGGCATCGCGCGGTCCTGGGTCTGCGCGTGGCTCTGCGATTCGAGTTCCTGCGCCTTGATCACCGAATCGATGCCGTGCAGGTCCAGGCGATGCTTGAGCATCATGCCGGGTATCAGGCGCTGGCCGAACGACAGCGGGTCCGGGTCCGGCAGCTGGATCTGGTGGCCGGCGGCGTCGGGCATCGCCCATTTCAGCGGGATGCTGTCTTCCTGCAGGTGGGTCAGCAGTTCGTTCTTGACGTGATACCCGCGGATCAGTCCTTCGGCGGCATAGTCCTTGGCGGCGGACGCATCCAGGCCTTCGCGCTCCAGGGTGCGGTCGTTGACCCCGGCCGCGTTGTAGGTGACCGCCGGCACGTCGTTGACCATCGCCGAGGCCGCGGCCAGGCCGCCGCCGAGCGAGTGCCCGGAGATCATCAGGTCCTGGCCGAACGCCTGCCGGGCCTGGCTGCCGAGCTGGATCGCCGAGGCGTACTGCGCGTCGGCGAAGCCCAGGCCCTGGCCGAGGTTGTGCTTCCAGTCCTTGCCTTCGTCGGTGCCGCAGAAAGCCAGCACCACGTTGCCCTGGTCGTTGCGGTAGAGCGCGGCGTCGAAGCCGCTCTTGGCGTCGTGCAGCATGCTCGGGTCGATGCCGGCGCGCTGTACCGCGGCATCGTCCATGCGGGTCCAGCCGTCGGGCAGCGGCGCGAACGTTTCCGCGCCGCCGGCGCGGCGCTGGCCGGCGGTGACGTAGAGGTCCTGCAGCAGGCTGGGGAGTTGCCGGTCCACCGCCTGCGGCTGCTGGCCGCGGACGGCCTCGCCGAAGGGGGCGGATGCGGCGGTGTCGGAGAGATCGTTCTGGCTCATGCGCGGCTCCTTGCGTGTCGTGCGACAGCCCGCCTCAGCGGGTCGCTTCCAGTGGGATGTCGTGGGCGCTCAACCACTCGCGCACGGCGGCGCGGGTCTGCTGCGCAGCGCTGTTGAGCAGGCGCTCGGGCGTGGTGAAGAAATACGCCTGGAAGGTCTTCTGCTGCGCGTTGCGCAGGCCCGGATCGACCCCGGCCTGCAGCAGCTTCAGCACCCACGGATTGCCGGCGCTGCTCTGCGCGGCCAGGTGCAGCAGCGAGTTGCCGCTGGCATCGACCCGGCGCGGATCGGCGCCGGCCTGCAGCAGCAACTGGATCTGTTCGTCGCGCTTGCTCTGCACGGCACGGAACAGCGGCGTCCAGTTGCCGCGCGCGCTGACCGGATCCACCGGCGCGCCGTGCTGCAGCAGGATCTTCAGGTACTGCGGGTCCTTGGCCATCGCCGCCATGTGCACGACGGTTTCCTGGTCCATGCCCGGCTCGGACGGATCGGCGCCGGCGTCCAGCAGCGCGCCGAGCGCGAGCGGCTGTTCGTTCCAGATCGCCCATTCGAGCAGGGTGACGTTCTGGTCGCCATGCGCGGACAGATCCACGCCGGGCGCCAGCGTGGCGATACGTGCGGCATCGCCGCGCGCGACGGCGGCGGCGATGTCGGCGAGACGGGGATCGCGGAAGGCGACCGAGTGATCCTGCAACGTGGCTGACATGGCAGATTGCTCCTTGGCGCCGGGCGTGGCGGCGCATGAGACCGAGAAGAACATCGAGGTCGCAAGAGCGATCAGGGCGGGGAACTGCTTGCGCATGGAATGCTCCTTTCCTGTTCGCGGTCCTGTTCCGGTGGGACGCAATCCTCGCGTCCCGGTCCGATGCTAGCAGCTGCCTTGCGCCGATTCGGTAAGGTTTTGTTACAGCGGCGGCGTGGCGGAAATCGCCTCTGTATGCGGTGAAGCGCCGATTGATCCGGAAATGCGGTCGGCGCGCGCACGCCGGTCGCGGGGCCCCAGATCGGTCCCACGTCCCGGTGCGCATGCCTGTGCGGCGCGCGCCGTACGCTGCAGACACGCGTTGGCGGCGCCGCGAGCACGGTGGCGTACATGCGCAGCCCGGCATAATGCGGGTTTGCACGAGGAGCCTGGCGATGACCGCGACCCCCTTCGACCTGCTGATCAGCGACTGCGACGGCGTGCTCGTCGACAGCGAGGTGCTGGCCGACCGGGTCATGCTCGAGGCCCTGGGCGCTTATGTGCCGCGGGCGGAGCTGGAGGCCTACCTCACCGGCAGTTTCGGCCAGACCGCGCACGAGATCGTGGAGCGGGTGCAGCGGCATTTCGCGGTGACCCTGCCGCCGGGCCTGTTCGAGGAAATCCGCGAGCGTTCGGAAGCGTTGATCGCCGCCGAGGTACAGCCGATCGATGGCGTCCGCGAGGCGCTGCTGGCGTTGCCGCTGCCGCTCGCGGTCGCCTCCAACAGCCTGCGCCACAGCGTGGTCGCCTCGGTGGCGCGCGCCGGGCTCACCGAGCGCGTCGGCGGCAACGTCTTCGGCGCCGACATGGTGGCGCGGCCGAAGCCGGCGCCGGACGTGTATCTGTTGGCCGCGCACACCCTGGGCGTGGCGCCGCAACGCTGCCTGGTGATCGAGGACAGCGCCACCGGCGCCAGCGCCGCATTGGCCGCGGGCATGACCGTGATCGGCTTCACCGGAGCCGCGCACATCCCGCTGGGCCATGCCGAAACCCTGCGCCAGCTTGGCGTGGCCGCGGTGATGGAGCGGATGCGGCAGTTGCCGGAAATCTACGCCGAATTGGTGCGTGCAGCGGCGGCGTAGCTTGGGCCGGGACTCGGGACTCGGGACTCGGGACTCGGGACTCGGGATTTTCGCAAGTTCGCCGCATTTGCGCTTTTCTGTGGGAGGGGCTTTAGCCCCGACGCGTTGTCGGTAAGGCGTTGGGGCCAAAGCCCCTCCCACAGAAAAGCGATTGCGCCGAAGACCAAAAAAAAGGGCCGCTTTTTTTAAAAAAAGCGGCCTTTTTTGCGTCAAATCGCTTGACAGCGATTTACCCCAGGACATCATTTTGGAGTCCCGAGTCCCGAGTCCCGAGTCCCGAGTCCCGAGTCCCGAGTCCCGAGTCCCGAGTCCCGAGTCCCGAGTCCC